>JANYLK010000092.1 GCA_025357875.1 Granulicella sp.
AAAATCCCCGTCCGCGATTACCTCGCCGCTGTCCTGCCAGGACTCGCCAACTTATCCATCCACAGACTTCCACAACTCACGCCCACCGCATGGGCCGCTAGAAATCTGTAGCTGTCAACATGCGTTCGTCTGACGGATACAAACGACCGAGGAGGATTCGTCGCCAATCGATCCAGAAGATCGCCTACAGTTTCGAGGTCTATTACCTCGGGTGTGTCGTTCACGGAAGCATCGAGTACTTCAGAAGCAATCTGCGTACCAAACGGAAGAACTGACGTATTCATATATGCATCTCCTGGTTATTGATCCTTTGGAAGGACATCGGAAAACTGCATATAAAATCCGTAGCAGTCAGAAGCTCGGTGAAGTTCACTGCGGGCCTGGTCACTTCGTGTACAAGATGGCGATATACCGAAGGGTTTAGAACCTCTCGGTACGAGCAGCCGGCGGCAATCTGTTGCCGACGACTGATCGAACGGAGGAGGGGAATACGGTTTGTCGTTGTCTGCACGTCAGTCAGCCTCCTTGCGGCTGGCCACGAGAAAGGCCTCGACGTCCTGGTTGAGGAACCGGGCCCGGCCAGGCAGGTCGCGTGGGGTGAGTTGCCCAGACGCGACGCGGTTCTGGATTGCCCGGGCGGTGACGCCGAAGATGACTGCGATGTTGCGGATGGTGTACGTCGGTTGAAGGGGAAGATCCTTGATGGCAAGGATCTCTTCGAGGAGCGGGTACTTCGTGGTTGAACTGGTCATGCGGCTCTCCTAAATTGCCGGTGGAATGTCAGCGCCTAGGCTCCGCCCGAGCTCATTGCTCGCGGCCTCTTGCGCTGATAAGTCCTGCCCGACACGAGGAGCGTCTCATTGCCGGTGGGGTGAGCCAAACATTGCAGTGAAAACGCACGATTGGCGTGCGGATTTGAGAGCGAGTCTTCCGGGGAAGGGTCCAGCCTAACGACCTGAAGGTGGCCCAAGGAGACCGCGAATCGGACAAGAAAGGCTGATCGACTGCCTACCGCCGAACAACCTATCGAACTCCTTTTCGCAGATGTATAAGGCCAACGTGAACAAGAACAGCGGAAACAGCCAGGCGAGGACGCGTAGTAGAGCTAGTCGCATGGAGTATCGCCCTCTGTTTCAACTGCTTCGAAGTCAAATGGTTGTTGAACGAGAGTCAAGGTGGGCCTTCTTGGCCAAGCGAACGGATCGGGCGATTCAAGATCGTCGTCCGGAACGGGCGTATTACTTACTGGTATTTTCTTCATGCGTTTTCTCCAGAGATGGTGGCTGTTGGGCCACCAGGTTGTTGATGCTGTTGAGTTATATGCCATATGGAATGTATCTTTGTAGTGCGGTTGAAGGTGTAAGATATATGCCAAATGGAATGTATATGAGGACCAATGGCCCCCAAGATTGAAAAAGTGTTCGACGCGTTCGTGCGGGTCTGGTCCAACTGGTGGTCCGAGGTTCCAGACCGCTTATTGCGTCAGGAATCTAGCTTGGTGGTTCGCCTCTTGACCTTGGGCTTACGAGAGGGTGGAATCCAACAGTCGGAGTTGAAACGACAACTGGGGATCGCCCAACCTCGACTGTCGAAGCTGATGGAGAAACTTGGGAAAAAGAAGGTGGGTTGGATCCAGGTCAAGAGGTCGGAGACGGATCGCCGCGTTTGGTTGATGACGACAACCGCGGTGGCCCAGACCAGTCTGGCCGCCCTGAAGGCAAACCTAGCAGCCGAGCTTCGGGCTCAGCGGACAGAAGAGGTATCTACACCTCTGCGGAAGACGATTACATTGTCTTCCGCCCGTAAGCGAATAGAGCGGCAGCCAAAATCAAAGGGCTTCGAATATACGGAGTAGGGACGCTCCGACGGATCAAGCGGCACTCTGATCGGATGATTGGATTGGTGCGATCCCACTGCTATTTGTAAATCACATGGGCGAGCATCAAGATATGAAGGAGAAATACGCCTACAAAAATACGCGTTGCGGTGACTCGGTATCGACAACGGTCTTCAGGAAGGATGCTACCGTCCCTAGCAAGGCGAATTGGAATTGGCGACATGGTTTTCGTCTCAGGCGGCGATCTGATGCACGTAATACAGAAGTTGTTTGTCCGAAAGGACGTGCTCCAAGTTCCTTGCTGAGAGCGTCAGGTGTTAGCCAGTTCTTTAGCCGCCTCAATCTTTTGCTACAACGGTGCTCCAGAGCCCGTAATGGGTGAGCCCCTCATGGCTCTCAATACCCGTGTACTGCAGCGAGGCATCCTCGTAGCGGCGGAACGCGAACACCGCCTGATTCATCTGCTCGGTATTGAAGACCTTCAGGCGGACGAGCAGGTGAAAGTCCTTCACAGTCACACCAGTCACGGTTAGAAACAAACCAGGCTCAAGCTTCGTGATCACGTCCTCCAGCTTGTTCTCGCGAAAATCAGTCAGGTACATGAAGGCAGGGATTCGCGTCGCAAACTTGATTAGCTTTTCCTGTACGAGCTTGCGCTTGGACTTGTATTCCTTTTCCTCTTCGGTGAGCTGCTTCTTTTCTTTCTCCGTCAGCTCCTTGTTTGTGGCTTTGTTCTTGAGTTCCTTGACCTTCTCGCTCTTGTTAATGATGGTCTCGATGATGTTGTCGCCCAGCGAACGCCAGCCTTCGATCCGTTCTACAGCGGCCATTGCCTCCGGATTATCAAGGACTCGGCGCAGCGTATCGTTGTCCACGTTCACCAAGAGTGCGCTCTCCCACTTGCGGGCCAGTAGAGTAGCTGAGGTGCCTGCCATCGCGATGTCCAAAATGCCGCCCGCATCGATCTGAGTCATATTCGCGCCGTCGTAGGCCAGCACCGGCAGG
>JANYLK010000115.1 GCA_025357875.1 Granulicella sp.
TCATCGGGATTCAGTTCCGTATGCGGATTCTTCCCGCGAGCACTTAGCCCAAACAGTTCGTCCACCAAGGCGCGCACCGCCGGAATCCGCGTCGATCCGCCGACCAGCACAACCTCGTCGATCTGCTCCGCGCCCAGCTTCGCGTCCTTCAACGCTTGCCTGCACGGCGCCGCAGTCCGCGCAATGATCGGCGCGATCAGTTCTTCGAATTGCGTACGGGAAATCTCTCGTGCATAACGTTTTCCACCTGGCAACGCGACCTGCAGCTTCGCCGAATGTCCCTCAGACAGCACAATCTTTGCTTCGATCACCGCTTTGCGAACGGCCTGCACCAGTTCGCCGCTGGGTTTCATCGCAACTTCACCCGCACCAAGTTCCGCGTCGCCAGCGATATCGTCCAGCGCGATCGCGATCAGCAGATTATCGATGTCATCGCCGCCGAGATGCGTATCGCCACCAGTCGCGATCACTTCGAAGATGCCCTCGTGCAGCTTCAGAATCGAGATGTCAAACGTGCCACCACCGAAGTCATACACCGCGATCAACCCATCGCGTTGCTTGTCCAGTCCATATGCAAGCGCGGCCGCTGTCGGCTCATTCACAAGCCGCAATACATCGAGCCCCGCAATGCGTCCCGCATCCTTTGTTGCCTGGCGCTGCGCATCGTTGAAGTATGCAGGAACGGTGATCACCGCCTTCGTCACCGGCGCGCCAAAGAATCGCTCCGCGTTCTTCTTCAACTGCAGCAACACATACGCAGAAATCTCTGGAGGAGTGAGTTGCAGACCGCCGACCTCAACCTTCAAAACATCACCTACCTGCAGGCCATCGACCAGCTTGAACGGAAAAAGCTTCAGCTCTTCCTGCACATCCTCGACGCCGCGTCCCATCAGCCTTTTCGCGGAATATACCGCGCTCGATGCGTCGGTCAGCAGCGTAGCGCGCGCCGCGTTCCCGACCACAAATCCGCGCTCCTGGTCGAACGCGACCACCGATGGAACCAGCCGATTGCCGTCCTCGCCAGGAATAATCGTCGGTTGATCGCCCTGCATGAACGCCACCAGCGAATTTGTCGTCCCCAGATCAATCCCGACCACGCGTGCTGTGCTCTCGTCCGCCATACTGTCCTTAGTTCCTCAATCCATTGCCGCTAGTCGCTCGACCGGTCTCATGTTGGATGAAATCCAATCTCTGGAGGTGCGGGCCAATGCCTTATTGTCCTACAAACTTACGGTCGTCATCTTAGGCCTCAACAAGTTCCCGCGCTATTTACACTAAAGAAGTAAAGCAGTCGCCCCATTAGGACGATAGGTTCTTTGCGCAATGCTTCCGGAATAGTTAGAATGAGCTTAGGCACGCCGATGTAGCTCAGTTGGTAGAGCAACTGATTCGTAATCAGTAGGTCAGCGGTTCAACTCCGCTCATCGGCTCCATCCGTCCAATTACTTACACGTAGTTAGCAGAGATTGCCTGCGCTAGGCCCACTGCCGACAAACCTTGCCGGTAGTGGTCAGAACTTTTTTTTGCCTCCGAGATAGGAACGCAGTATCTTCCGTGTCGTCTGACTACGGTGCGGTTTCCAGATCCGAAAAGCCCGCGTGCGAGATTGCCACATCGTCTTCGGATTTTCCGCCACTGAAGGCGACGATCCAGTAGCCCGATTTGACGCGTCCGATGACGCCTCCTTTCCAGCCAAACTCCCCGGTCATTGGAGGTCTGACTCCGCTCCCGCTGTCTTTGAGCGTGTCTGCCATCTCCGCGGCTTTGGCATAGGCGATGGCGAGAAGATTTGAACCCTTGTCGGTCGCGGTCTGCAGGTCTTTATATCTGCCCACAACGGTCATCTTCGAACTCCACGACTGGATCGTATCGCCCTGAAAGTAGGACACGAGGGCAACGCCACCGACCCCCATCTTCTGCGCCTGGATCGTCATGGTCGCGAGCGCCCTATCAGCTGCTGCGTCGAAAGTGCTCGAGGCAGCAACGCGAGGCGGCTTGTCATGGTGGGTTTTTGCAAAAGAGGATGTAGGTGAGGCAAGAGTTGCAACAATTAGCGCAAACAGGTATCGCTTCAAGTTACCTCCATTTGAGAATGTTTATGACTTACCAAGCGGTTGACGGAGTGGGTTGCACACCGGTGTAGGGCGAGCAGCAGGGAGACTTTACCGGCGTGAACTCCATAAACTCGATGCGAGTACCGTCCGGGTCGTGGAGGTCAAGCTGCAACTTGCCGTCGACTCCTAAGACTTGCGGATCCCTTCCTATGGGAGACTTCCAACCACTCTGCTCGAGCCGCTGCTGTAGCGTGGCCACACTCACGACACCCGGCGCAATGTGATTCGCACTGGCTAGCTGTGCGCGGGAAGGATTGGCGGGTAGGTTCAGCATGTACTCGATCCAATCGGTGCCGCCGGGCACCTGCATCATAACCCAGTCCACATCGCCCACCTTGGCACCCCCCTGCCAGTACAGGTGAAATCCTAGCGTGTCTTTATAGAAGTGGTCGAGCGCGGCACGGTCATGTACGAGGTATCCAGCGTGCATGATGTGGGTGCTTAGCCGTCGAGCCAGGGCTGCGGGTAGTGGTGCGGGCATGCTTCGTCCCTGTTGCATGAATGCTACTGGATTGTCTTCGGGATCATGTACAAGGAAACTTCGGCTGCCATCACGATCGACGGTAATAGAAGATGGTACCGCTACGCCCTTGCTAGCTAGAAGTCGCCTCAAACCCTCTGCATCGCTGGTGGAAAAGGCCACGAGATCGACGCGATGTGCTTGCCCTGTAGTGGGCGGCGGCAGCAGTTCGACATACTGCGAATGGTTTGGGTAGAAGCGGAGGCCATGATCACCGTTTGCAGGTACAGGCTCCCAACCCAGCAGTTCGCCATAGAACTGACGGGACTGTGCGATGTTGTCGGCGTACAAAGTTACATGCGAGATGCCCGTAATCGTTGGTTTCTGAGCGCTGGCCGATGAAAAGAGAATGAGTGCGAGCACAGCAATCAGAAGACCCACACTTCGCCGATATGCATTGCTCTTGAGGGTCGCCCAGATGCTTTCCATAGCCTTACTGTAGATCAAATCCATTGAGCAGCGGCGAACGAAGAACAGGTAACCCCCTTTCGCCAGCAAACTTTGACGAACGGATTCGGACAATCAAACAAAAAGCCCCATCCGAGTAGGATGGGGCTCTTGAATTATGCCGGCGATCACCTAATCTCCCACACACTTACGCGTGCAGTACCATCGGCCCAACGAGGCTTAACTTCCGTGTTCGGGATGGGAACGGGTGTGACCCTCGTAGTAAACTCACCGGCAAATTGTTGAAATCTCGCTCATGCGATCTTTCAAAACTGAATAGATTGGGATTAGACGTCTTACTTTACTCCAACATCAAGGTATAACTACAGGGCTTGTGTTGAATGAACTCCAGAACAGTGGACTTTCTCACTGCGCAGAGTAAATTCTATGGACAAGCCGAACGGGCGATTAGTACTGGTAAGCTACACGCATTACTGCGCTTCCACCTCCAGCCTATCAACCAGGTGGTCTTCCTGGGCCCTTCATTTCCCTTTTGGGTTGGGAGATCTCATCTTAGAGCGTGCTTCCCGCTTATATGCATTCAGCGGTTATCACAACCGAACTTCGCTACCCAGCCGTGCCCTTGACAGGACAACTGGAACACAAGAGGTTCGTCCATCCCGGTCCTCTCGTACTAAGGACAGCCCTCTTCAAATCTCCTACGCCCACAGCAGATAGAGACCGAACTGTCTCGCGACGTTCTGAACCCAGCTCACGTACCACTTTAA
>JANYLK010000175.1 GCA_025357875.1 Granulicella sp.
GACGGCCCACTTGAATCCCTTTTCGAATCCCTTGCCGATTGCTTCCAGAACGCTGATGAATGTCACATTGATCCTTTCGATTGCTGAAATCGCGAATTGAGACGGAGACAACCACGGATGTACACGGATTTTCACGGATTAAGAACGATTGCTCTATCCGTATTTATCCGTGCAATCCGTGGTTGTTCTATAGAGAGCGGCGCTGGACGGTGCGTTCACGCGAGTGTGCATGGCTGAGGCGGAAGCTGGTTTCGCGGTAGGCTGCTTTCTCGCGGAGCAGGATGGCGGCGCCGGTGAAGGTTGCCTTGGTCAGCGTCCAGACCTGCAGGCTCATGTCGGCAACGTGGGCGTCGGCTAGTTCGTAGCTCATGCCCATGGCGCCTTCGATTCCGAGGCGCTGCTCGATCTCGGGGAAGTCTTTTGAGAAGACGTAGCCGCCGACCATCAGCCTGCGTCCGTCGAGTTCGGCGGAGGTGATGATGCCGCATTTTTGGCGCGCATCGTGACCATCCCAGCCGGCCTTGTAGTCGACCGCCATGCCGAGAAGGCTCGGCAGAGCTGCTTCGGCCGCAGATCGCGTCAGCACCACACGATGACCGCGCGCGCCGCTGGGAGCCTTGTCGCTGGCCACGTCCACCAGCGTCAACACGCCTTCAAACGGGAGGCGATTTGGATGGCCGTGGACCAGGGGAAATTCGACTGCCATGGCATGCATCGCCAGCGATTCTTGACGGCGCGCTTCGGCATACCTGGTTGCTGGGCGCGCACTTGTGCTTCGGCGATGCAGATCTGCTGCATACTCCATGACCCCTCCTGAACTGTGTTTTGCGTGATCTTAAAAGCGAAACGGGAGTGGCAGCCTCTCGGCGCCTCTCCCGTTACTTAACTCAACTTATTCAGGATAGCAGGTTGACCCAAACTGTTAGGCCAACTATTTTAAAGTTTTATCTCGCATGGAATGACTATTTCAGGTGAGATATTCACAATTTACCCCCTTGACAGGATTTAGAGGTTCGAGGAGTTGGACGCTGAGGAAGATGCGGGTGAGCCGGTCGAGTGCCTGACCGTAGCGGCGAACGATCGAACGCGGCGGCAGGCTGAGCAAAGTAGCTGTTTCCATAATGGTGTATTGCTGCAGGCCGACGCGGGAGATGAGGTCCTGCTGTTCCGGGTCCAGCTTCTGCAGGCAGCGATCAACGTCATGCAGAAAGATGACAACGTCGTCGAAGTTTCCGATGCGGCAGTTGGTCACCTTTCCGCGAAACATCTCCTGGCCGAGCAGCGATGGAACCTTGCCCGCCTCCATGGAGAGGCGGACGTAGCGGCGCAACATGGCCTCAGTGTATTTGCGATAGAAGGCCATGTGCGGTTCGAGGGGCTTGCTGGATAGGTCGGCTGGCTCGGACATGACCGGCAGCTCGGCGCCGATGGCCCAGACGAAGGGAAGGATCGATGCGGCGGCGCTCACTGGGCGACTCCGGTGCAGCGGCGTTTTGCAGCACGGGTGGTTACCTGTCCGGGCTGGCGCGGGCGGCCTCCTTCGTGTTTTCCTTTAGGCGCGGGAAAGCTGACCAGATTGTGTGAGCAGGCCCGGCAATACACTCCATCTTTTGTTCCTGCGCGAAGCCAAAGCGCTCCGCATCCTTCGCAAACTTTCAAATCCAAACGCAAGTACTTCATTTTGTGTTTTTCCAAGGCGTACTTTTCCCCTGGCGAGCCTCGGGATTTTCAGCGGTCGGAGGGGCTTGCACAGGTTGCTATGAGGCGTTGCCATACTTTTTGGGAGATCTCTTTGGAACTCGCCGGGAGCGTGGTCGTCTATTTTCGTTGATCCATCTGTCGTCCTAACGTCGTACCTGGGGAGAACTTCTGCTAAACCTTGACCCACCTTTCTACTTATTTGGTTCACCTCGGACTCGGTGTCCGATATTGCTCATGCCTTCTTCTCAGTTGGTGTTATAGCTTTTTGCAAAGCTATATGTCAATTCTAATTCAATATATAGCTAAAAGAAGTGTGATAGCCGTCACAAGAAGCGGCTGATAATGTATAATTGCGGTAAAGAACAATAGCTCCATTGTAGTATTGCAAAATGCTATGATACTGTTCAACTAGGGGTAATCCTGATATGAATTTTGAAGACCTGCACGAGCTTCTTCGTATGGAAATGATTCGACGGATCGATGCGGGGCTGTTGACTGGGACGGCGATCGCGCGGCAGGCGGGATTCCAGCAGGCGCATATTTCGAATTTTCTGAATGGGAAGCGGTCGTTGTCACTTTCCGGGCTGGATCGGGTGATGGCTGCGCAAAATTTGACGGTGGATCAGATGATGCCTTTGGAACTGAGTGCGTCGTCCTCGGCGGGCGGTGGAGAGGGTGCGATGGAGGCGATCCCGGTGGTGTCGCAAACGACTGCGATGGAGGATGCGTTGGTACGTGCGGGGTCGGTGATTGAGGTGGTGCATGTGTGCGTGTCGAAGTTGCAGGACTGTCGGGCGCGGGCATCGGCGAAGGTTTCGGGCTGGCAGCGGTTTGTTGCGGTGCATGCGGACGCACAGCAGGCTGCGGCGATGGATCCGATGATTGCGGTGGGCGCGACGGTAATGCTGGATCGCCATTACAACTCACCGGCGCAGTATCGCGCTCACCAGAAGACTTTATACGCGGTGCGGAGTGGTGCGGGGCTGGTTTTGCGCTTTCTTGATTTCGATGATGATCGGCTGATATTGCGGCCGCTGGCGCTGGATTTCCCGGTGCAACTGGTGGCGCTGGGGAAGGATGAGACTCCGGCGGACTATATAGTAGGGCGCGTGTGCCTGGTTATCTCGGAACTTTAGAGATGGCGGGGATATTTGTGCACCGTGGTGACATTGACGTGGGGAAACCCGCGGGCGTATAAACCGGGCAATAGCATTTCTGGAGGTGCAGCCTTGCACACGGAAACCGCAGCTCAATTCTCAGGTTCATTCCCCCACCTTATTCATGAACTTCACGCGAACTGCCCGAATTGTGGCGGGGCGATTGATATTCCCGCAGCCGCCGTTCATGAAGACGGGACCGGGCGTGGATATTGCGCGCAGTGTCATACGGAATTGTTTGAGGCTAGTTTGAGTCATTGATATTTGGCGTGGCGAAATTTTGCCGGGGCTAAAGCCCGGTTTCTGGCGGCGTGGTTTACCGCGGGCTGAAGAGTCTGCTGAAAAAGTCTGATGCGGCGGTGCGGACTGAAGGCCCGGGGCTAAAGCCCAAATTCTGTTGGCCTCGCTAACCGCGGGCTGCCCGCTGCTACTCCGTAAAGGCTGTGGCACCGCCGAAGCTCCCGACTGCTCGGCCGAAGCTCCGTGCTATTCCGCTGAAGGCGCTGCTGCTCCGTAGATACCGCGCTCACGGCATGGGCCTTTTAGAGTTGCAGCAGGCCGGAGTAGCAGCAGGCTTTAGCCTGCGGTAGCCCGATGGCCGGACAGTCGGCTTCAGCCGCGGGGAGCGTAGTCTGACACATATGTACCGGGCTCCCCAGGAAGTCAGAACTTACTTCACAACATTCACGACGGCGGGCAGGAGAAGCATTTTCCAGGTGGAGGAGAATGCGGAGTTGATGGTTAATACGCTTGGGCTGTATCGGGCGAGGAAAGAGTTTGCCCTCCATGCGTTCGTCGTAATGCCAAACCATATTCATGTCCTGATGACGCCTGCGCCGCAGGTGTCGCTTGAGGAGGCAATTCAGTTCATCAAGGGTGGGTTTTCGTTTCGGATGGAAAGGAAGTTTGAGGTTTGGGAGCAAGGACATTTTGACAAGCGTGTGCCGGACAGAGCCGCGTACGATGCGTGTGTCGCATACATTCACCGCAATCCAATAGCAGCGGGATTGGCGGAAAGCGAAGATGTCTATCGGTATTCATCGGCTGTGCGGACCGGGGAGATTGACCCTATGCCCGATTGGTTGAATGTGGGCCAGGGCTAAAGCCCGGTTTCTGGTGGCATAGGTTCCCGCGGGCTAAAGCCCGCTACTACTCCGCAAAAGCTAAAGCCCGGGTTGTGGCGGTGCGGGGACCGCAGCTGAAGCCCGCTGCTACCGCGTTGGTGCGGTGAGGGCGGCCGAGACTGGCGGGTGCGGTTGCCAGGCGGGTCCACCTTCTTCCCACTGGTTGTCGGTGAGCTGTTCTACCTGGGTGCCGTCGTAGCGCATGAGGAAGATATCGCCGTAGGGCTGCGGCGCGTTGGTGTAGAGCGCCTCGTCTTTGAAACCCATGCGCGAGCTGGTGAAGAGGAGCTGCTCTCCATCGGGAGACCAGGCAAGATGTGCTTCGTTGCCGTGGGTGTGGGTCAACTGCGTGAGATTTTTTCCATCAGGCTGAACGGTCATGACTTCGAAGGAGCCGTCGATCCTGCGGACGAATGCGATCAGAGTGCCACGCGGGGACCAGATGGGAAAGTTGTCGTACTCGCCGGTGAGCTTAGTGATGGATTTGTCAGCGAGATTCATGATGCGGAGGCCTTCCTCGTCGGGCCCGGCGGTACGGTAGACGATGCTTTTGCCGTCGGGCGAGAAGGAGGCGAAGGCGTTGTTATTCGGGCCAGACGTGATCACGTGGAAGCCGCTGCCGTCTGCGTTGAGGATGCCTACTTCGGCGCCGCCGTTGACGGGTTCCATGGGCTTCTTGCCGCCGGCGGCAAAGTCGAGAAAGGCCGTGAAGCCGCCGACGCCGACGACAATCTGCTTGCCGTCAGGAGACCATTGCGGAGCGAGGATTAAATCCTTTCGCTGCATGATGGCCTTGGCGGGTTTGCCTTCGTCGACGATGTAGAGGGTGGTTCCGTCGGCGTCGATTTTGGTTGTGGCGAGGTGTAGGCCCGTGGAATCGTATGCGGGCAGGATCGCGGTGCCGTAAAGCGAGAACTGAGGATTTCGGCTCCAAAGTTTCTCCGGATCTGCGGAACGCTTAGTGGTCTGCCGGCAATACACGACCTGCTTCGCGTCGGGCGACCAGGACGGCGGATTCCGCGAAAAGCCGGTGCCTGCAGGACCCGGTTTGCCACTGGCGTAGACCACTGCGCTGCCCGTCACAGCGGTACGCACGAAGGCGATCTCGTCCGCTGGGAGAGCTACGGGCGCGAGCTTTACGCCGGGGCCAGTGGTAACCGGCGTGGCGGCTCCGGTGGCGACGTCGATCTTGAAGATCTGGCTCTGCTCGTCAGAGGATGGCCGGACGCGATACTCCCATGTTTCCTGTGCGGACATGCAGTCGGCGAGGAGGGTCTTGTTGTCGGGCATCCACTTTGGGGTTCCGCAGAAGTTGCCGTGCTGGGTGATGCGCTTGAGGCCGGAGCCGTCGGGATGCACGATGTAAATGTCGACGAGGTGGAGGCGTTCCCATCGTCCCTTGGCTGGCGGGAGGTCGCTGTCGCGATCGGAGGAGAAGGCGATCCATTGGCCGTCGGGCGACCATGCGGGGCGGAAGTCGCCGCCGTCTCCCGTGGTGAGCGGCGTGGCCTTGCGAGTGTGGACGTCCAGTGTCCACAGGGTTGCGCGGCCCGCGGTACGGGTGGAGACGAAGGCGATGTGGTTTCCATCAGGAGAGAATGCGGCTTGATCGTCGTAGGCGGGATCATCCGTAAGGCGTTCGACGCCGGTGCCGTCGGGATGGACGCGGTAGATGTCGGCTGAGCCGGCGCGCTCGGAGGTGAAGGCGATCCAATCGCCCTTGGGCGACCACGCAGGGTTATAGTTAATCGACCCAGGCTGAGTGAGTGGGCGTTCGGCAGTGCCATCGGCATTCGAAATGAAGAGGGTCGATTCCGCTGGGGCTATGCGTAGAAACACTACGCGTTCGGCGGCAGAGCAGCGGGTGGCGCTGGTCGCGACGATCAATGCGAAGAGGAACAGCGACTGCGCACGAGACATTCCAGACTCCGAAGATGGATTTATAGGGAGGGGGCCGTTCGGTCGATCATATACGATGGGGCGCAGGTGCGCTTACCCAGTTATTGGAATCGTTGCGGCAGCTTAGTTGGCGGATGGTTTTTCGACGTGGTCAATGATGAGGACGTCGACTTGGGCTTTGGCCGCTTCGAGCTTGAGGCCCAGCTCTTCATGGATCGCAGTGAAGAGACTTGGCGGCGCGTTCGGGCTGTCGGCTGCGGGCAAGGGCATTCCGGGCGGGCGCATGCCGATGAACTGCGAGTCGTCGGGCGTCCACTTGAGGGTGAAGTCGTAGCGCCCGGTCAGGCCGGTGCTGTCGATCATGGGGCGATCGAGGACGAGGCCCTGCATCATTGCGGCGAAGTCTGCCATGGTTGCGTTGCTGACGGGCATGTTTCCGAAGCCGCGAAAGCCCATGCCGGGCAGGCTATTGGGATCGGCCTCGCTCTTCTTCAGCGTTGGGCCACCTTTGGCCACGGTCAGTGCGTAAACGGAGAGCTCGCGGGGTTGGCGATGATAGCTCAACGCGAAACGATCTTTCAGCAGCTTCTGGATCATGAGCTTCCACTGTGCGTCGGTAGGCTGAGTCTCTCCGGCGAACTTGCCGTCGAGGTCGAACTTATCGGTGGCCATCCAGGTGGGGCCGTCGGCGAGCTGGCGTGTATGGACTCCGTAAGCAAAGGTGATGAGGTCGTTGAGCGTGGTGTTGAGGGTGACGAATTCATGACCCTTGGCCATGAATTGTTTGCCGGGCATGTTGGGGTTGCTCGCCTTGATGGTGGCGACGTCGAACTCGAGGGAAGCGATCGCAGGCGCGGGGGGTTGGGCCAGAAGTGGCGCGGCGAAGAGAATCGCGGCGCCGATGAGATTCGCGCCGAAACGCTTTGCTGCTAGTCGATCCACGCTGCCTCCTGTTGTCTGTTAACTGCCCATAACTCGTCAAGTGTATGAGCAACGCAAGGTTGGCCACAAGCTGGTGACGCCTATTCCTTCTGAATCGGCGCAGGGGCGGATAAACTAGAGAGATGGGTTTGGGTTGGTATGGCAAGTGGATGACGCGGTGGGAGACGGACCTTACTACGCGTGATACGAATCGGATTGTGAGGCCGCTCGAATGGGGATTCGACTGGCTTGCGGATTTCAATGGTGGGCGCGAAGGCGGGGATCGAAACGGTGTCGGAGAAGAATGCGTAGGTTTTCGCTTTGGGGGCGGCGAAGGACATAGCCCGGGGGCTAAAGCCCATGTTGACGTTGGCGCCGTAATGCCGGGACTGAAGTCCCGGTCTGTCTCAGAAACAGAGCCTTTCTTGGGAACGAGGTCTATCTCAGAAACAGGGTCTTTCTTGGGAACGAGGTCTGTCTCAGAAACAGAGCTTCTCTCAAAGACGAGGTCTAACTCAAAAACAGACACTATCCCAGAAACAGGTTCTTCGGTTGCGTCTGTCGTGCTGGCCCCGGCGGAAGAAGATGGAGTCTGTGCGAATTCGGGTCACAACAGCGAGAGCCACATCGCCGCCGGCTTGAATGCTGGAGACGCTGGCAATATCGGCGCGGGCGTTGGCGATTTTGATCGTATGATCGCGCTGAATGAAGAGATTGTGCGGCGGTCGGATGAGTTTTTTGGATACGAGGTGCCCACTGATTTTCGCCTTGAGCAGCGGCATCCAGAGCTGTTTCCTACCAACGTAAGGCCCGAGACACTGGCGCAGGATGCGGAGATGAAGCGCAAGGCGGCTGCGGGTGAGATTGAAACGGCGGAGTTCTTACGATTCACGTCGGCGGTACGCACGCAGTATCCAGAAAATGATCAGGTGAATGCGCGCTGGTATCCGGCGCCGGAATCGAAACCGCAGGCGGGCAAGCCGAGGCAGGCCATTATCGTGATGCCGCAGTGGAATGCGGATGCCATCAGCCACAACGCGCTGTGCGAGATCGCGAACCGGTGTGGCGTGTCGGCGCTGCGGCTGTCGAAGCCGTATCACGACATTCGCAGGCCGGCGGAGCTGGAGCGGTCGGACTATGCGATGAGTGCGAATGTGGGACGCACGATCAGCGCTTGCCGGCAGGCTGTGGTCGATATCCGCAGTTGCATGGATTGGCTGGAGACGCAGGGCTACACGCAGTTCGGCGTTCTGGGGACGAGCCTTGGATCGTGCTACGCGTTTGTTGCCGCCGCGCATGATCCCCGCCTGCGCGTGTGCGCGTTCAACCATGCATCTACCTGGTTTGGCGATGTGGTCTGGGAAGGGCAAAGTACTCGCCATGTGCGCGCCGGTCTTGAGCAGGCAGGCCTGACGCAGGACCAGGTCAGGCAGCTCTTTCTGGCTATCAGCCCAATGGCCTACATGGAGCGGTTCGCCGCAACGCCAAAGCGAGTGCTCGTTGTGCATGCAACGTATGACCTGACATTTCCGCTGCATCTCTCGCTGGATGTGCTTGAGAATTTCAAGCGGCTCGGCATCGATTTTGTCTCGAAGGTGTTGCCGTGCGGGCATTACACTTCGGGCGAGACGCCATATAAGTACATTGACGGCTGGTATTTGGGATCGTTTATGTATCAGGCGTTCAAGCGGCTCGCGGTACGCACGTAATTCGCGGGGGAATCGCATAGTCTGCGAAGGGCCAAATGACCTCGCCTATGCTCTTAGGGCGGTGTCCGCAGCCGATATTTCGACACGACGCACTCGCACTTTCACTTCGACCTGCGAACCGAGCCGATTGAGAATGGATATCATGCGGTCCACGGTGAAGCGTCCAAGACTCGCATTACGGATTCGCGAGAAATCAGCCGCCGCAACACCTGTTCGACTGTGGGCTGCGCGGACTGTCAGCTTGTCCCGGTCGAGTGTCTTGATGATTTCGGCAGCGAGGATGCTCTTGAATTGTTCTACGTCGGCGTTCCCGTGCCCCACGTCGCGGTACACATTGCCACTTCCCCGCACCAATTCCAGCTTTTCGCTCTTCATGGCCGCAGCTCCTTCAACTGTTTAATTCGGTTTCGGATCATCCGTCATCAACGGTGGAGAATGTTGTCAGATTTGACAACAAAAGTCAAAGCGGCCGAGCTGGGTCAGGCAATCCATCCGTATTAGATGAAGCCGTCATCGAGTACGTCGGATTCGGATGTAGCGGCGGAGTCGTCGACCTTGCGGAACATCGCAATCACGCATGGGCTGAGCACCATTGCTACGAAGACCGCGCCAACAATTATGGAATGCATCATAGTGCCTCGATTTTGCCGGAAACTTGTTACGCTGCGAACAACTTCAAGAATCCGCGTGCACAGGCGGTTATTCCCATACCACCTCTGTGTCAGCGACTGCTACGAAGGCGTCACGGGCGAGCGGTTAGGGCTGGCGAGCCGAAACAACTACCGAGATTCTGACTCTTCGAGTCAGAATGACGAACGGTAAGAGTTGGGGACGACGAACGGGAAGAGTCAGAATGACGAACGGGAAGAGTTGGAACGGAGTGCGATATTTTGATGGGCTCAATCGTGGCGGACCCGGTGCGGCGTGGGTGGCATAAAATGAAGGTATGCCGATTGATTTGAACGCCTCGCTCGCCTCCTCCGACCCCGAAATTGCCACTCAGATTCAGAACGAGATCAAGCGCCAGCATGAAGGGCTGGAGATGATCGCATCGGAGAACTTTGTCAGCCGGGCCGTGCTCGAGGCTGCGGGCACCGTGTTCACGAATAAGTATGCCGAGGGTTATCCGGGCAAGCGCTATTACGGTGGCTGCGAGTTCGCGGATGTGGTTGAGAACCTGGCGCGGGATCGTGCGAAGCAGCTTTTTGGTGCGGAACACGCTAATGTGCAGCCGCACTCCGGATCGCAGGCTAATGCGGCTGCGTTTATGACGCTGCTGACTCCGGGCGACACGATCCTCGGGCTCGACCTGGCGCATGGCGGGCATCTGACGCATGGCCACAAGCTGAACTTTTCGGGCAAGCTGTATCGCGTGGTTGGCTACCAGGTTCGGCGTGATACCGAGACGGTTGATTACGACGAGCTGGAAGCGACTGCCTTGCGCGAAAAGCCGAAGATGATTATCGGCGGCGGCAGCGCGTACCCGCGGCAGTTCGACTTTGCGCGGATGCGTGCGATCGCGGACAAAGTGGGTGCTTACTTCCTGGTCGATATGGCCCACTTCGCCGGGCTGGTTGCGGGCGGCGCGCATCCTTCGCCGGTGCCGCATGCGCACGTGGTCACGACAACTACCCATAAGACTTTGCGTGGGCCACGGGCAGGAATGATTCTGTGCCGGCAGGAGTTCGCCGCGGGCATCGATCGCAGCGTGTTTCCCGGGCAGCAGGGTGGGCCGCTGATCCACATCGTTGCGGCTAAGGCGGTGGCGTTCAAAGAGGCGCTACAGCCGGAGTTCGCCGCGTACGCCGCGCAGATCGTGGCCAACGCGAAGGTGCTGGCGGAGGCGTTAGCTGGGGAAGGCTATCGCATCATCTCTGGTGGAACCGACACACATCTGATTCTGATCGACGTCTTCCAAAAGGGCATTCTGGGCAGCGAGGCCGAGCATGCGTTGGGCGAGGCGGGCATCACGGTGAACAAGAATGCGATTCCGTACGACACCAATCCGCCGATGAAGCCGAGCGGCATCCGTATTGGCACGCCGGCGCTAACCACGCGCGGGATGAAGGAGCCGGAGATGCGCGTGATCGCAAAGTGGATCGTCGCGGCGCTCGAACACCGGACGGATGCGACCGGGCTTGCAAAGATTCGTGGCGAGGTGCTGGAGATGGCGGAGCGCTTCCCGCTGTATGGGTGGCTGCGGGCGTAGGCTGGCGAAACTGTGGACAAGATTCGCTTTGCTTGAGAAATTTTCTGTCGCCGGGAATTCGGTTTGCGGAATTGCATCTGATGGTAAGCGCAACCCATCGCGACACACTCTCAAGAGGAATCTTCCATGGCCGTAGCAATGATGTCATGGCTGGTCGCGATTCCACTGCTTGGCCTGGCGACCGGACTGCGAACGTTTACGTCGATGGCTGTGCTGTGCTGGTATGCGCACCTGGGACTACTTCCCGTGGACGGAACCTGGGCGGCGTGGACAGCCCGGCCTTGGATTGCAATCGCTTTCACGGTGCTGGCCGTGGGCGAATATGTAGGTGACAAACTTCCGCGCACTCCGAACCGAACAGCGCCTGCACCACTGATCGCACGTGTTGTCGTTGGCGGACTGGCTGGCTCAATCTGCGCGACGGCGCTGAATGGTCCTGGGCTTGAGGGCGTTCTGCTGGGTGCGGTTGGTGCGCTGCTGGGTGCGTTTGCCGGATTCATGATTCGGCGCAGTCTGGTGGAAAAGATTGGGTGCGCGGACTGGCCTATCGCGCTGACGGAAGATGCGGTCGCGATTCTTACCGCCATGTTTGCGATGCACGTCGTGACCGGCTAAGGGAATTGCCTACTCAATTTCGGCAGCAAACCCGCGAACTGCCCGTAGTGTAGGGTTTTCGAAAAATTTGTGTATCGATCCGGTCAGCCTTTAGCGATGAGATTGTTGTCCAGTACGCGAAGTGGCATCAGGGCTGTGGCACGATATTCGCATGACGGGCGACCTGCTGCCATCGACCCTCCTGCTTCCTCCAAACGCCGGTAAATCGCAGTTGCTCGACCTTTCCGGCATTGGGCATCTTTCCGCCCCACGTGACTGTTTCACTTCCCGCGACGATCATCATGTCGCCGTACGCGTGAATGTATTCGATTTTCCGTTCGTAAGTTGTGATGATGAGGAAGCCGGATTTCACCATACCGAGTACCTGCTGCCCGGTCACGAACCGGTTGAGTGGATTCGTAACGACGAAATCGTCTGACCATAGTCGAGCCATGGCAGCCGAATCCTCGTGCAGGAACGCGTCAACCTCTTCGGCATTCGATCGTCGTACAGCCTGCTCGTCGGAGGACGTTGGAACGGGCGGAGGCGGTGCAGTCTGGGTCTGGGCAACCCAAGCTACTGATAAAACGAAAAAGATAGCGCAGATTATTTTTTTCACAGAACGGATCCTTTCGATGGTGAATGTTTAACCCTCGGGCCAGTTTGATTTGAAAGCGAATTTTTACGGAATGCTTAGAAGTGTCGTTTCAACGCCGGTCTTCCGCATCAACGTCATCGCCTCCGATCTTCAATCAGGTTTTATTGGCGGCGTTTCTGGTGGCACAGGATGATCCGCCTTGGTGCTGGTTTCCCTGGCGCCGATGTGGTCGGCAAGCTCGTCGCCGGTGAAGGTGCCGGTGTAGCTCTCGTCAGTTTCGGGCAGCATGGTTGCGTTCCATTGGTGCCACTCCGCGACGATTCGGTCGTAGATATCTTTACGGCGCACCTTCAGGTTGGCGCGCTCCATCGGATCTTCAACTACGTTAAAAAGGAACGTGTTGTCGAGGATCTTCAGGTATTTGAAGTCGCCGTCTCGCGCTGCCCGCTGTGCGTTCGCCTTATATCGCCAAAATAATTTGCGCTCGATGGCGGGTGAATTTTGCGCGAGTATCGGAAGCAGGTTGATTCCGTCGGGCGGAAAGGCCGGATCGGATGGGACACCCGCGGCCGCCAGTAGCGTAGGCATCCAATCCATGCTGATCGCTACCTGATCGGTCGTTCGACCGTGCGGAATGCGCGCCGGCCAGGAGACGATTGCCGGTATCCGCAGTCCGCCTTCGAGCAGTTCAGTCTTGCGGCCGGTGAATGGCCACGTATCCGCAAATCGTTCGCCGCCATTGTCGCTGGTAAAGATGACGACCGTATTCTCCGCCAAACCATTTGCGTGCAGCGCTTCAACGACGCGACCTATCTGGCGATCCATCTCCTGAATCATGCGCTGATAGGTCTTCTGCGTGCCGCCGTCAAAATCAAACAGGCTCGCTGACCGAAGGCGGTTCGACTCTGCCTCATCCCCCGGGGCCTCCCATGGCCAGTGCGGCGCGTTGAAATGCAGACTGATCAGAAACGGATGGGCCGATTTTGCATACCCATTGACGACGTCCACAGCGCGACTGCCGAGCATCTCCGTCAGGTAGCCCATTTGGTGCACCGGCACGTCGTCGTCCCACAGATCGGGCCTCTGGCTTGCGTGCGTAAAGTAGTCGACAGCGCCACCGCGGAATCCGTAGAAGTGGTCGTACCCGCTTTGCAGAGGGCCGAATTTCGGCAGTTGACCCAGGTGCCACTTTCCGACAAGTGTGGTGCCGTAGCCAGCCTTCCTCAACAGCGACGGCAAGGTGGGATGATCCGGGGGCAAGCCGACATTGCGGCCGTTTAACGGCTCTTCCAACCCTATCGGTAGCCGGTACTGGTAGCGTCCGGTGATGAGCGCGGTTCGCGTTGCGGAACAGACGGCGGAGTTGGCGTATGCCTGCAGGAAACGAGCGCCCTTTGCTGCCAGGCTATCGATGTTCGGTGTGCTGATGTCAGGGCGGCCGTAGCAGGATGGGTCGGCATAGCCGAGATCGTCCGCCATGATGAAGACGATGTTCGGAGGTGCCGGCGCCTTTTGTCCAAAAACCTTGTCCATGCCGGACGCAAGCGCGAGCGTGCCGAGTGCGGTGTTGCGTAGCATCGTACGGCGGGTCACGCCACCTGAGACTTTCATCTTTCCTCCACATTTTGTATTCAAGAAACAAATGCGAGTCTCGATATTTGCAGAGCGTTTCAAAAAGGTCTCTTAGCCCAATACGCTCGCGATGTTATCCACGGCAGATGCGCTCGCCCGCACATGATGGTCTGTGAGTAAGCCAGCTTATCCTATTTTCCTCAAGATTGATTAGCGAATGTAAACTTTACAGTTTGCTAACGATGTGCGGTTTATCGCTGGTACTCTAGGCTCACCTCGGTCCCGAAAAGATATGCCAAAAGACGAGCCCATCCCGGTAGAAACGCCGGTTTCAGTGCCCGCGGAGTCGCCGCAACCAGCGACGGACAGCGAAAGCCCGGAGACTGCGAAGGAGCGAGCACCCATGCTTGACGTCCACCCGCCGCACCACGCCGTAGACACCTGGCGCGACTTCTTCATCCACATCGCGACGATTGTCATCGGGCTATGCATCGCTGTTGGCCTCGAGCAAACTGTGGAGGCGATCCATCACCACCGTCAGCGGACGGAACTCACCGAGCAGATGCGAGCGGAGGCCGAGCACAACCTGCCCATCATTCGGGAATCTATTGACAGGCTTCAACGGCAGGCCCTTTACCTCCAGTCGCTACACGCCGCGCTCTACTCAGGCAAGGTATCCGGCACAGGCATTGATGTTGCGGGCGTGGTGCCCACAGGGGGCTCGGTAGTTTTCATTGCGCCATCGCGAGGCACCTGGGTGACCGCTCAAGCCGCTGGACTGGTTGCACTGCTGCCACCCGAGGAGGCAAAGATGTACGCCCGGATCGACTTCAATGCCGAACAGGAAGTCCAGAGTGAGTCCGCTCAATATGAAAAGCTCAAGTTACTTGCCAGTGAATGTGCTCGCGTAGGCTATGACCACGTTACGCCGGGCGTCTCCCATCTGACGGCCGCGCATCGCGACGATCTCCTCTTCCAGGTTGACCAAGTCGAATCCGCCATAGAAAGCTTTATCCGGCGCCTGGGGCTGTTGGAGGGCGGCGACGAAGCCGTTGCTGCAGGCGTCAATTCGCTGGACGATCTGTATCCCTATCAAAACGCCGCCCTGGGCAAACTTCATTTCAATAGTGCGCTTGGCGGCTTCTATGGAGGACAGCCTGGAATGACATATGTAAAACCTGCGGACCGCGAAGGCAGCATAGAGCAAAAGTAACTTTGTCTGCCAACCCTGAAGTCGTCGGAAGGACTTAGCTGTCGTATTCGCGGGCTCGATGATGTAGAGCGTACTCAGTTGTATGCGAGGACGAAATATGTATTTCCAAATTTGCTGATGGGCATCACAATAGTCCAACTGCTGGCAAAATCGGGCTTTGGGGGCACGGATATGACCACTCAAGACTTCGAAGATCTATATGGAGTGACAGAGGAACGGTCTCTCAACTTTTGGGCTTCAAATTTGAAGGACAGTGTCGGGAGCCAGCGGTGGGCGGAGATTCGCGACTCTACGGGGGTCTATCTTGCCAGTGTGCTGGGTCATTTTTGTCTGCAGTCGATCGATCGGGTGGAGGCGCTTTCGCCTGATTCCAGCCCGGGCGATGGGGAGTTTCGCCAATTTGCGGACCTTACCCAGATCGCTGAACTAATGATGCAGCAACTGACGAGCGCGAGGAATCCTCTATGGATGGAGTCGGCCGGCGCGCACATCCTTCTCTATGCAGGCTTCTTTCAGGACCAGAATAAGGGTCGCCACAACATTGATTTATTTTCATCGATCGGCAAGGAATGCTACCTGATGGCGGCTGTGGGCAAGAGGGCGAAGATGATGAAGATGATGGCGGAAGAGTTCAATCAAAGTCTCTTTCATCTGGCGAATCTTCATCGGAATTTGCGAGAGAACCGATATCTGATCCGGACGGAAAGCTGAATTATCCCTCGTATGGTTGCGGCAAAGAAAAGCAGATTCCTTCGCTGCTCTTCGGAATGACAAACAGAAGTGCGCTGCGGAATGACAAACAAAAACATGCGTCGGCGTGAAGGGCTATTTCTAAACGGCCAGCACGCCGCCTACGATCAGCAGGACTACAAACCAGTAGCCGCTATTGATGAGGAGGAGCTTTTTGGGGCGGCGTTCGTAGATGCCCTGGAGAAATTGCGTCGCCGCGATGAAGCCGAACCAGCAGATAAAGCCGACGAAGGCGCCGGTGGCGAAGGTGTTGGCCTCCGACCACAAGACGAAGTGAAGGAGGGCGAACGCAACCAGCACGTCTCCAACGAAGGATGCGACCATAACGTTTCGGCGCAACGCCGCAGTTTCAAAGGGCAGCAGTATGTCCGGGGGTGGGCGATACGGGTGGGACGCCTGGCACTCGCGGTTTGGCGCCCTTGATCAGAAGCCAGAGCACCAACGCAATTTCTCCGAAGAGGGCGGGCTGGGCGTAGATAAACGCCTTGGATGAGTATTGCGGCATCAGTATGCCGGTCAGGCTGAGAATGACGTAGGTAACGCCGTTGATGGTGAGCCAGATGCCCAGAAAGCGCGGCAGGAAGCGCGATTTGTAGACGAGTATCGAAAGCGGGAACAGCCACACGCCCCAGAGAATTTCGGCGGCGGTATTTTGATGATCGTGGAGACGGAGGAAGAGTAGCACGAGCGCGTCTTGCTGAGGTTTACTAAATACTGACAGAAAATCAGTTCCGTTCACGATTGTCAGAGCACCGGCGTCGCTGACCACGCCCACAAAGTTCAGGAGCGCTGGCATAATACCGCCGAAGATAATCACCAGCACGGCGAGATTCTGATTTACATCCTTGAAGAGTCGGTAGAAGGCCAGCGCGAGAAAGATCAGGATGACCGCGCAGGCCAGGTCGCTGACGATGCCGAGACGAAAGAGCCACTCGTGAGCGGCGATGTTACTGGCGGTGCCGCCAGCGTTCCCATGCACAAAAAGTTTGCTGGGAATGTACATCAGGCGCACGGGACCGAGGAAGACAAGGAGCAGATACCACAGTCCAGCGACTCTCCCTGGGTTACGGGTTGAGTTCATATGTACTCCCACATCTTACGGAGTTGGGCGCAGTTATCTGTGTAGATACGGCGAAGGCCTGGAAAAGTTCAACCGCATACGCTTGCCTCCGCTGACTCCCTCATTTGAAAAAACTTGGAAGGCCGTTGAAGTGGATGAGGCTACCGAAGTTGGACACTAGGAGTCGTTCATCACGCAGCGTTGCGAATTCCGCTTGTATCGCGTTTATTCGCCGCACAGCTCTTCGGCGAAGAGGTCGCGATGGGTGCGGATGAGGCTGTCTGCATTGCGTAGCATCATCGCGTAGGCGGCGATCGCGGCGGCGGCGAGTGGTGCGAAGATGACCGCGCCCAGCCATAAATTGTGGAAGTGGCGGCATAGTAGCGTCACCGGAACCTGCAGCAGAATACTGGTGAGAAGGATTGCGAGTACGAGCAGGCCGCTGGTCTTGCTCACCGCGCCGGGGCGCAGCTTGCGTGCCTGGCCGGGAACGATCTTGCGCGGCGCCTGGATGGAACGCAATGTGCCAAGCGTGAGGTTGACGAATAGGATGAAGACGATCCAGAATGCGGCAGAGACCTGCGTGGCGATTGGAATGGGCGCGCTCGCGAGCAATGATACGAGGACCCAGGCAAGAGTTGCTTCGATCAGTAGAAGGGTCATGCTGGCGATATTTTTTGCGACCACCACGTCGCGCAGCCTGATGGGTGCGAGTAGATAGAGTTGCACTCCAGCGCCGTCTGCGCCAAAGATGCCGTAGAGTGCGGCCATCGGGCCCATCAGCGAGTAGCCCACCGCTCCAGGTAATAGGTAGGCGGGATGGCGAGCCAGCATTCCCTTGCTGAATATGAAGACGAAGATCAACGGCGTCAGCAGGCCAATGAGTTGGCCGCCATTGCCGCGGAAATAGATCCACTCCTTGTGCAGGCACGCGGTGATGATGGGCGAGATGAGAGTGCGCTCGGGTTCGGATCGCAGAGCGAGTGCGGGGCGAGATCGGATCTTCGCGCTGGAAGCGGCTAGGCTCGGCACACTGCGTGGCGCACCTTCGCTGAGGTATTCGCCGAGGAACTGTTTGTGCAAGCGGAAAGCGAATGCGGCAAAGAAAAGCGCAGTCCATGCAAGCAACGCGGTGAATTGCGCGAGGCGTGCGAGTGGATGTCCCTCCAGCAGGATGGAGTTGGTCGCGAAGCCGGGTGGCAACCAGCTTAATATTCGATTCGATCCCTGCACAAAGTTGAGCAGCCAATGGCTATTCTCGATGTGTTCCCGCGGTCCGGCGTGGCGGAAGTTGAGGAACTGCATGCCGATGAAGAAGAGTGCCATCAAAGCGCCGAAGATCTCGCGGGCGCGTCGCGTGGCCATCCATCGTTCCATCCAGGCCGCGATCATCCGCGCGAAAAAGATATTCATTGCGGCATAAATTACCAGAACGATGATCGCGGCTGGCGCGAGCGAATGGTCGGCTATGCCGATTCCTATGACAGCAGCGAAAAGTGCAAGGCAGCCGATGATTGTGCTGGGAGTGAGCAGTCCCAGCATCAGGCGCAGCACCAGATACCGTCCGAACCGCAGAGGAAAACGTAGCAGTGAGGAAGGGTCGAAGCTGGACATCGTGGCCGCTAGGGTGACACCGTTGATGGTCACGAATTGCCACAGGATTGCCAGGCCTGCGAGCAGCGGAATCAGTCTCTGCGGATGATGTTGACTGATGATCAGCCACGAGAGGAAGCCTGCGCCGATCGCGGGGCCGATTGCCATCAACGCGTAGATCGGCCAGATCAGCACACGCAGAAGGATGGTCAGGATGAGGCCTACGACTTTGCGGGGACTGGTCTGGCGGCGGATGAATCCGTTAGCGAAGATACGCCAGCGCAGCCACGCGATGGCGATCAGTTGCGTGGTCGCGGGGATAGCACGCGGCGCGAGATGATCGTCTAGCTGAGCCACGAGAGCTCCTGCTCCGGCGGCGCGGCCGCGAGATTGCCCGTGCGATCAGCACCTACGATTTCGAGAAAAATTTGTTCAAGGGTCAGAGGCGCGGTGTTCTGCTGCAAAGCTTCTTCGCCTGGGCGCGGCGGTGGAGCAGAGCGGGCACGCAGCTCTTCAATCGAACCTTGAGCGACGAGTTGTCCGCGATGGATGATGCCAATGTGCGTGCATAGCCGCTCGACGATCTCCAGCACATGCGAGGTGAGGAAGATGGTTGCGCCTCGCGCGATCATACGCTGCAACATCGATTTCAGCGTGCCGGCGGCGATGGCGTCTACGCCTTCAAATGGCTCATCGAGGAAGAGGATGCGGGGGCCGTGAATTACCGCGGCGGCGAGCGCGAGCTTTTTCTGCATGCCGTGGGAGAAGTCGGTGATCAGCTTCTTGTGCTCGTCGGCCAGGTTCATGAAGTCGAGCAGTTCGACTGTGCGCTGCTCGGTGGTGATGCGGTCCAAGCCGTACATGCGGCCGACGAAGCGGAGGTATTCGCTTGCGGTCAAGCGTCCGAAGAGAGCCATGCCTTCGGGCACGACGCCGATCATCCGCTTCAAGTCCGCGGAGTTCTGCGTCAGGTCTGCCCCGAGAATGCGGATGGTGCCGGAGGTGGGTGCTAGCAGGCCGGTCAGCATCTTAATGGTCGTCGATTTGCCGGCGCCGTTGGGTCCGAGAAAGCCGAAGAACTGCCCAGCCTCCACGGTGAGATTCAGATTCTCAACGGCAGTGAAGTCGCCAAAGCGGCGAGTCAGCAAGGTGGTGTCGATGGCAGGCGTCATGTACCGTACATTCTAGCCGCAGGTCGCAAACGCACAAGACCGAAAGTATGCGTCCCCGGATGCCTTACTCACGCGTTAGCAGAGACCTGTAAGGTCACGGGGCAGTGATCGCTGTAGGGTTTCCAGGTTGTATAGCTTCCGACAGTAATGCTCATTCGGGATTGCCAAACTTGTGGCGCAAAAATGTAGTCGAGGTGGAAGGGCTTCGCCGAATTTTTCTGTAGATGAAAAGTCGGAGTTTCGTCTTTGCCGTGCTCTTTCTTTTCAATTGAGTGATAGGCGCTTTCGAGACCATGATTGCGAAGCTCTTCAACCATGTTGGAGTGATTCCAGTGTCGTCGTTCCTTATCAAAACGGGCGTTGCTGTTGAAGTCGCCCATCATGACCACCGGTACTTTGGCAAACCATTCAGGGTGTTCGTGGAGCGCGCGACCAATCTGACCGACATAGCTCTTACACTGGTTTCCTTTGACCTCGCAGGCCCAGACGGCGATCAGTGTGAAGTTTTCGGGGCCGGTAACCTCATATGGAACAACCCATTCAATTCCGGTCGCGGGCACGTCAAGGCGACGAACTCCCCAATCCTTGTTGTAAAAGACGCCTATTCCGATCCTTGGATTGACGCCGGCCCACTCAGCTTTGTAGCCGTCGAACGGGAGAGTTTTGGTTGATTTCTCTGAGCACTCCTGAATAACGGCAATGTCGGGCCGATCCAAAAAGATGTGCGGTGCTTTCTTTGCAAATCCTCGAGCGCAATTCCAAGTAGTAATCTTCATGCGAGAAAGATACGCTTCGCCTGCCCTCGGACCACTCCCCTGCCATCCGGGAGCCGTAAACCTAACTTTATTTGAGACGATCATCTGGGGAAGTGATCATCGGCGATCGATGACCTATGGGTGCTTGCCTTGTTGCTGGGCCGCCTGTTTTTCGGCTTCTTCGATGGCCTTGCGGAACTCGTCCACTGCGGGGACGTCGTGGGCGTGCAAGCTGTTCTTGTGGATCCATCGCCAGCCTGGTGCGTCGCTGGCGCCGTAGTCCTTCTTGCCCTCGAAGACCTGGAACGAGTCGTCGGAGTTGCCGATCTCGGCCTGGGGACGAGCGGTGCTGCTTCCATCCTGCCTGGGCGGAGCGGGCATGCCGTTTGTACTCGACGCACCGGGCGGTGGAACTCCATGTTGCGCGCCAATAGCGATGCCGTCGTAGGTGCGGGTGAGAGAGCCGACGCGGCTATTCTGGCGTGGATCGCTGATGGTCGTTTCGGCAATCTTGCCGTGGCCCTTGCGCAGAACGATGATCAGGTCCGCATCTTCCGGGCCGATTACGGTGGTGAATCGTCCCCATTTCAGCAGCGCGGTTTCCACATCGCGCTGCGCGGTCTGGTTGGCGTTGGGGTCGGAGACGGAGATGCCGGCGGCAGGATCGATCATGACCGTGACCGTGCTTGCGCGGAGGATGTACCCGGGCGGGATTGGCTTGTTGGACTTGGCATGTGCGGGCGTGAGGATAAGGCAAGCGAGCGCAACGGCAATCCACTTCGATTGTGAATTCGAAATTGAAGCTCGGTTCACAGGCATCGCACACTCTCCCAACGAACGGCTGTCTCTGTATATAGAGGAGGCTACTCGTCAGACGTAGCGAGTGGAGGGAAAGTGTTGGTGGCCCCGGAGATCCTTGGGTAGTTCGGGGGCCACGTCCCATGCAGGCGGCCCGTAAGCCGGATTCTGTTTTAGACGATCATTCCTCTAGGCGACGCGTTACCACGCCGCTCCAGCAACCTACCCGCAAGTTCCGGCTGATTG
>JANYLK010000009.1 GCA_025357875.1 Granulicella sp.
AGAAACCCATCCCACCCCTTGGGAAAATCCCCCGCCCGTCGAAACTCCCACTCGTTGAACCACATCTCCTCGGTATCCCCATACGCCGACGCAGGATCGTACAGCCCATCATGGGTCACGATGCACTTGAAGCGGTTGGTATGCGTCAGCACCCAGTCGGCCATGAACCCGCCATAACTCGCCCCCAGCGCGCACTCCCGCATCTTGTCCATAAATGGAAAATGACCCTCGGCATAATCCAGCCCCTTCATCAGATCGACATATGCCCTGCCGCCCCAGTCGCCGCTCACCTCATCGACAAACTTCTGCCCATACCCCGTCGACCCGCGCCGATTGATGCCCACCACCACATACCCATTCGCCGCCATCAACTCCCAGTTCCACCGAAAGCTCCACGCATCCCCCCAGGCCGTCTGCGGCCCCCCATGCATTAGGAACTTCACCGGATACTTCTTCCCCTCCACAAACCCCGGCGGCCGCAGCAAGAATCCCTGAACCGGTGTCCCCTCCGCTCCGACAAATTTGAATGTCTCAAGCTTCGACAACGAGAGCTGATCCACTAAACCATCATTCATTCGCGTCAGCACACGCCGAGGATGCCATCCTTCGGGATTCGGCATTGCCCCATTGATAGAAAAACTCTTCCGATCCTTCAATTCCTTCTTCACCAATGGTGGCCACTCGACCTGCTGGGCCTCCTCAACACCCCTCAAATTCGTCGCCACAATCGCCGTGGGCTTATCGATATGCGTCTCGCACACCACCATCGTCCCCCCATCAGGGCTCATCCGCAGATCGGATAAGCCAGCGTAATTCGCGACGATCTGATACATCTCATCCCCGCCATATATCGGCTCATATTCCCCGTTGCCTTCCACGGCTATCTGGCCAAGCAAGGTCTCTCCAGCATCCTCACTGGCAAAGATCAATCTTTTTGAATGAGGCCCCCAAACAAACTCATCCACCCACCGATCGAACTTCGGCATTAAGTCCTTGATCGTCTTCTTCTCTCGATCCAAAACCACCAACCGAAACCGATCCGACTCAAACCCAGCCAACCTCTGCGACCGAAAAGCCAGCCACCGCCCATCCGGCGAATAAGCCGGCCCATCATCACTCCCTGGCGAGGTCGAAACCTTCACCGCCTTCGCCCCCGCCTCATCCAGCCGCAGCGTAAACACGTCGTTATTCGTCGAAGCCGCCGGCACCGCCTCCAGATTCGTCACATAAGCAATCTCCTTCGAGTCGGGAGCCCACGCATACCCCAGCGGCCCACCCAGCGAGAAGGTCGGCGTCTCCGCATCTCCCACCGCACTCGCCGGAGTCAAATCCCGCAGGTTCCGCCCACTGTCAGCATCCACCACCAGCACATGACTCCGCTTCAACCCCAGATAGTGATCCCAGTGCCGATAAAGCAGCGCATCCCAAACCTGCGCCTTCACGGGACTCTTCTCCGCCGCCTCATCCCGAGCCTTATCGCAGGCATCCTCCTCCGCCCACGTCGACGCCTCGGCCCCGGCCAATACTGCCATCCCCCCACCACGGACCTCATTCTGAGCCGATCCCCCACGACGATCGTCATTCTGACCTCCGGTCAGAATCTCCGTAGTTGCCTTTGTCTCTGTCCTCGCGCCACCCTTAACCGAACACCCCGGATAAACTCCCGCCACAAACAACAGCCGCTTCGAATCAGGCGACCAAATTCCTCCATCCGCCCCACCACTCACATGAGTCAACTGCACAGCTTTCCCAACCGTTCCCGCCGCCTCACTCCAGGACGCCAGGTAAATCTGGTCCTTCATCGAGATCGAAACCCACTTCCCATCCGCCGAAAACCGCCCATTTGACTCCCCATCCCCAAACGTAACCTGCCGCTCTGCACTCTGTCTGTCATCCTTTGTCTTTTGGTTTTCATTCTGACCGGAGGGAAGAATCCCCGCATTTGTCCCGCCACCGCCGGGTGCCCCATTCATGACAGTCTTATCGTCATGAGTGGGGTTGAGTGCCACCACCCACAAATGATTCACCTTCGTATTCTTCTCCAGCGACACATCCGTCACCGAAAACAGCACCCATTTCCCACTCGCCGAAATCTGCGGATCGCTCACTCGCTTCATCGCCATCAAATCCGCAAACGTCATCGGCCGCTTTTGTTTGTCATCTCGCAGCGCACTTTGTTTGTCATTCCGCAGCGAAGCGGAGGAATCTGCTTTTGCTCCGCCCTGACCCAACCCCGCCAGAACCCCGGCCCACATCAACCCAACCACCACCGCAACCCGCATCATCTTCATCGCGCCAGTCTAAACCCACCCACCCCACCCGGGCGTACCCCAACAACATGGGTGCCCCATGCTCGCCGCTGGACTTCAGTCCGACGGCGATCGTGGGGTTACTCTTTACCCGCCAAGTCGACCAGCGCCGAGTCGCCCTCTTTTGCATAGAAAGCATCCGCCGCCCTTGACACCCCGACTATAATAAGCAATAGAGGAAAATTAGAGAATATCCCTCCCGCTAATGGCGTCGGGTACGGAGGTCCAGACCTAAGTGCTTTAGAATCGGACTTCAGGGGAGGGGGGTACCGCAAAACCTCGCCATGCGTCTAACTGTTCGCGGCTACCAGGACGCAGAATCAACCGAGCCAAGCACACCTATGAAATATATTTTCAACACGATCGTCACTCTGCTCCTCGTCGTTCTCGTAGCTCCGCTGACACACGCGGCGGAAGATAACAACGGCTTCGGGAAGCTCGACCCAACCCCGCCCACCGCGATCACCCCTGAGCAAATCGTCGCGAAGTTCGCCGCGCGCGAAGCCGAGTTCGCCGCTGCACGCGAAAACTACACCTTCCGCCAGTCCGTCAAAGTTGACATCCTCAACGAAGCAAGGAAGGTCGACGGCGAGTATCAGCAGGTCACCGACATCACCTTCAACAGGCAAGGCAAGCGCGAAGAGCACGTTGTCTTCGCCCCGCCGAATAGCCTCGATAGCAGTGCTACTCCCGTCATGATGTCACCAACAGACTTCGACGAGATTGAACATCGCCTGCCCTTTATCCTCACCACCGCCGACCTCCCCCAATACGACGTCACCTACATCGGCCGCCAGAAGGTCGACGAGCTCGACACCTACGTCTTCCAGGCGGGACCGAAACGTATTGAGAAGAATCACCACTACTTCCAGGGCAAGGTCTGGGTCGACCAGCAGGACTTCCAGATTGTCCTCGTCAATGGCACTACCGTCCCCCAGGACACCCGCCGGCGACATGAAGATCTACAGCCGCCGTTTACCACCTATTACGAGCAGATCGACGGCAAATACTGGTTCCCCACCTACACCAAGGCCGAGGGCAACCTCCACTTTGCCGCGCAGGACGGCGCCCTCGGCCAAGACGTCCACATGCGCTCAATCGTGAAATACACCGATTACAAGCAGTTCCGCGCCACCAGCCGCATCCTCTATAACGGCGAGGACATCACCAACAAGAAAGACCCCGATCCCCAGCAAGACAAAGGAGCAAAACAACCGCCGCCCGCCGCGCCGAAATAGTTGTTTGCTATTCAGAGCGTAGGCTGTCTTGTTGTCGACCTGAGCGCAGCGAAGAATCTCGGTATAGGCATTCGCCTCTACTATGCAGCCGGCTCGGATTCAAAGTAAAGATAGCGCCGCCAGCTCGGATCGGCCGAACCAATCATCCGCATGATGTGCCTCGAAGTATGCAGACTGAATGACCTCGGCTCGCGTTGCAATTTCATTTCGGTCAGTTCGTGCAGCAACTGATTACCTTTGCGCCGATTGCAGTCGTGACAACATGCAACAAGATTCTCCCAGGTTGAAAGTCCGCCGCGTGAACGCGGAATGACATGATCGAGCGTCAGTTCCCCCGCAGTCAGCACGATGCCGCAATATTGGCATGAATTGCGATCGCGGAGAAGAATGTTTTTCCGCGACAGCGCGCGCGTCTGATGCGGGATTCTGCGATATTCGAGCAGGCGAATCACGCTCGGCATCGCCACATTCATCCGCGCCGCGTGCAGCACCGCACCTTGCTCCTCTTCGGTACGAGCAACGCCCTTCAGCACCAACACCAGCGCCCGCCGCGCTCCGCAGATATTGATGGGCTCGTAGGACGCATTCAACACCAACACGGGAGTCTGCATCGCCGGCTGGCGAAAGACGCCGATCCGCACATCGAGTTCGGTAGTCAGCCGCGGAGAGCTGTGATGTCCCGCGTGTCGATTGGCCGTTGCCCGCTGCTTCCGCATCTTCGACGAAATAGACGCTTGCATTGCTCAAGTCCTCCAGTTCCGATCTGCATCCGAATCCGCTACGTTGACTACGTCGTACTTTGACGCTGCGCTGCTATCCAAACCCCTGCGCTGCGTGCATCGAATCGCTGTCCCACATCGCCACGCGCACGTACTGCGCCCGCGCTAGAGTCGCTACCCAGACTTTATGTGCCCCGTCTCGTCGCAGGACTCGCGCACACTCGCGAGCAGTCGCGCCGGACGTATAAATGTCGTCGATCAGGAGCACCTCGCAGCCAATTGGGAAGTTAGCAGCGTCAACCGCAAACGCGCCTTCGAGGTTCTTGCGACGGCTGCGCGGATTCAGCTCGAACTGGCTGCGCGTGTCGCGGCGCCTGAGCAAAACGCCGCTCAAACGTTGCAGTCGCCAGTCCGGAGCCAACCTCCGCAACTTCGCAATGGCGACATCGGCGAGTAGCTGAGCTTGGTTGTATCCTCGCTGCCGCTGCTTCGCGGGAAATAGCGGAACCGCCACGACGATCAACTCGCGAGCAGCTTCCGCCTGTAAAGTCAGAATCGATTCGGCTAGGAACCCGCCGAGCAGCTTAGCTACGCCGCCCATCCGCTCGTACTTCAGCAGGTGGATCATCTCGCGTATCTCATCCTGATAGACCGCGTATGCGACCGCCCGCTCGAACATTGGGGGTAAGACGCGGCAGACGTAACAAAGCAGCCCTTCCGCGGGAAACTGCCCAGCAAAGCGAGCGCTCTCCATATCCAGCGCTTCGCCGCAGCAGTGGCACATGGCCATGGTCTGCGCGGGAACGGCCACGCGGCAGCTATCACAGATGGGAAGTATCGTCGAGCGCAGCAATGAGTCGCCGCAGACGCGGCAATCGGAGGGAAACAGTGTAGTAATCAGATCGTCGAGCGTAGAACGCAACGGCAAACCAGTTCGTCGAGCCGCGTTCAGCAGCAGGCGGATTCCCGCACGACCGTCGTCCAGTCCGGCGCCATTGCCTGGCGGAACGCCGGGTGAAACATGGAGCGTACTCTCATTCAGGCTATTGCTGAAGATGCACCTCGCTCGGTCGGCGCTCCAGGCCATTTGGCCGCGCCTGAATCAGAGTATAAATCGTGGCGCCTTGGTTCGCCACCATGAATTGTCGATGGCGGTCCTAAACACCGCCTCCGCTGATACACTCCCATCCAAGCCTTTAATGCAGCATCTACAGCGGAGATCAAGTATCCATGGCCACAGCAGCACCAATAAAGCCCGCGTTCAAGCCCTTCGTTCCCGCAGATGAATCACGGCCGGAGTTAACGATTCGCGCCTTACTGCTCGGCGCGGTCTTCGGTGTGCTCTTCGGCGCAGTCACCGTTTATGTTGGCCTGCGCGCGGGGCTGACGGTTGCGGCAAGCATTCCGATCTCCGTGCTTTCCATCTCAATACTCCGCGCGTTTGGACGCGCCAGCATTCTTGAGAACAATATCGTTCAGACCACGGGAAACGCGGGCCAGTCTATTGCGTCCGGCGTCATCTTTACGTTGCCGGCGTTGGTCTTCCTGGGATTCGATCTTGAGGCGAGCCGCATCTTCGCGCTGGCACTGTTCGGCGGCTGGCTTGGTGTCCTATTCATGATTCCCCTGCGGCGGCAACTGATCGTCGAAGAGCACGGAACCCTGATATATCCCGAAGGCACTGCCTGCGCCGACGTCCTGATGGCCGGTGAGCGGGGAGGAAGTTTCGCCTCGCGCGTCTTCCTCGGGCTAGGGCTCGGCGGTCTTTACACTCTCTTTCAAAATGACAATTTATTCGGCCTGTGGCCGAGCCAGCCCGACTATCAACCCGATCTCGGCGCGCAGCATCTGCTCAAAGGCTCCGCCATCCGCGCCGATTGCACGCCTGAGTATCTCGGCGTCGGTTACATCATCGGAGCACGCGTCGCGGCCATCATGCTGGCAGGCGGCGTCTTTTCGTGGCTGGTCCTGATGCCAGCGATCTATTTCTTCGGATCGCATCTCTCCAGTCCGCTCTATCCCGGCACCGTTCCAGTGAGTCAGATGTCCCCCTCTGATCTTTGGCGCACGTATGTCCGACCCATGGGAGCGGGCGCGGTCGCAGCCGCGGGACTCATCACACTCATACGCACTCTTCCGACAATCGTCAGTGCGTTGTCGCAAGGCTTTAAGAAGGGCGAAAGCAAACTCGCGGCGGCACTGCCTTCTCGTACCGAGCATGATCTTCCGCCTATCGTCGTCTTCGGCGGCAGCGCAGTACTGATCGTCCTGATGTTCCTCTTCCTCCAATTCAAGCCTGTACCCGGAGCATACGTTGGTCCGATGGCGAATGCGGCCGCCGCGCTGCTGATTGTTGTGTTCGGATTTCTGTTTGTGACCGTCTCGGCTCGGATAGTTGGAATTGTTGGCTCCTCCGCGTCGCCGGTTTCCGGCATGACTATCGCCACGCTAATGGCTACCTCCGCGATCTTCCTCGTCAAGGGTTGGACAGCGCCGGCCTTCGGAGCGCTGGCGATCACCATCGGGGGCGTGGTCTGCATCGCAGCTTCAAACGCTGGTGACACTAGCCAGGATTTGAAGACCGGCTATCTCATCGGAGCCACTCCTTGGAAGCAGCAACTCGCGCTCATGATCGGCGTCATCGTCTGCATCTTCTCCATCGGAGCCACACTGAACGCGATGAACATTGGACTCGAGCAGTTCCAGCGTATGCAGAGGCCAGTCGCGCTTTCTCTTGCACAACTTCCCGACGGCGTGCAGGACAAGGGCCTTTTTTCCCGCGATAGTGTCTCACTCTCCTCACACGACACAGCCAATCACACCAAGGAGCAACTCACTGGCACGCGCCAATACATCCTGCTCAACGCGATTGGCTCGACTACGCTGGATGACGGAAAATATCTCTATAACCCGGCAACGTCGCAGATTGAAGTCCAGTGGATCCAGGGCATCGGCAGTGAGAAGGCCGCAGCGCCGCAGGGCCGCTTAATGGCTACAGTGATCAACGGCATCCTCTCGCGCAAACTACCGTGGACGCTGGTGCTGCTCGGCGTTGCACTCGTAATTGTGGTTGAACTGCTAGGCGTTCGGTCGCTGACTTTCGCTGTTGGTGCGTATCTATCTATCGCCACCACGCTAGCCATCTTTGTGGGCGGAGTGATGCGCTGGATGGTTGACCGTGCCATGATTCAGCATGCCGAACGCGCTCGCCTCGCCGCAAATCCCGAGATCATCGATCCCGACACCGGCCTTCCCGTTCCCACCAGCGTCACCCCAGCGCTCGATACCGAGAGCGAGATCTCCCCCGGTAGCCTTTACGCATCAGGCCTGATCGCCGCCGGCGGAATCGTGGGGCTGCTCGGCGTCTGCGCGCGCCTTGTCGAAGGCGTCTCAGAGCAACATGGTGGCCACTGGAAGCTCTTCAGCTTCAGCGCAGATAATCCACTTCACCACGACTGGGTCAGCGTCATCATGTTCGCGTTGCTCGCCTTCAGCCTCTACTACTTTGCGCGCAAGCCGCTCGACCAGCCAAAGTCATAGTTCAACGGGACGATGCACGACGTACTAGAAGCGCAGCCGCACCGAAAAAATAGGGGAATGGTTATATGTGTTGAAGTGCGTCAGCGCGATCTGCTCGCCAACGCCCAGCGTCAGCCTCACCATTCCACCGCTTCCGTTCAGTGGAATACGACTCACAATCACGCTCGGCGTCATAAATGTTTGCTGCGCCCCATCGTTCGAGCCGCCAACGTAAAACGTCGAATTCGTCTCCGTCTCGACCCACAGAAACCGCATCACGTGAAACTGAGCCGCGTTGTTCCAGACGAACTGCCGTCCCAACTTCGCGGTATTTGAAAAGGGAAGCGATCCGCCGAGCGATGTGATGAAGTCCACCTTGCCCAATCCCTTGCCCGCCTCCAGCGTCTGCGACAGGATTGCGCAGCAGCTTCCATTCCCACTCTTGTCTGTCGGCACGCTCGCACCCAGCAGCACCGCGACGATCGCATTATGGTGATCCTCGCTGCTCCCGTAGAGGCGATACTTAATCCGAAACGCCACGTCGCCAAATCCACCCCTCAAGCCTCGGGCTAATATGCGTAAGGAACGGCGGCGGACTGAATCTCAACTAAATTCGCCGGAACGGCACTATCTGCAATCCTTTGGTGTTGCCGTAGTTCCAACTCTGCTGTCCGCCCGAAAGCGACTGCCGCACAAAATCCGCGCGGATATCTTCCTCAATCCTCGGAGCGGTCGTCACCAGTGGCGTCGCCCGATGCGGCTGTTGAGTCTGAGTCGCCGCCAGGCGCGCCTTGTACCTCTTGAACCATCCATCCTGTGCGGTCGCGGGAAGTGGTCCGTACGCGAAGAGCAAACCCGCCGGGCACCCAAGATATCCCAGTGAGCGTACGCCAAAATCCGCAACTATCGCAGCACCTCTTCGAGCGTCGTTGACAAGTCCGTCTTCTCGTCGCGATACTTCACGATCACCGGCGTGTATACGCTCAGCCCCATCTCCTTACCGTAGCCGCCCGTCACGGCGCGTGAACCCGGCACCACCACCGCGCCCTCGGGGATGATGAGCGGCATCTCGGCGGTCGCTCGCAAAACGGCCCCGTGGACTAGGTCATATACAGGTGTGCCCCGCGTGAGAATCGTTCCGGCCGCAAGCACCGCTCGCCTGCGCACGATTGTTCCCTCGTATACACCTGTATTTCCGCCGACCAGCACATCATCTTCGATGATCACAGGGCTGGCGTTCACCGGCTCTAGCACGCCGCCAATCTGCGCGGCGGCCGATAGATGCACCCGCTTGCCAATCTGCGCGCATGATCCCACAAGAGCGTGCGAGTCCACCATAGTGCCTTCATCCACGTACGCTCCGGCGTTGATGTACGCTGGCGGCATGATCACGACACCGCGCGCGACAAATGCTCCCGATCGGACCGAACTCCCGCCCGGCACAATGCGCACACCGTCGTCGGGCGTAAACCTCCGCGCCGGATACGTGCCCTTGTCGACAAAGGTAATTTGCGGCATCTTTCCGAAGACGTGAGCGGCCTGGTGAAACCCCACAATGGACTGATCTTCTAACACGCCGATACGGAAGCCAAGCAGGATGCCTCGCTTCACCCACGCATTTACGCGCCATCCGGTCGTAGCGCTCGCATCCGGCTCAGCCGACCGCAGCGTACCCGCTTCAAGCGCAGCGCGTAGTTGGAGGAACGCTTTCATCGCTGCAGCGTCGCTTACCGCAGCAGCGCCAGCGGCAAAATGCCGCTCAATGCTGGCCTGTAAATCATCTATTCCAGTTGTCATGGTTGTCTTCGATTGTAACGGGATCAGGCCAGCCCCAGCTCGCCCAGGATGACTTTCAACTTCTGTCTGAGGGCCTCGCTTACTGGAACCATCGGCAGCCGAAGACTTTCTTCGCAGCGACCCATTAAGGCGAGCACGGCCTTCACTGGGGCTGGGCTCGGCTCCACGAAGTGCGCCTGCATCAGCCGCGAATACTTCGCATTGATCGCGCGAGCAGTAGACCAGTCGCCAGAGAGCGGTGCGCCTACCATCCGCGCCATCTCCGCCGGAATCGCATTCGACGCAACCGACACGAGTCCAGCGCCGCCCAGCGCTATCACCGGCAAAGTCATCCCATCATCGCCGGAGAAAACCTTGAAGCCCTTCGGCGCCTGAACAATCAACTCGGTAATCTGGGCGAGGTTGCCGCTCGACTCTTTGACACCGATGATGTTTGGAATCTCGGAGAGCCGCAGTACGGTCGCAGGCTCCAGATTCACACCCGTCCGCGAAGGAATGTTGTAAAGGAGTACAGGCAGTTCGACTGCTTCGGCAATCGCGCGGAAATGCTGGTACTGTCCCTCCTGACCCGGCCGGTTGTAGTAAGGATTCGCGGTCAGCAAACCGGTCAATCCCGCAACGTTCGCCAGCTTTTTCGCCCGCGCCACTGCCTCACTGGTCGCATTGTGCGTACATCCCGCGAAGACTGGAACTCGCCCCGCCGCGGCGTTTACCACAACTTCGACCACGCGCAGATGCTCCGCCTCATTCAGTGTCGAGGCCTCGCCCGTGGTGCCGCAGGGAATCAGGAAGTTGATCCCTGATTCGATTTGCCAGTTCACCAAACTTACGAGGGCCGCCTCGTCCAGCGCGCCATCTTGGCGAAAGGGTGTTACCAGTGCCGTGCCACAACCAGAAAGTTCCATAGCGAGTGTAAGTCTACCCTCTTCGGTCCGTTGAGTTCACGGCCCGCGCACGTAGATCGGCTGCATCGCTTTCGCTGGGAGAGTCAATACCTGATGGCAGCAACCAAATCACGCTGACCACGGCTATCAATGCCAGCGAAGCAATTGGCCGATAGTAGGCCGCTGGAATCGCCATCAAATACAACGAGACAAAGGCAATCTGCTTGCCCCAACTCGCATGTGCAGGCGCGGCACTTTGCATCCGTACCTGGATCCACAGCGCCGTGTAGGCCACTCCGGGCAATATGCTGACCACGGCATACAGCGCAGTCGAGAAATGCGACAAACCCTTGGCCCCGATCCAGTCCGTCGCAAACGGAAACAGCGACAGACAAAAGAGAAATGCCAGATTCGCCCAGAGGATACCATGGCTGACCGACCCCACCTCATTGACAAGGTAATGATGATTTACCCAGTAAATCCCTACCTGCACGAAAGTTAGCAGGTAGAGGAAGACGGTGGGCAACACCACACGCACACCAGCCATGCCGTCCTGCTGCGGCACCTTGAGTTCAAGCACCATGATGGTGATGATGACCGCGATCACGCCGTCGGAGAATGCTTCGAGACGCGCGGGACTGAGGCTTCCCCCGCTCATCCCCATAACCTAGCATGAAGGCAGACCTCGGCGCCTTATAGTCTACGCAAACCACATCTCGCCGCGATGGAGTTCGCTCGGATTGAGCGCCAGCACATGCAGCGATTCAGACCCGTTGACCATACTTGACGGCTGGTCCATGCACTTTACGAACGCTGTCTGAAACTTAGCCATCTCATCTCTGGTGCCGACGGTTACCCGAATATAGGTCGGCATGGCCGGCCATGTGCGTCCGACCGCAACATCCTCCGCCAGCATCGCGCTTTGAAACTCCCCGCCTGGACGTTTCACATCCACCATGAAGAAGTTGGTTTGCGAATCGGGAACGATTATGTAGCCGTGTTTGGTCAGGAACTCGAGCGTCTCCGAACGGTTGTCCGCATTGATCTTGCGGCGCATCGGCACGAGTGCTTTATCCAGAAGCGCGGCGTTGGCGCCGGCAGCACTAGTGCTGGAAATGCTGGCAAGGCTCGGTGCCATCGGGGATATCGCTCTGAACTTATGAAAATAGTCAGGACGCGCAAATACCAGCCCCGCACGCAGACCGGCCATGCCATAGATCTTCGAGAACGTTCGCGTCACAATAATGTCCTGGTCAGCCGCAACCAGGTCGATGCACGATTCGTCCTTGGAGAAATGGTGGTAGGCCTCGTCGACTATCACTACCGAATCGGCAGGCTTGTTCTTCAAGAGCCAAACGATGTCTGCCTTCGGTGTCATCGTGCCGGTAGGATTGTTGGGGTTCACAATGTAATACGCCCCCGCCTTGGGCGACGCCGCGACCATCGCACGCACATCGTGCGCATGGGTCGAGGTTAGTTTGACCGCGAACTTCGGCGCGCCAACCATATCGGCGATTCCGGGACCCTGCTCATAGCTGGGATCGGCATAAACCAGCGGCCGATCTCGGCCGAGGTTTGATGCCAGCGCAAGATTCAGCGGGCCGGCCGACCCTGGAAACAACCCCACGTAGCCTTTCTTCAACCCAAAAAGATCGCTCGCGGTACTCACCGTCTTTTGAATGACGTCCCCGCGGTATCGATTGCCGCCCGCAGCCGCCATGCGGATTGCGTCGAGCGCAGACGGTGCCGGCCCCAAAGGGTTTTCGTTCATGCTGATTACGACAATGTCGTCGGGCAGCGAGCCTCCAAGATTGGACATGTCGCCAACCGCCATGCCGCGGCTTTGTTGAGGCGCTGCGGAACCTGGCACGGCTGCAAAACCGGATAGGGATGCAGCCGTCACTGAAGCTGCACCAACGCTGCGAAGAAATGACCTGCGCGAAAGACCTGCCCTGAATTCATTGCTCATGCAGTAGCTCCTCTGAAATCGGTTCGCTGAGTGGAGACAGCGCTGCGACGACGGAATGATCTATGTCGGCGGAATATAAGTTCTGTAAAAGACGATTGCGCCTGCAGAACCTCTTTTAGGGCCGAAAAACGTTCGAACCGCGATCGAATAAACTTAATGTACGCGCAACCGCGCGGTTGTGCTTTAAAAAAAATAGATTGGACGCTATCGCGCGCTAAACCCACTCTCCTGCGCGCATCAGGGGTTCGGTCGCGCCATTCGCCGCAATCCCGTCGACATCCATCGCCGCCGAGCCGATCATCCAGTCCACGTGAATCAAGCTCGAGTTCGCTCCCAATGCCGCCAACGCCTTGTCCTCCATCTTCTCGCCACCAATCAGGCACGTTGAATACGCCTGCCCAAGTGCAATATGGCTCGCGGCATTCTCGTCGAACAGCGTGCTCCAGAACAGAATCCCCGTTGCTGAGATAGGCGAAGATGCGGGCACCAGCGCCACTTCACCCAACCGCCGAGCGCCATCATCCGTCGAGATCAGCCGGTTCAATACATCCTCACCCGCGGTCGCTGTCGCTTCTACGATCTTCCCCGCTTCGAACCTGCAACGGATATTTTCGATCAGCGTCCCCTGGTGCGAGAGCGGCTTCGATGCCCGCACCACGCCATCCACGTGGTTTTTGTGCGGCGTCGTAAAGCACTCCTCCGTGGGAATATTCGGCTGGCAATAGACACCGTTGCCCGCAGTCGTCCCTCCTCCCGCCCACAGATGCTGGTCCGCCAACCCGACTTTCAAATCCGTCGAACCATCTACTGACTTGAAGTGAAGCGCCGCAAACCTTTTGGCGTTTAACATGTCCACGCGCTGCTTCAACCGCGCACCGTGCGCAAGCCAGTCGGCGACTGGATCTTCGCCGGTGATGCGGGACGCTGCGAAAATCGCCTCCCACAACTTCGCCACCGCCTGGTCGACCGGCTCTTCCGGGAACACCAACTTGGCCCACTCCGGCGTTGCCGCGGCCACGATCGTCCAGTTGATCTCGTGGCGTGTGATCAAATCCATCGCAGGCTTGCTGGCCTTCGACGCCGCCACATTCGCACGCGCTACTTTCATGGGGTCCTGCCCACCCAGCAGCGCCGGATTCGTTCCAGCAATCGCCATCCGCGCAGCGCCACTCTTAAACGCCGAAGCAATCGCATCCTGCAGCCACACTGGGGCATAGTCGAAGCTGGCATCGGGCGCATGCTCAAACCGCGAGAGTACGCACGCGTCATCGCTGAGAAATGTCGTCACCAGCAGGGCGCCGGCGCGGTACGCGTGATCGGTGATCCGCCGAACTAAAGGCAGCGCGTCGGAAGGAGCGGTCAAAACCAATTCCTGCCCCGCACGCAGACCCAACCCAACGCGCACGGCCACCTCAGCCAACCGGTCAAGCTTTTCATCAAACGAGAGAGACACAAAGGAAGGAGCGGAAACCACGGCGGAAGCACTCATACCTACAGATTAAGCGCGCCGCCCCACCTACGCAACTCACTATCCAGTGAGTCGCCCGTATCGCAGAAAATCGGGCGCATCTTGGTAAATCGGGCTAAACTTTTTTGCCAATCGCTACAACTTCTCCCACACATCACGTAAATCGTAGCAACCGGTCCGCGTCGACAACCATTCGGCCGCGCGCACTGCGCCCTCCGCAAACCCACGCCGCGAAAACGCTTCATGCGTGAGCACTAGTCGGTCGGCATCGCTCACTGCCTCCAGCACATGCGTTCCCTTCGCATCGCCCTGGCGTATCGACTCGATGGACACCTCGATCTTCGTGCCCGCGCCACGCTGCACCATCTCCGCAATCGAGATCGCCGTCCCCGAAGGCGCATCCTTCTTACTTATGTGGTGCGTCTCAATAATCGAAAATTTGTAGCCGGCAGCCGCCAGCGAAGTCCCCATTTGCGCGGCCAGCTTCAGCATCACCTGCACACCAATGGAAAAATTTGTCCCGTAAAGAAGCCCGGCCTGCTTGCGCTCCGCCAGCCCGCGCATGTCTGCCAGCGACGTATACCAACCCGTCGTTCCCACTACCATCTTCGCGCCCGTAGCCAAGCACGCGCGCATGTTCTGTACCACGGCTTCGGGAGTAGTAAAGTCGATCATCACATCGAACCCAGCGACGAAAGGGGGCGTCAACGCCGTTGCGCCCGTGTTCTCCGCCTCATCCAACACGTGAACGCTGTGGCCGCGCTCAGCCGCAACCTCCGCAACCAGCCTGCCCGTCTTGCCCTGCCCAAGCACCAATATCCGCATAGTCAAAGTCTACCGTGGAGTTCGAGCAGCCGACCAACGCGCTCAAGCTTTGGCTGCGACCACCCGTACCTCGGTATCGAACACAGTCGGGTCGGGGTCGACGAAGAACTCCGCATGGAGCGATCGCACCGCGTCCTCCACGTCTGACTCCTCGATCATGAAACTCATATTGATCTCGCTTGCGCCCTGCGAGATCATGCGCACATTGATGTGCTTGACCGCCGAAAATACACGCCCCGCCATGCCATTGTGTCCGCGAATATCCTCGCCCACCATGCAGATCAGCGCCTTGTGCCCTTCCATCTTCACGTCGGCAATCTTGCCCAGCTCCTCACAAATTTCCGGCAGCCGCTCGTTCGAGTCCACCGTCAACGAGATGCTCACCTCACTCGTCGAAACCATGTCAATCGCGCAATGAAATTTGTCGAACACATCGAACACCGACTTAAGGTAACCATGCGTCATCAGCATACGGCTGGCAACAATATCGATAATCGTCAGACGCTTTTTTGCCGCAATACTCTTGAACGGGCTCGCGCAAGGCGGTGCCATCGCCGTAATTTTTGTACCCTCGTTCTCCGGATTACGTGAGTTCAGCACCCAAACCGGTATGCTCTTCTGCACTGCGGGAAGGATAGTCGCCGGGTGCAGCACCTTGGCTCCAAAGTACGCCAGTTCCGCCGCCTCCTCAAAGCTGATCGTTTTCACTCGTAGCGCATCAGGACAGATTCTCGGGTCGGTCGTCATGATGCCGTTCACGTCGGTCCAAATCTCGATCGCACCCGCGTGCAGTCCCCCACCCACCAGCGCGGCCGTAAAATCACTTCCTCCGCGCCCCAGCGTGGTCGTAATTCCGTCCGCCGTCGCGCCGATAAATCCACCCATAACCGGCGTCTGTCCCGCCTCCACCAGCGGCAAGACCAACTCGGTCAGCTTGGCTTCAATAGCAGCCTCCTGTGGCACCGCCTTACCGTAATGATCGTCCGTAATTATGCTGGCCCGCGAATCGATACGCACAGCGTTCAACCCATGCTGCGCGAATGCGCCCGCCACCATCCGCGAGGATAGACGCTCGCCGAAGCTCACGACGTTGTCTCGCGTCCGAGGCGTCAGTTCGCCAACCGCGGCAATCCCACGCAGCAAATCATCCAGCAGATCGAACCCCCGCCGCACCGCCAACTCGACTTCGGTGAACAGCTCTCCGGACAGCAGGTCCGAAGTAGTCTCGATGTGTCGGTTGCGCAGCCGCGCCGCAATCATCAGCGCACCTTTTTTGTCACCGCACCCCGCTGCTGCCGCCGCCGCCAACAACTGGTCGGTCACCTTGGCCATCGCCGAAACTACTACGATCGGCTTGAGCCCGCGCTTCAGGCGCCCTCGGACAATCTCCGCCGTTCGCAGAATCGCCGTTGCGTTCTCCAACGATGTTCCGCCAAATTTCATCACCACGAGGTTGGCATGAGCCTCACCCAATCGATTCAACTCGCTCATGCCAGCACCACATCCCTCTGTGCCACCTCAGCCTTCTTGAAATCCAGCTTGCCCAACCGCGCCAGCACCTCTGCGTTCAGCACCGCCGCGCCCGCTGCACCGCGAATCGTATTGTGCGACAGCACCACAAACTTCCAATCCAGCAAATTGCACTCACGCAGCCGCCCCACCGTCGCAGCCATTCCATGCCCGCGCATACGGTCAAGCCGAGGCTGCGGTCGGTCCGGACTCTCGTCAAATTCAACCGGCTGTTCAGGTGCGGTGGGCAGCTTCTGCCCGGCCAGCGGCGCGAACTCACTCCATGCGGCTAACATGTCCTGGCGCGATGCCTTGGTGCGCAGCTTGATCGACACGCACTCCATGTGGCCATCCTCCACCGCCACTCGATTACAGTGCGCACTCAGCTTCGCATCCAGCATCTCAACCCCGCCGCGGCCCAGCCGACCGAGCAGCTTGCCGACCTCTTCCTGCAACTTCTCTTCTTCATTTTTAATGTAAGGAATGACGTTGCCGAGGATGTCCAGCGACGCTACGCCCGGATATCCTGCACCGCTAACTGCTTGCATGGTCGAGACAAAAAGGCTCTCGATCCCGAACCGTTCCTCCAATGGTTTCAGCGCCAGCACCAGCCCGATGGCGCAACAGTTCGGATTCGTGACAATGTATCCACCCGGCCGACCGTCGTCTAGAGTCTTGCGCCAACTCTGCTGCTCGATCAGCGTCAGATGGTCCGCGTTTACCTCAGGGACCACCAGCGGCACATCCGCGGCCATGCGGAACGCGCTCGAGTTCGACACTACTGCGCACCCTGCCGCCGCGAACTGCGGCTCCAACTCGAGCGCATGCTCCGCGTCCAGCGCCGCGAAGATGATCTTCGGCAACTCGCCGTCAGGTGTTCCCGAAGGAACATTCGGCATCACTGTCATCGCTGCTATGCGCGCCGGCAGCGGTGTATCCAGCTTCCACTTGCAGGCCTCACCATACGTCTTACCCGCGCTGCGATCGCTAGCCGCCAGCCACGCGACCTCGAACCAGGGGTGGTTGTTGAGCAACTGAATGAAGCGCTGACCCACCATGCCGGTCGCGCCAAGAATACCAACTTTGCGTCGTTCCATATCTGTCAAGAATACCGCAGAGTCGAACCTGTGCCCCAAATGCGGCACATCAGCACGGTTCGAAGTCGACGCTGGGGGACCTGCTCCCCGACCGGACAGTTCGCCCGCTAATGGGTTTACCCGGATTGGATACCGTAAAGTTGTATGAGCAGCTAATGTTGGAGTTCCCTTCGCCAATTCGCTGATACACATACAGCGTCAGCTTCCCGGGGTTGTAGGCCGCCAGCGCCGCCTGAGGCCCTGCGCCCATCATTTGAAACTCCAGCCACGCATCGCTTCCGTGCGAAGTCGACGAAGACGAACTCGCCACACAGCGTTCCCCGCATCACGGCCCCACCAACCAACTGCAATCGCCAGGCATAGCAAAGCCAGGTCGCGAATAACAGAATACAGACTCGTTATAGATTGTTCTCGGAAATGAGATTGATACTCACCCAAGAGACGTCCCGCGCAATCCATCCGTTATCGTGCGAAGGAATTAATCATCCCGATAACGCCGCCGACGCGAGTAGTACCCGCCCGACCCGCCCAACGTCAGCACCGCCGCCACCACGTGGATGACGAACCACAAACCTATCCCCAGGTCGAGGTAGATCAGGTACAGCACCAGCAATCTCGGCAACAGGACAGCTACGACAAGCGGCACAATCCCATGCAGTTGAAATGGGATTAGCGAGGTCTGTAGCCACAACAGAAATAGGGCTACGCGTGGGAGAAACAGCGAGAACACCAAAAACCACAGTGGCAGCGTATGAATCACCATGAGTACTTGCAAGTTCATCTAGCCTCTCCGTCCTGCAACCCTAAACCGACTCCATCGCTGCAATCACTGCATCGCCAAACGCGGTCGTTCCACTGGTCCCGCCCACATCCTTCGTCAAGACTTTGCCGTCCTCGTATACCTTTTCTAGCGCGGCCTGGATCCGTTCCGCCGTTTCCTTTTCCTGAATATGGTGCAGCATTAGCACCGCGCTTTGCAGCAGAGCGGTTGGGTTCGCCAAGTCCTTGCCGGCAATGTCTGGAGCCGATCCATGCACCGCCTCGAAGATCGCGCATTCCGTTCCAAGGTTCGCGCCCGGAACCAATCCCAGGCCGCCAACAAACGCGCTGCACAGGTCGCTCAAAATATCCCCGTAAAGATTCTCGGTCAGCAGAATGTCGTACTGATAGGGATTCATCACCAGCTGCATGCACGTGTTGTCCACGATGTGCTCGGCGTATGTCACCTCGGGATAGGTCACGGCGACACCACGGCAACACCGCAAAAAAAGACCATCCGATAGCTTCATGATGTTCGCCTTGTGGATGGCGTGGATCTTCTTTCGCCCATGCTTGCGCGCATACGCAAACGCAAATTCGGCAATTCTGGTCGATGCCTTCTCCGTAATAATCTTCAGCGACTGCACCACGCCGGGGACAATCTCATGCTCCAGCCCCGCGTACAAGTCTTCCGTATTTTCTCGCACAATGACCAGGTCGATTCCCGGATAGCGCGTCTTTAATCCAGGCAGATTCTTGACCGGCCTGAAGTTGGCGAAAAGCTCAAACTTCTGTCGCAGTGTTACGTTGATCGACGAAAATCCGCCGCCCACAGGAGTCGTCACCGGGCCCTTCAGCGCAACTTTGTTCTCTTCAATAGAGCGGTATAGCGCCTGAGGAATATACTCGCCAAATCGCTCGAACGCCTCCGCTCCCGCCGCAAATCGGTGCCACTCGAATCCCACTTCGGTTGCCGCACCCGCAGCCTCCACAATCCGAACCACTGCCGCTGAAACTTCCGGCCCAATGCCATCTCCCGGAATCAACGTAATCGCATGCGTCCTGCTCGTCACCATCGTTCTCATCACTCCTCTCGAACCCGAACCTAGAACTTCGCATCTTTTTTCTTTACATCTCTTCCGCTTAACAGCTCTTCCAGCTCGACCTTGAATTCACGCACATCCTTGAAGTCGCGATACACGCTCGCGAACCGTATGTACGCTACGGTGTCGATATCTTTCAATCGCGACATAATCAGTTCGCCGACCTCGCTCGTGGTCCGTTCGCGCTCTGGCGAATCGACAACATATGCCTCGGTCTCATCCACTATCCGTTCGAGCGCGGCGCCGGAGATGGGTCGCTTCTGGCACGCATGCAGCAGCCCGCCAAGAATTTTCTGGCGATCGAACTTCTCCCGTCGTCCATCCTTCTTCACCACCATGTACGGAATTTCGTCGATCCGTTCATACGTTGTGAAACGCTTGTTGCAGCCCTCGCACTCGCGTCGCCGCCTGATCGCATCCGCCTCTTTACTCTCACGCGAATCCACCACGCGGTCCTCGGCGAACCCGCAATAGGGACACTTCATCGGCTACACATCATTGAAAACAAAATATCCATCGTCCAGCACGATTCTACCAGCGCGGGCGAGTGCTTCTTTTTGGATGTCATTCTGAGGGCACTGAAGAATCTCTGCATCTGCACTTGCAAGTGCCTGCTCATCCGCAGCAGCGCTAAAGGATCCAGCCGCCACCCACAACCTCGTCCCCGTCATAGAACACCGCAGACTGACCCGGTGTAATCGCCCTCTGTGCCTCATCAAACACCGCACGCACCTCATCCTCCCCCGAAGCCCGCAGCGTAGCCCACGCTGGCTCATGCCGATGCCGAATCTTCACCCGCACTCGCATCTCGTCATTCAGCCCAACCACGGAGATCCAGTTCAGCCGGTTCGCCACCAACTCCCGCGACAGCAACTCCTCATCGGTACCGACCGTCACCCTATGCGAATCAGGATGAATCGCCAGCACATACTTTGGCTCGGTATTTCCCGCGCCAGAGGATGACAGCCCAAGCCCCTTTCGCTGCCCCACTGTAAAACCATGAATCCCGTCATGCCGTCCCACCACATCGCCGCCCGCGGTCACAAGTTCGCCCGACGAATCCGGCATCGCCTCGCCCTTCTCATCCAGATACGCGCGCATGAAAACTGAATAATCCCCACCCGGGATAAAGCAAATTTCCTGCGAATCCGGCTTCGTCGCCAACGCCAATCCAGCATCTGCAGCCATCTGCCGGACCGCAGGCTTCTGCATCTCGCCCAGCGGAAACAGTGTTCGCGACAACTGCTCCTGCGTCAGCCCAAACAGAAAATACGTTTGATCCTTAGACTTATCCTCCGGCCGCGAGAGAATCCATCGCCCACGCGCTTCGTCGAACCGGTTGCGCGCATAGTGCCCGGTCGCTACCCGGTCCGCGCCGATCTGCAGCGCAGTAGTAATCAGCGCGTCGAACTTCAAATGGTTGTTGCACAGCGTGCAAGGAATTGGCGTCCGCCCGGCCAGGTACTCATCCACAAACGGCCGGATCACTTCCGCCTCGAACCGCGCCTCCTGGTTCACCAGGTAGTACGGAATCCCCAGATGTTCAGCTACGTACCGAGCGTCGTACACATCGTCGATTGAGCAGCACCGCCCGCGCACTGCTTCGGGCATCCCCTCATGCCCTGCAAGCCGCCGCTGATTCCAAAGCTGCAGGGTCAAGCCGACCAGCGTGTACCCCTCCGCGCGCAACATCGCCGCCACCGCAGACGAGTCCACCCCGCCCGACATGGCAACTGCAATCGTCTCCGGCTGGCACGCAGTGCTCATATCTCCATTATCGCAATATTTCCCCTGATCAGCCCGGCCATACGGTAATCTAACGAGTCGATGATCCATAGCCGCAAAAACCTCCGGTCTGCCCAATTGATCCCCGTCGCGGCACTGATCATCTTCTCGACCACGGCACATGCCGGACCGCCCTTCCAGACCGATGATCCCGATCCCGTCGCCTACCATCACTTCGAGATGTACGCCTTCGCTGCGTCCGACTCGACCGGCAAAAACGGGGGTGGCACCGGACTCCAAATCCCCGCTTACGAGATGAACTACGGCGTTGTGCCAAACGTCCAACTCCACCTCATACTGCCCCTTACGGCAACCTTTCCGCCGGGCGGCGGCGCGGTCGAATACGGCCTCGGCGACACAGAAGTCGGGGCCAAGATCCGCTTAGTCAAAGAAATGAAATGCGTCCCCGAAGTAGGCATCTTTCCTTTCTTCGAACTGCCCAGCGGCAACGCTGGCAAAAGCCTCGGAGTCGGCAAAACCTGGTACCGAATTCCGCTCTGGCTGCAAAAATCCTGGGGACCGGAAGAACATCAATGGACCACCTACGGCGGTGGCGGCGAAGCCATCGTTCCCGAGGACGGCTACAAGAACTGGCCATTCGCCGGCTGGCTGGTTCAGCGCCAGCTCAACAAAAAAATCACGCTTGGTGCGGAGCTATTCGGACACGGAGCGGAAGGTGACGCTGCCACCAGCACCGGAGCCTCTACCATGCTCGACGTCGGTGGTATCTACGAAATAAAAGACGGCTTTGACATTCTCTTCGCTGCTGGGCGAAGCATCTACGGTCAGCCCGAGACCTACGCGTACCTATCGCTCTATTGGACCTGGGGTCCGAAGGACGCCAGCGAGTCCGCGAATCCCCGGGGCTCAAAGATGCTGGCCGTGTTGACTCGCATCTCCGCCCACTGATCGGGCTTTAAGTCGCCTACTTCTTCTCTGATTCCTTCAGCAATTCAACAAGGTAATCCTTCCACACCTCCGCCTGGGTATGGGTCCCATGCCCGCGCGTCGCATCGGAGATTGGAATTAGCACAAATCGCCCATGCGCCAGCTTCGGCGCATACTTCTGCGCGATTCCGAGCTCTGGAGGATTGATGTAATCGTCTGCCGAGTTGATCCATATCACCGGCACCTTGATCCGGTCCAGATGAGCACTTGGATCATAGTTCCTGCTCGCGTCGGTGAAATAAATAGTATCGTTCGCATCCATCGGCGGCACTCGCTTCGCAAGATAGTCGTCCACATAGGCTTCAGCCACCTTCTTCGTGGGCGCGATCTTCTGCAGATAAAGCGGAGCCGAGCCCATCACCATGGTCAGTTCGGCGGCGGTTCGTATGCCTTGAATTGGCTGTTTCGTGTACTCCCCGCCATGCCACCCCGGGTCGTCCTCAATCGCCTTGATGGTCATGTAGCGCATCATGCGATTCCGGCCCGCAATCGGCACTGGAAGGCACGCCATCGGCATCAGCGCATCGGTAAAATCTGGATAGGTCTCGCCCCATACGAAAGATTGCATGCATCCCATGCTGGTTCCAAGAATCAGTCGCAGATGATCGACATGCAGCTTTTCGATCAGCATCCGATGCTGGCTAGTGACCATATCGTCGTAGTCATACTTTGGGAAACGCATGTGCAGCTCATCCGAAGGCTTGCTCGAACTGCCATGCCCAATGTCATCAGGGAAGATCAGAAAATACCGCGTAATGTCGAGCGGCTGCCTCGGCCCAAATAGTACATTCGAGAATTGTGGTGCCAGCAACGAGGAAGCGTTCCCGCCGGTGCCATGCAGCAGCAGCACGGCGTTGTCGACGTGCCCACCCGAGTCGCGATGCAGCGTTCCCAGTGTGAGATAGTGCAGACGAAGCTTCGGCAGGCTCTCTCCCGCGCCAAACCGGAAGTTCGTAATTGTGTACGTACCATCTGCAGTTGGCCACGTGACGGCTACCGGCGAACCAGCAGTCCTGTTCGCAGAATCCACTCGCGGCGACGGCGTCTGAGCAACCTGCGTACTCACGAGGAACAAAGTGGTAAGGATGCCCAGAAGCGCCAGTCTGAGTCCGTCGGCCTGAAGGCGAAGCAAAGCAAAAAACATAGACAGTACCTCGGAAGAGGAACATTTGTGCAACGCTGCTCACTTTTGTGAGAAACGAAAGGCTAGGGCAACGCTACTGCTCCACAACGCTACTCCCCAGTTGGAATCATTGGTGCATCAATTATTGGAGCCGGCTGACTGCCTGCGGGAGGAGTGGTCAGCGGCTTCGTAATCTCGCCGAGATAATCCGGCGTGCCATCGACTCGCACCATCACCGGGTACTTCTCGCCATCGTGATAGTCCAGATCGGCAAGCGAGACAAAGTTGTTCGTCTGCAGGATCAGATGAATTGGCTCGGCCTTCCCTTTCGCCTCCCGAATTGCTACCTTCATCACATCGCCGGAGTAGACCATACCATTGATCGCGTAGATCGTCTGCCCCGGAGCCAGTTTCGCCTTATCTGCCGGCCCATTCCAGCGCACATCTTGGATTACGCCGTTCTTACCCACGCGAATCCCAATCGAGTACCAGGCATCGGTTCCACCGCCGCGCCTGCCTCCATTCAACGTCAGCACCGATTCGCTCTTACTCGCCTTGTCTAAATAAACCAGCTTATATCCGCCCTGCTCAATCCCGGCCAGATCGGCCCGCGGATTGATCCCGACAACTCGTTCGTGGATGAACTTCGCCCAGTCGTATGTCACCACCTGGTTCAGATCCGCTACAACTTCCGGCAACTCATATGGAACGATCAGCGGCCCGGTGTTCCCACCCTTCCCCAGAAAGATGTGCTCAAAGTCGTTCAGAGATTTTTGATCATTCGTCAGTTTGCGAATCAATGTGTCCGCATCCAGCCATAGAAGCTCGCCCTCCTGGTAGTAGTCCTGTCCGCGCCGCCAGTTCGACCATGCCATCCCGTTCGTACGCAGCACGCTCGACGAGATCGCCGTGTCCTCCGTGCTCCGCCAGTTGCGACCAGTCTTCGAATCCAGGCTCGCCGCCGACATCGCCAGCAGATCACGATACTGCTCTTGCGACTTCAGCCCGGACCGCGCCGCCAGCACATTTCCCAAATACTGCGTCATGCCCTCATACACCCATAACAGGTCGCCTTGCTCCGGCGTCGAAAAATCCGCTTGGTAGAGCCTCGCCGGCCGCCTGTATTTGCCGTTCCACGAATGCGTAAATTCATGCGCAAGCAGGTCGGATTCGCCAAGCTGATGGTTCGCATCGCGGAACTGGTTTTCATCCACTCCATTGTCCGAAGACTGTCCATGCTCCAGTCCCTCGCCGCCAGCGGTATCCGAGAGCGTCAGCAGGAAGTGGTACTCGTTGTAGTGTCGCGACCCATACATGGCCCCTGTCTCACGCACCAGGTTCGACACCTCTGCAAGAAACACCGGTCGCAGTTCCGAATCTTTCGCCTCGTCGGCCACCACATCGATGTAATGCTTCGGAATAATCTCCGGCGCAAGCGCAAACTCGTGGAAATATTGGCCCGCAATCACCGGTGAATCCTCAAGCTGCTCTACTGTCGTCGCCGCATAGCGCGTGGTGGTGCTACCTGCCGCCGGATTGTGTGCGCTTTCGTCCGCGCCCATTGTTGGCGGCGCAGTTAGACCTGTAGAAACCGGCGTCAGCGCAGTCCCAATTCCCCATCCAGCCAACACCGTCACAGACGGCTGGATCGCAATGTCCTTGACCGCTACGCCTGCGGGGTACAGCAGCAGCTTCTCCCACTCCAGCACCGCCATCTTGGTCGTCGCGCGCGCCGTCACGATGCAGTCCAGATGCGCATGGAGACTCGACACACCCTTTGGGATCGCCAGGTGGAACGCAAAGAGATCCACATCGTCCCGCCGCCATGGCAGCGTCTGTCCATTCGCCGTGAACACGACGCCGGTAATATCGCTCACTGGCCCCGTAGGACGGTGGTTCCCCGGAATCCACTTCGGCGTGACCAGCGTCAGTGGCCCCGCCTTTACAGGCAGATCGATCTCGGCGTGATAGAGCTTGCGTGGAGCCTCCGTCAGATCCGCCACAATCTGGATCGGTGTGCCACCTAACTGCGCAACCGCCGTAATGCCAGACAGAGTCAGACAAGATATCAATAAAACACGAAGAGCCGCCAACCGAAATCGCAGGGTCAAGACCAAATCTCCAGGAAGAGTGTCGCCTCTCCAAATTTAGAAGGATCCACACCGAACACTTCGGCACAGTCATCGTTTGTCACTGATCAACTTAGAGTCTTGCCCGCGCTCGCCGGTTCAGTGCGCTCATCCAGCCAATGCGGCTTCAATCGCAGCTACTACAGCCGTATCGTCCGGCTTCACCTCAGGCGAGAAGCGCGCTGCAACCTTACCGTCTCGGCCAATCAGGAACTTCTCAAAATTCCACAGAATTCCTGGCTCTGGATTTGTGGTGGCGCCAGTCTTAGCCAGATATCCAGTCAGGTTCTCTCGCATACCTTCGCGGGTCGTCCCTGCAGCCTTCGGCTCGGCCGCAATCAGCGCCGAATACAACGGATGAATTTCTGGACCCGTGACCGCAATCTTCGAGAACATTGGAAAATCCACTCCAAATGTCGCCTGACAGAACGTCGCAATCTCTTCGTTTGATCCCGGCTCTTGCCCGCCAAAATCGTTTGCTGGAAAGCCCAGCACGACCAGTCCGCTCTCCTTGAACCGCGCGTACAGCTTCTCCAGCGCATCGTACTGCGGAGTCAGACCGCACTTCGACGCAACATTGACCACCAACAAAACCTTACCTCGATACGAGTCAAGCGTCGTTGGGTCGCCACTAATGGAATGCACCGGGATGTCATACACGGACGCGGACATGGTCCCTCCTTCATTTTTTAATGATTGTGATGCTTTGTAATGATTCTGATGCTTACAAAAGCTGCGGTGCGAACTTATATGGGAAATTCCTTCAACCAGTCGCGGAACCCGGGTCCAAGGTCCTCGCGCTTCAGAGCCAACTCCACCGTAGCTTTCAGGAACCCCAGCTTGTCACCCGCATCGTGCCGCTTGCCTTCATAGTGGAAGCCGTAGACTTTCTCATGCTGAAGCAGCATCTTGATCGCGTCCGTGAGTTGCAGCTCTCCGCCCGCTCCAGGCTTCACTGCCTCAATCATCTCGAAGATCCGTGGCGTCAGGATGTATCGACCGATGATGGCATTCTGCGACGGAGCTTCCTCAAACTTTGGTTTTTCTACCATCCCCTTGACGTCCAGCAGTCGCGGATTATTCGCGACCGGAGTGCAATCGAGGACTCCATACGCTGAAATGGCATCGCCCTCCACCACCTCAGACGCAAGTATGGAAGACTGCGTCTCGTAAAACGCCTCCACCATCTGCTTCATGCACGGTACCTTAGCATCCACGATGTCGTCGGGCAGAAGAACGCAAAACGGTTCATCACCCACAATTTCCTTCGCCATCAGCACAGCGTGTCCGAGCCCGAGCGGATGGGGTTGGCGTGTATAGACAATCCTCGCCAGCTTCGACACCGAGTGGACGACATCGAGCAGCGCCTGCTTGCCCTTCGCTTCTAGCGCGGCCTCGAGTTCGGGACTGTAGTCAAAATGGTCCTCCATCGCAGCCTTGTCACGCCCGGTTACAATGATGATCTCCGTGCACCCGGCCGCGACGGCTTCTTCAACCCCATACTGGATTAAAGGCTTATCGACAAGACAAAGCATCTCTTTTGGAATGGCCTTTGTCGCCGGCAAGAAGCGCGTGCCTAATCCCGCGGCTGGAAAAACTGCCTTGCGAATTTTCTGATAGCTCATGCGGGAGAAAGCTCCTCGTGGTTTGGTTGAGTTTTTTCAAACCTAGCAAACTGCTATCGTTCCACCACAAGCGATGAGCACCTGTGATGGAACAACACTCGCACAGAGGCTACTTGCGCCCCTGGATCGTCCCTGCGCCTGCCTTGCGGCGGGCTCGCTTGGCGGCAATCTCGCGCATCTCACGACCGAGCGACGTTCGATTCATAACCGCCTGCTGTGCGATGCCGATCAGATTGCCGACCGACCAGTAGAGCGCCAGCCCCGATGCATAGGTCCAGGTCATGTATCCGGAGAAGGCCGGCATCATAAACGCCATCATCTTTTGCTGCTGCGGATCGACGCCCGGCGACGGCGTGTAGAACTGCACTAGGAACTGCGAGATAACCATGAGAATTGGAAGAATGTGGTACGGGTCCGCAGCCTGCAGGTTCGGAAGCCAGAGCCAATGTGACTGGCGAAGCTCTACGACACGCGGCAGCATCGTGAAGAACGCGAACAGAAGCGGCATGGTGATCAGCGTCGGAATGCAGCCGCCGAACATGTTTACGCCATGGTCCTTCTGCAGTTGCATGATTTCAGCGTTCATGTCGTTTCGCTTCGGGTCGGTAACTTTGAACTTCTTGTACTTCTCCTTGATCGCGTCCATCTGCGGCTGAATGCGCTGCATCTTCAGCGCGCTCTGCATGGTCTTCACGCGGAACGGAAGAATCAGCAGATTGATCAGCACCGTGAGAATCACGATGGCCCAGCCCCATGATCCACGCCAACTCGAAACCATATGGTCATGGATCAGGTGCAGCGACAGAAAGAGGTATTTGCCAATCGGACCCCAGAAGCCAAACTCGAGCATTGGCTCGAGCGTCACCTTGGTGTTCGCTGCGTGGACGGCCTTCAGCACATTGACCGCCTTCGGTCCGACGAAGATGCGGGTCTGCGTCGTTCCGCTGGTGTCGCCCAATGCCGCGCCGAGAATCGGCATGTCAAGCGCCTTGGTCGGCGCAGAACTTGAATTGAACCCGATGCGCTTCATCGTCTTCGATACATCGAGTACGTTGTTCAGCGTGGCGACCGTAGCAGTAGTGGGAGAATCCGGAAGGAAGACCGCGGCAAAAAACGAGTCACTGACGCCAACCCAATCGAACGGTCCGTTCAGCGTCTGTCCACCGCTAATTTTCTTTGGCGCAAGGTGGTCGTCGCTGCCGTTGCGATCAGTGTCCAACTGACCGTTAGCGTAAGCCCTGCCATCCGGCGTCTCGTTTTGGTCGCCGAAGCCGCCTGGCCAGCTTAGTAGAGCCCGCTCCGGTGTGCCGCTTCGAGTTACCTGAACCTCCGCGTGGAGGACATACGTTGCGTCGAACGAGAAGGTCTTAGTCGCCTGCAACGCACCATTGGAATACTTGAATGTCAAAATGGTCGGAGCACTGAGTTGGCCAGTCGCTGACGGAACGAACAGCGCCTGGTTCAGCGCCTCGCCCGTCGATCCATTCAACGTGGAAAGGTTCCCTCCAGTGCTGGTCCCGTTGTCACCATAGTCTTGCGTATAGGTCAGCGAATTCGGACCCGTCTGCGTCACCACATAGGTTCCGTTGTAACTGCTATCCGAGACACCGGCGATTGCGACAGATCGTCCAGTTATGCCGGGTGGAAGATTCCCTGCGATCGAAAGGGTTACGACCCTATTGTTGCGCGAGGCGGCCGCAATGGACGTGCTCGAGCCGTCGTAGGTATACAACGACAGCGGATATCCGAAGACCTTGGCCGCCTGCTGGTGCACGAGGTCGAGCGGCTTACCTCCGTCGTCCGGATACTGCTTCAGAATCCAGCTTGTGACTTGACCTCCGCGATTGGAGAATGTGATCCGATACAGTTCATTCTCGACGACCGTTGTCGCTTCTGCGCTCGCCTGAACCGCCGAAGCACCCGCAGTAGAAGCGGTCACGGTTGGCTGCGGATTCGCGGGCGAAAATGGAGCCACAGCCGGTGGTGCGTTGGTCTGTGGCGCAGAGACAGCAGGCGCCGATGGCGGTGCCGTCTGCGGGTTCATCTTTGAGTGATAAAACTGTGCGCCAAATAAGACGGCCACAAGAACGACCATCATCGTTACAAGCGACTTATTATCCTGCCCGCCCTGTTGATTGGGGTTGCTGAACTCTGCCAAGTGATATGTCCTATTCTGCGAGTAGCTTAAGGTGCGGCCGACCTACCCCCAGCCTGTTTATCTATGGTAAATGGTCTGCGCCTTTCTGGCCTGAAACAGCGCTAGCGGATGTTGATCGAGTTTTTGCAGACGGCGAAGGCTCAGGTATTAGGTCGAGACCGCCCTTGCCCCACGGGTGACATCGTGCAAACCGCCGCATGGCGAGCCATGATCCATGGACAACGCCAAATCGGCTGACCGCTGTGTAAGCGTACTCCGAGCAGGTAGGCAGGTAGAGGCAACGGCTTGGGGCGATCGCATGAAACACCGGAGAAATTAGCGATTTGTAGACTCGGAAGGCAATCCCGAGTACGAACTGTTTTAAGCTAGCCGCATGCGACGTGGTTTCCGCCGGTCTCGCAACTGGTTGTGCTTTTGCCATTTGGCCACTCAATCCGCAGTCTGCGGCAACACTGCCGCTTGCTTCGCCACCGTCCTTTGGATCGCGCGGAAGACCGCACCCACTTCGCGTTCAAGAGCCTCGAAGTCAAGATCGATCACGCTGCGTCGGGGATGAAGCACCACATCGACCGGCAAATGGATCAGCGAGAGCTGGCTGCGAACTGCTTCGCGCATTCGCCGCTTGATGCGGTTCCGATCCACCGCCTTGCCCATGACCTTGCCGACCGTTAGTCCAACCCGTGCCGCTTCGGGATCAGCATCCCACCTGGCATGTCCGTCTGCACCGAGCGGTGAGCGCAGCAGAAAGAAGTAGCTCATCTGCGTGCCGAACTGCTTTCGGCTGGACTTGTAGACCCGCTGATAGTCAGCGTGCTTGCGCAGACGAAACGCGGGCGAACTGAATCTATGTTTCGAGCTATCGGCATGGATCATGTCAGCCAAGCTATTGGGCGATGGATCGCGTGAGAGGAGTTTGCTCGGAACCTTGTGGAGAGCAAAATTTATTTAGTTGGGCACGCGCTGATGCAAGCAAGATTAGCCCCGCTTGTGGAACTGCCTGCTGAAGCTCTGGTTGTGTTTGCATTTGCGTTGGTGCAGCGTCGCGATGTTTGCTACGAATCGCAGATTAGTCGCGGAAGCCCGCGCTGACGGCGATCTTATGGCGTCCCTTGGCACGGCGACGGCTGAGAACAGCTGCGCCCGCCTTGGTCTTCATCCGGGTTAGAAACCCATGGGTCTTCGCGCGGTGGCGGCGGTTAGGTTGGAAGGTGCGCTTCGGCATTTGACTCGACTCCTGCTTAACTTCTATGCGACATACAACAGTCATTCAGTATACCTGAAAGCCATGGCAATTCCCAAGAAAGCAGTAAACGAAGGGTTTAGGTTCTAAACCCAAAGCAGCATCCAACGGGCTTCGCGAATGCACTCGCAGATCGAACTGTTTTGAACTTCACAAGGAATGGTGCAACGTAATTTTTATCTCGGAATCGCTTGGAATCGACTTGGTTTTCCGTGCTACTATCAAACCCGCTTACCAAAGACGAATTCTGTTTCATTCAATCGTTTTTTTGGTTCACGTAGTCGTTTCCCTTCGCAAGGGGTCACACAACCCAACGCGAAGTTCTCCAGCAAACAGCGTTCGTCTCCACTCGCCGCATTCGGCGACACGGGACTTCTGTTGCCATCGCAGTCGGAATTGCTGATTCGCTTTTGGGTCAGTCTTGTCATCATGAAGTAAGAAAACTTGGAATCGAATCCAAGAAGGACCTAGAGCATGTCTTTCGTTCCCACGGCCACCGCCGTACTGAATTACTGGGTCCGCATCCTGGGTGCGCTTGAGAAGAAGATCAATCGCCAGTCGTTTGAGACATGGCTCAAGCCAACCAGGTTCTCCCACATCCAGGGCAAGACCCTCTACGTCCGCATTCCCTCCGCAGATTTCCAGGAAGTTTGTGAGAAGTACGCCGATCTCATCCAGGAAGCCATCGACAACCTCGGCCTTGAGATCGAGACGGTGACCTTTACCACACCGCAACACGACCCCAGCGCGCCTCGCGTTCGCGAAGACGGTGGATTCGCCCCAGTTCCAAGTCACAACTCCAACGCTCCCATCTCGCGCCGTTCGCCTGGTATGTCCGCTCCCGCGCCCGAGCAGTCGCGTTTCGACTGGAGCACCGCCTCGCAGTTGAATCCGCGCTACCAGTTCGACGCCTTCGTCATCGGCAGCGGTAACCAGTTCGCCATGGCGGCATCCCAGGCGGTGGCGGAGCGCCCATCCAAGGCATACAATCCGCTGTTTATCTACGGTGGCGTCGGCATGGGCAAAACTCACCTGATGCATGCCATCGGGCACGACGTGAAGCGACGCCAGCCGCACGCTTCCATCTGCTACGTCTCGGGCGAGAAGTTCATGAACGAGATGGTCGACTGCGTTCGCTACCAGAAGATGACCAGCTTCCGCGACAAGTTCCGCAATGTGGACGTCCTGCTGATTGACGACATCCAATTTTTGGCCGGTAAAGAGCGAACCCAAGAGGAGTTCTTCCACACCTTCAATACGCTCCACGAGAGCATGAAGCAGATTGTCATCGCCTCGGACCGCCCGCCGAAAGAGTTACCCGACTTTGAAGATCGGCTACGCTCGCGCTTCGAGTGGGGTTTGATCGCCGACATTCAGCCGCCCGATCTGGAAACCAAGGTCGCCATCCTGCAGAAGAAGGCCGAGTCTGAGCAGACCCAGCTACCGACTGACGTCGCGCTCTTCATCGCGTCCAATGTTCGGACGAATGTGCGCGAATTAGAGGGCGCGCTGGTGCGCCTGATCGCTTGGTGCTCCATGCATGGCGTCGAAATCACGTTGGCCGTCACGCAACAATGCTTAAAACAATTCATCGATACCCAGGTCCGCAAAATCACGATCGAGGCGATCCAACGGGCGGTCGCGGAATCCTTCGGCATGCGCGTCGCCGAACTGAAGCAGAAGAACAACTCGCGCCAAATTGTTGTTCCGCGCCAGATCGCAATGTACCTTGCCAAGCAACTCACTGAGGCGTCCCTGCCCGAGATCGGTCGCCAGTTCGGCGGCAAGCACCATACGACAGTCATGCATTCGATTGGCAAGATCGACGAGCACCGCCGTTCCGACAAGGACATGAATCGCACCATCAATAAGCTAATGGAGACGCTGAGCTAATTTTGGACCGGCGTTTCTTGCTCATAGGTCATTCCGCGCGGCGCGGCGCCTGCATCTGACTGATAGCAACTCAGGAGCGTGGCAATGACGGACTTAGCATCCAATCACCCAGACGAGGCGACGCAAAAAGGCGCAGTGGAAGACGACGGTCGCAACCGTAAACCGGTCAGTTCGCTCGCGGGCCAACTTGGGCACCGGGACCAGGACAAGATGCTCAAGGACAACGACACTGACTTCCCAGAGCCGGATGCGAAGGCCGAGCATTCCGGTAAATAGGCGGTCAGATCGCTGGTTTGCAGCGCTGCTGAGTTCCCTCGGATAGATAAGTGGCCTGATTGCGATGGAAATTCACTAAGCGGAAGTTTGGTATAAGTTTATTCATAAGGTAAATCGCGCTTATGGATGACGTGGCTAAGGCAGCCCAGACGATCGCAAACTTTCTTCAGACTTTCACCTCAAATAGCGGACTGCGACTTCGGTATCGCGTGAAACTCCGCGGCGTAAAAGCGTCCGTTCCGCCTGGTGGTGAGGTTGGACCTCCCCCGCCCGGACAGGACGCGGACAGCGAAGGTCCGCGGAACCTCTACATTGAGTTTTCAGGCCCGGACACTCCGGTGCTAACCGGGCACAATGGCGAGGTCCTGAACGCGCTAGAACACCTCGCTGCGAAGATTCTGCGGCTCGAACCAGAGGAGCACGATCTGGTTTCGTTCGATGCCGACCACTTCAAGGCGAACCGAGATCGCCAGATGCGGAATTCAGCAGCCGCTGCGATCGAGCGCGTCCGTGCAACAGGGCGGCCTCACCCATTCCCCGCGATGTCCTCCCGCGAACGCCGAATACTTCACTTGATTCTTAGCGAGTCGGGGCTGCCGACCGCGTCCAGTGGAGAAGGACCGGGGCGTTTTGTGGTGTTGTATCCCGAAGGCGCCGACACGTCAGTTCCCATGGATACGCAATCCACAGCTCGGCGACCGGATGCGAATCGCGTTCGCGATACCTTTCGCCACAGGTAGACGACCCACTAGGCCAGCAGAATAACTTTGCCAATGCCACCTTTTGCGGCGGCAGCCTGGGCCTCGCCAGCCTCCTCGAGTTGGACCATGCGATCTATCGGGATTTTGAACCGGCCTGCCGCCATGTCTTCCGCAAGCGTTCGAAGCATATCGGAGTCGGGAACGGCCATGACCGATTCGATGCGCACAGTGGGATGCATGTTCGCATTTGCGGGAGGGCCAAGCACCGACGCGAAGACTCCGCCTGGCTTCACTTTTCCAATAAGCATTTCGGCCGTCTCGTGGCCAACCGTATCTGCAACGGCGTCGAGCAAGCCTACCTTTACCATCGCAGCGTCGTCATCAAGCGCGATCACTTCATCCGCGCCCAGGTCCGCGGCCTGCTTCAACTGACTCTTGCGAACACCTGCTAAGACGATCGCTCCAGCCTTCTTCGCGACGAAAACGGCTGTGCGCCCGACGCCACCGATGGCACCGCTAATGAGTATGGTCTGGCCGCTTTTAATCTTCACGCCACGCGAAATGAGTTGCTCTCCAGTAAGTGTCACCAGCGGAACCGCGGCGGCTTCTACCAGATCGAGTCCTTCGGGAAGATGACTGAGGTTCCCTGCCCGAGCCACGGCGAGTTCGGCGTATGTCTTGCTCCCGAGGCCGATGACTTTGTCGCCGGGTGTGAAGCCGTCGACGCCGGGGCCGAGGCTACGCACTATGCCGGCGATGTCGCGCCCTAGAATGGCCGGGAATTCAACGGGGAAATGCGCCTTCGCTTCCCCGCTTCGCATCTTCCAGTCGATGGGATTGACGCTGGTTGCAGACTGACGGACGAGCACCTCGCCTTCGCCGGCGACAGGATCAGGCACATCTTCATACTTCAATTTTTCGGGACCGCCGTATTCGTGGAGAACGACTGCTTTCATCTCGAGTCACACCTCAGATTATTGAGATGCGAATCATAGGTGGTAAGAGCGGAATGGGAGCTGGCGAGATCTGCGCCGCTAGGTGTCAGCAGGCGTCAATGATTCAAGTAGGGTGCGGGTTTCTGCAAGGACGTCAGCCGCCCTCGCGGAGGTGAGCGGCCACCGCAGAACTCCTTGCGGCGTGAATTGCGCGCCACGCTTGGCGTTGCGCGAGACGAGCTTCATCATCATGCCGGGATCGACTGCAGTGCGGGCGAGCGATGTGCTGCCTTGCTGCGAAGTGTCCGCGGCAGCAGCGGCAAAGCGGATGTGCAGCATCTCGACAAAAGTCTTGACGACAGGCTTTGGCGGTGGATTTCTCCGAGAGAGCATGGTTTGATTCGGGCCGGAGTTTGCTTGGGCGGCGTTGGCCAACTCGATCTGCGTGCGTTTACGGTCGAGTTGCGCGATTCCGAGCCGCTCGCACAGCAGGCGCAGTTCGCCCGCGGCAAGAAGGTTGAGAACCGATTCAGGCGGCTCGCCGTAGCGGTCTTGTAGTTCGGCGCGGACATCTGCGAGTGTTGCAAGATCTTCGGATCCCGCAATTCGCTTGTACATGCGTAGGCGCTGATTCTCTTCGGGGATATAACTGGAGTCGATGCGGACTGAGATGCCGAGGTTGATCGAGGTACCGGCGTGGGCCGGCTTGTCTTCTTCACCCTTGATCTTGCGAACGGCCTCTTCGAGCATGGAGGTGTACATCTCGAAGCCGATCGCCTCGATATGGCCTGACTGCTCGCCTCCGAGCATGTTGCCGGCGCCGCGAAGTTCGAGGTCGAGCGCAGCGATCTTGAAGCCCGCACCAAGGTCAGAGAATTCTTTGAGGGCCGCCAGCCGGCGCCTCGCAATCTCGGTAAGTTCCGTCTCCGGCGGAATCAACAAATAAGCGTAGGCACGTCGATTGGAGCGGCCCACGCGGCCTCGCAGTTGATATAACTCCGACAAGCCATGGCGGTCTGCGCGATTGATGATAATGGTGTTGGCGAGCGGAATGTCGAGCCCGTTTTCGATGATGCTGGTGGCCACGAGCACGTCATACTCGTGGTTCATGAAGGCGAGCATGACGCGTTCCAGTTCGGACTCGGGAAGTTGGCCGTGGCCGATAACGATTCGCGCTTGCGGTACCAGCTCACGAATCTTGGACGCAAGTTCATAGATCGTCTCCACCCGGTTGTGGACGAAGTAAGTCTGGCCGCCGCGTTCCAGCTCCATCTCGATGGCGGTTCGGATCAGCTTTTCATCGAACTTCGCGACGATGGTCTGGATCGCCATGCGATCTTTCGGCGGCGTCTCGATCACACTCATATCGCGCAGCCCGATCAGCGACATGTGCAGCGTGCGCGGGATGGGCGTCGCCGACATTGCGAGTACGTCGATCTGCGCGCGCATCTGCTTCAGGCGCTCCTTGTGGCGAACGCCGAATCTCTGCTCTTCATCCACCACGAGCAGGCCGAGGTCCTGAAACTTCAGGTCCTTCGAGAGCACGCGGTGTGTGCCGATAAGGATGTCGACCTTCCCCGCCGCGACTTTTTCTAGGATCACTTTCTGCTCTTTCGCACTGCGGAAGCGCGAGATCATCTCAACGTTAACTGGAAAATTCGCGAAGCGGCGCTTGAACGACTCGTAGTGCTGAAACGCGAGGACCGTCGTCGGTGTCAGCACGGCGACCTGCTTTCCATCCTGCACCGACTTGAATGCGGCGCGCATGGCGACCTCAGTCTTACCGTATCCGACATCGCCGCAGAGCAGGCGATCCATGGGCTGCGTGGATTCCATGTCGCCTTTGATGTCGGCGATTGCGGTGATCTGGTCGTCCGTCTCATTAAAGTCGAATGCGTCTTCAAACTCGCGTTGCATGTTGGTATCGGGCGAGAACGCCGTACCCAGCGCAGCCTTACGTTGCGCGTAGAGCTTCAACAGCTCGGCGGACATATCGGCCATGGCCTTCTTGACGCGGGCCTTCGTCTTCTGCCACGACTGGGTGCCGAGCTTATTGAGTTCGGGCGGCGGTCCGGTCTCGGACGAGCGGTACTTCTGAATAAGATCGAGCCGGGTGAGCGGGACGTAGAGCTTCGCCTCATCGGCAAACTCCAGGATCATCAGCTCCAGCGGCGGCTGGTCGTTCTCTTCTATTACTCTGAGCCCGGCGTAGCGCGCGATGCCGTGTTCTACGTGGACCACGTAGTCTCCGACAGTGAGATCGCGGAAGTCGGAGACGAAGGCGGACATCTTCGACTTGCTGCGTGTGACGGGACGCGCAGTGATGTCCGCATCGTCGACGAGGTCGTTGGCGCCGAAGAGGATCAGTTGACGTGCGGTGGCGCGGCCATCTGCATCCTTGAGGTCGAGTACCTGGACACCGTTGGCCATGGCGGCGCGAACGATGACAGGCGTCCGCAGGTCACCCGCAAGGTAGCTGGACTCGGAGTAGACCGTGGCAGATCCGGGTGCCTGCGTGCGCGAGCCGAGGCGATAGGGGACGTGATACTCCTGCAGCAAACCGGCGAGGCGCTCCACTTCGCCTTGATTAGGAGCAGCGATCAGCACACGCGCATCCTGCTGGATCAGGGTATTGATCGCTTCGACGAGCGCGGGAATACTGCCGTGGAAGCGTTGCGTAGGGCGGGTGGCGAAGTCAACTTCGGATAGATCGCTGCGGTCTGCATCAAGCACATCGATGGCGCCAAGCTGATCCAGTTCGATGCCGGCGAAGGCACGCAGGCGACCGTCGAGGTCCCACGGGGAGATGTAAATGTCTTCCGGGCGGACGAGAGAGCCAATGCCCGAACGCTCATGGCGCTGCTCAACCTTGTTCCACCAGCGCTCTCCCTGATTCTTCACCATGGCCGGCTCCTCGACCAAGATGCGCGCCGATGCGCCGAGCAGATCGAGCACGGTAAAGTTAGCGCCTGAAACCGCTGCGAAGAACTCCCAGCCGGGAAAGATGGTAGCGTCGCCAGTTCGAGTCGCGACATGGGTGCGAAGTTCAGAGGGTTCTTCGCCGCCTTCCAGTTGCGCTCCTGCAAGACCAGAGCGGGTCAGCCGCGCATTGATAGCGGTCAGTATTTTTTCGGTGATGGGAGTTTCGGTAAGCGGCAGCAGTAAAGCTTCGTCGAGGTTGGACGCGGAGCGCTGAGTGTCGGGATCGAAGCATCGGATGGACTCGATCTCATCGCCGAAAAAATCGATCCTGACTGGCCGATCCATCTCCGGCGAGTAGGCGTCCAGTATGCCGCCGCGGAGGGTCACCTGGCCCGGCATATCGACCACGTCGACGCGGGTGTAGCCCACAGAAAGCAGGTGCTCGACCAGCATGTCCGGAAGGTATTCCTCACCGCGCTTAAGTTGCAACGCTAAGGACGCGTAATGGCCACGTGGAAAGAGCCGCATGCACGCTGCTTCCACTGGCGCTATGACCAGGCGGGCCGTACCAGTCGCGATCTTCCACAGCGTTGCCGCGCGCGCCTCTTGAATTTCAGGGTGTGGTGAAAGATTCTCGAACGGCAACACATCGTGCGCAGGAAATCGCAGCACCGATTCAACGGCCAGCGCGCCGGTAAGTTCGCAAGTGGAGAGAATGGCAGCGTGAAGAGCTTCGGCGGCCTTGTTGTCGGCGACGAGGATCAGACACGGAGCATTGGCCGCGCGGACGAAGAGTGGAAGATAGAGCGCACGCGCAGTAAAAGTGAGGCCGGACACACGTCTTCGCCCGCTGCCAGCGCTCAGATGGCGACGGACACGATCAAAGGGGACAGAGTTTTCAAGGTCCGCAAGCAGTTCACGGACGAAGGGCAAAATCATAAGACTCAGATAATCCTACCTGTTGGGATCGAATCCCAGCGCGAGTGCCTGTAAACGGCAATTAAACCTTTGCCACGTCGACTTTGGGCTCTTCTTTGGAGGCCGGAGTGAGCGCTTCAGACTTGGCGTCGTTGCCGATGATGACCTGGCCATATTCAAGCAGCGTGACCATGCCGACCCCTCCGCAAATGTTGCCTGCGACCGCAGGCAGGAACCACGTGGGGAAGGCGAGCCACGGAGCGCGGCCGATGAGGATGGCGGCAAAAACCTCTCCGCTGGCCGCAATACAGTGGGCAAAGTTTCCCAAGCCGACGACGAACGCAAGCATCCAGATGATCATGACCGAGCCAGTGATGGAGTGCGAACCCGAGACCAGCCAGGCTACGGTCGCGATGATCCATCCGCCCATGACGCCGGACCAGAAGATAGTGGCGGCTGGATGGGAAGCAGCATCAAGTCCAAGCTGGCCAAGCGACTGGACGACCGCGGGTGAAAGTGCACCCGTGAGCGTCGCCAGTGCGGCAAAGGCGAATGCACCAAGCACATTGCTGGGCAGGACGACAGCCCAGAGACGCATCGTATTGCGGAAGTGGCTCTTTTCCGCGAGGACGAGGGCGACTGGGTAGAGTGTGTTCTCCGTGAAGAGCTGCGAGCGACCAAGGATGACTACGATGAAGCCGAGTGGGTAAAACATCTTTGCAACGAAGAGTATGGCGGAGGTGGGTGCCGTACCGGTCGGAGTGAGCAATGCGATGGCGATCGCGTTCCCCATCGCGGACAGACCCATAAAAATACCGCCCGCAAGGCCAGAGATGGCAAGCGAGATGCTGGAGCGGCCAAGCTCTTGGCGTGCGTTGTTCGCCACCTGCTCGAAGATGTCCTGGGCGCTGGGACGTTCAAGGTTCTTCTGTGCATCTTGCGAAGGTGATGGTGCTGACGGCTTTCGACGGAAGATGGCGCGCATGGCAGTGTGATGCAGAAATGACATCGACTTATTGCTAGAATCGGAATGAAGATGTCTACGATGAATGCGGTTTCGCCTGAAGTTCTTGCTAAGTACCAGCCTGTGATTGGGCTGGAAGTACACGTTCAACTGTTGACGGAGACGAAGGCGTTCTGCGGATGTGTGAACCGCTACGGCGGCGAACCGAATACGCATGTGTGCCCGACGTGCCTTGGTCTGCCGGGAGCGCTCCCGGTGCTCAACCGTCGCGCGGTAGAGTTGGCCGTCCTGGCAGCGAAGGCGATCCACTGCGAGATACGCGAGAATAGCGTGTTTTCGCGGAAAAATTACTTCTATCCGGATTCCCCGAAGGGATATCAAATCTCACAGTTCGACTTGCCCATCGCCGAGCACGGCTGGATTGACGTACCGGCTTTCAATGCAGCCGGTGCGTCGCTGACGAAACGAATCGGCATCACGCGCCTTCACCTCGAAGAGGACGCGGGCAAGAGTCTGCATGACGGTTTCGCGGACTCGGTATCGCGGACTTACATCGACTTGAACCGTTGCGGTACTCCATTGGTGGAGATCGTCAGCGAGCCCGATCTGCGCACGCCGGACGAGGCATTCGAATACCTGACGCGACTGAAGGAAATTCTGCTCTACACCGGTGTGAGTGACTGCAACATGGAAGAGGGAAGTTTGCGCTGCGACGCCAACGTGAGCGTGATGTTGAAGGGCGCGGAAAAATTTGGGACGAAGGCTGAAGTGAAGAACGTCAACAGCTTTCGCTATATCCGCGCCGCCCTGGAGTATGAGATCGAGCGCCAGATTAACGTTTTGGAGAGTGGCAATCGCGTCGTGCAGGAATCGCGCCTCTGGAATAACGCCGAGGGCCGGACCTATTCGATGCGTTCGAAGGAGCAGGCGCACGACTATCGCTACTTCCCGGAGCCTGATCTACCGCCGCTGGTAGTAGGTGACACCTGGCAGCGGGAGATTCTCATTGCGCTACCGGAGCTGCCCGAGGCTCGGCGTGCACGGATGATTGCGGACTATGAGATCAGCCAACAGGACGCGATGACGCTGACTGCTACGCGCGCATTTGCGGACAGCTTTGAGGAGGCGGCGAAGGCCGCGAAAAGCCCGAGGCGCGTCGTCTCGCTGATTACCAGCGAACTCACTGGGCGATTGAATGCTGCTGGGTTGGAGCTCGAACAATCGCCGGTTTCGCTCGACGGGATCGTGATGGCTGCGGACCTGGCTGAGTCAGGCGACTTGTCAAGCAAGATGCTGAAGCAACTGCTGGACACATGTTTCACGGAGAACAAAGACTTCGCAGAAGTGTACAAGCGCGACAAGCCACAGCAGATCTCGGATGCGGGCGCGATCGAGAGGATGATCGACGAGGTGATCGCCGCGAATCCAAAGCAGGTAGCGCAGTACGTGGGCGGCAAGAAAACGGTAGCTGCGTTCTTCGTCGGCAACGTCATGCGGCTGTCGAAGGGACAGGCAAATCCAGCGATGCTCAACGAATTGGTCACGCGCAAGCTGGATAGTCTGGGCACCACTTCCTAGCTGTTACGTCTCGTGGAAATCTGTGCAACTATCTCGCGCTTCCCGGCTTCCAAACTTGGTGGAGGCAAAAACCATGGCAACCAAGAAAGCTACGAAGAATTCCACGGCGGAGAAGAACGCAAAGAAAACTTCATCATCTCGCAGTTACAGTCCCGCGGCTGGCGAGAGTGTTGAGCGCGAGATGAAGGCGATGAAGCAGGGCAAGCTGAAGAGCGGCAGCGGTCAGAAAGTGACCAATCCAAAGCAGGCGATTGCGATTGGCCTGTCCGAAGCGCGCAAGGCGGGCAAAAAGGTTCCCAAGAAAAAGAGCTAGAGCGCGGCGTTCAGTCCGCCGAGACGTAGGCGGCTATTTCTTCTCTGAACTTGACGCAGTGGAGGTTGCTGGTGTGGCCGCGGCAGGTGAACTGGATTCGGACGATGCAGGCTTGGACGCCGTGTCTTTAGCCGGGGTCGCGGCTTCGCTCTTAGTTTCAGATGAACTGCCCGAATCGCTCTTAGCCTCGGTTTTCGCGGTTGATGGCTTGGCGTTGCCGTAACCATCTGCATACCAGCCGCCGCCCTTGAAGGCGATTGCGGGCGCGGACACCACGCGTTCGAGCAGACCTCCGCAATACGGGCAGTCTGTGATCTCAGCATCGGAGAACTTCTGGATTTTCTCGGTGTGGCGCTTGCATTGCGTGCATTTGTATTCGTAAAGCGGCATATCGTATCTCTCTTCCCGATAGTTCGGTAAGTTCCACCTTGGACCGGAGCTATCCACGAAGGACTAGCACCATGCGTTAAATTTCGTACAAATAAGAAACACTTGTAACTACTTGAGTTTCTTGAGCGGGGTTTGTGACCTTTTCAAGCTCGACCAGGCGCACGCTTGCGATGGCTTCGACCTTGCGCAGAGCTTCAATTGCAGCGTTGGCATCGCTTGGGTTCTGTACGTCGATCTGAACTACGGCCAGTGCCTGGCCCTGGGGAACGCGCTGCGAACGGGTGGAACGGCCCAGGGCGAAGTTGGCAATGTTGAGCGAATGCTCTCCTAGGATAGTTCCAATGCGCCCAACGACTCCGGGCACGTCGTGATTGCGGATGGTGACCAGAGTGCCATTGAGCGGTGCCTCAATGTCGATCCCATCGTAGGTCAGCAGTCGTGGCGAGTTGCCGTGCAGCACGGTTGCCGACGCGCTGGCATCTCCATCCGAGGAGTGCAGGACGATCTTCAGCGTGCTTCCGGAACCGCCCGTTGTGAATTCTTTTTTATCTTCCTGAATGCGGATGCCGCGTTCCTGCGCTATAGCTGCGGCGTTAATGCGGTTGACGACTTCAGAGTTGGCAAACACTCCGCAGATGGCGGCGTTGCGGAGCAATTCAGTCTTACCCTGAGCGATTCGTCCGGCGTACGTGATCTGAATGCTCTCGACATTGCCCGGCGTCGCGTGCGACAGGAACAGCCCTAGACGCTCTGCCATATCAATATACGGCGCAGCCTCAACGTACTCCTCGCGCGAGAGTGAAGGCACGTTGACGGCATTCTGCACCACGCCCAGCTTGAGGTAGTCGCGCACCTGCTCTGCAAGCTGGATGCCGATTGCTTCCTGTGCCTCGTTCGTCGAGCCGGCAACGTGTGGCGAGAGAAGTACGTTGTCCAGTTCGAAGTAAGCGGAGTCTTTGAGCGGTTCTTTGCGGAACACGTCAAGCGCTGCGCCTGCTACTTGGCCAGACTGGATAGCTTCGGCAAGCGCCTCGTCGACGATCAGTTCGCCCCGAGCGCAGTTGATGATGCGAATACCCGGCTTCATGATCTTGATCGAGGTGGCGTTGATCATGCCCTCGGTCTGGGTGGTAAGGCCTACGTGGAGGGTGAGGTAGTCGGACTTCTTGAATATCTCGTCGATAGGCACGAGCGTAACTTCGTTCTCGCGCGCGACTACGGGTGCGATGAACGGATCGTAGCCGATTAAATCCATGCCGAAGCTGCGGGCGCGACGGGCGACTTCGAGACCGATGCGTCCGAGCCCAACGATGCCGAGTGTCTTGCCGCGTAGCTCCGAACCTTGTAGCGACTTCTTCTCCCACTTGGCGGCGTGCATCGTTGAGTTAGCGCGTGGAATGGCGCGCGCCATGGAGATCATCAGGCCAATGGTAAGTTCCGCGACAGCGACGGCATTGGCGCCGGGCGTGTTCATAACGACGATGCCGCGATGCGTGGCGGCGGCGGTGTCGATGTTATCAACGCCCACGCCGGCGCGGCCGATGACTCTTAGATTCGGTGCGGATTCAAGCAGCTTGGCGTTGGCCTGCACTGCGGAGCGGACAACGAGCGCATCGGCGTCGGCAAGTTCTGCCTCAAGCCCGCCTGGACCGAGCTTGGCGATCTGGTCTGCGGTGACTATGTTCCAGCCGGGCTCCTGCTTCAACACAGCCAGCGTTGCCGGTGACACTTTCTCTGCAAGTACGATCTTCATGAATTCCTTTTCTCGGTCGGAGCTATCGATGCCTGATGTTCTCGCTAGTTAATAGTTTAAGGGATCAACTGCTTCAGCGAAAATAATGCGGAACGAAACTGCTTAAATTGTCGGTGACTGGGCCGCTTGACTCGCGAATACCCATGCCGCCACACTCTTGGTCGATAATCCACAAGCCGAGGATAGGGTAGCGCGGCTGGTTAGCCCTGTCTTGAAATACGGCATCCGGGGCGAGTGCCTGCAGAATGCGCGTGCCATCGTACGGACCTTCTGTACTAACCGTAGTGACGCTATTGCGGACAACCGTAATGTTTGCACCCTCGCGCGAATGCAGCGGCTTGCGGACAAAATCACGCATCCCGTGATAGTCGGCGATGTTCGCCTCGAAGTATGCGGGCAACAAGTTCGCGTGGTTTGGGTAAAGTTCCCAGAGAATCGGCAGAATGCCCTTATTCGAAAGCAGCGTCTTCCATATCGGTTCAATCCAGTGCATATCGCGGTATACGGCGAGGGCATGCACGCCGAACTGCTCGGCCATCATCGTCTCCCACGGGTAGAGCTTGAAGATGGAGTCGATGCGCGCTTCCTTCAGATCGACGAAGGAGTTGCGGCCCTCGTTCCAGCCGATGTCGAGCATCGCGATCGGCTGGGTAGAAACGCCCGCCTGCTGCGCGGTGTCCTGAAGGTATGCGAGCGTGAGAATGTCTTCAGGTTCGTCAGTCCCTGCAAAATAGACCGGTGATTTGAGGAAGGGCTTGATGTCTTTCCACTTGGCAATCAGGCGCTCGTGGATTGAGTTGAACTGATCAGGCTTGGCGGTGTGAAAGGGGAGGAAACTGTGTTTGGATGGAAGCGACTCGGCAACAGCTTCGAGCCAGTGCCATTGGACGACTGCGGCCTCAAGAAGCGATGTAGGCGTGTCGGCGTTGTATTCGAGCAGCTTCGGAGACTGACCAGATTCGGCGCCGGCCCAACTGAAGTCAAAACGACCGTAGAGCGCGGGCGGTTCGGCGTTCCATGCCCATTCGATCAACGCTATAGCGTCGGAGGGGATTTCAAGTTCAGCGTAACGCCTGTGATCGATGACGTGCTGCGCGGCGGCCAGACACATCCCCTGCATGGTGTTAGCTGCGGCTTCGAGAGTGTCAACTTCCGCGCTGGTGAATTCGTAGCAAGCGGACTCGTCCCAGTAGGTGCGAGGTGCCATCATCTCCGGCGAGTGGTAAGTCAAACCCATTGACTCAACCTTAGTCTGCCAATCTGCTCGCGGCGTCAGGGTGATTCTCTGCATTACTCGCCGCCGCCTTCTCCGCCGCCAGCGTGCGTGCTGCCGAAGCCGCCCCGCAAAGTCGAATAAGAAGCGCCAGGTAGTGGCGCGAACCCTCCGCCCGTGACTACGGCGCCGGGATAGTAGCCACCCGCGCCGCCGTAGTAGTAGCGATAGAATCCAGGCCCGCCGGGATGATAGTTATTGTTGTTCTGCTGAGCAGGCTGGTTCTTGCAGAAGGTTTCGTCGACTACCAAGTTATGCTCGTTGACGCAGCGCTGCATCTGCGCCTGGCGGCAGCCCGTGAGCATCGACAGCGCCGCGGAGGCGAGCAGAGGAGCGGCGACGTGCGTGGAGCGCTTCATCTTGTCTTTCTGCAGATGCGGCAGGACGATTCCCAGTCCTGCCGCTTTGACTGCGAGCTTACTTTGCTCCGACCAGCGTGGCGCTGGCGCCGACGTCCGCATGCTTCAAGGAGCAGCATGCGTCGGTGCGACCGCAAAGGCACGGCGATTCGGCGGCCGCGGCTGCGGAACGTTCTGCGAAGACCTTTTGCGCGGCGATGAGACCGTTGCCGAAGGCGAATCCGGGAGACGGCAGCGACTTTGCGACGACCTGCTCAAGCGCGCCGATGATAGCAATCGTATCCATGAAATCGAAGAAGCCGAGGTGCGCGATGCGGAAAATCTGGCCCTTCATCTCTCCCTGGCCATTGGTGATGATGGCTCCGAATCGCGACTTCAATTCCTTGACGATGACCCCAGAGTCGACTCCTACTGGCGGCAGAACTGCGGTCGCAGCGGCTGACGGCGCATCTGGAGCGAACAGGGTCATACCCAAAGCCTGCACTGCAGCGCGTGTCATCGCGGATACAGTCTCAGCGTTTTCGATCAGTTTTTTGCGGCCGGCGGCAAGATCTCCGTCAGCCTGGGCAGCAATCCAGTCGAGGGCAGCGGCGAGTGCGGCAATCAGCGCAACGGCTGGGGTGTAGGCGCTCTCGCCAAGCTTCGCGTTCTTGCGCTCCTTACGCAGGTCGAAGTAGTAGCGCGGATTGTAGCTCGCTTCCATGCGATCCCAGGCGCGCTGGCTGACGGCGAGATAGCTCAGGCCCGGCGGAATCATGACTGCCTTCTGCGAGCCGCCGATGAGCACATCGACGCCGAGCGCGTCCATATCGAGATGCGTGGTGCCGAGGCCGGTAATTGCGTCGACCACCAGCAACGCTTCGGAGTGCGTGTCCTTGAGCAGCTCTGCTACGGCGGGAACGCAGTGGCGAACGCCAGTCGATGTCTCAGACGATTGCATAAAGACAACGCGGGTTTCGAGCTTGAGCGCAGCTTTGATCTGGTCGAGCGAGAACGTCTGCCCATAAGGCGCCGAGACGACGTCGACTTCGCATCCGAAGGCCTTCGCGAGAGCCGTCCAGCGCTCACCGAACTTGCCCGCGGTGAGAACCAGAACGCGGTCGCCGGGCGACGTCAGGTTCGAGACCGACGCTTCCATTGCTCCCGTTCCAGAGCTCGACAGAATGATGACGTCGTTCTTGGTGCCGACGAACTCTTTCAACTGTGCAAGCACGCGGGTGTACATCGCGCGAAACTCTGGGGTGCGGTGGTGAATATCGGCCGCGGCCATTGCGAACTGGGCGGCAGGAAGCAGAGGCGTTGGGCCAGGCGTGAAGAGTCGAGTCTTTCGGATCATGTCTCTATTGTATCGAGCCTTTCTGAGAGTCTCGTGACCGGGATCACTTTGCGAGCTCGGCTTTGACGAGTTCGGAGACGAATTTGCCATCGGCGCGCAGACCGGTGGCGAGGATGCGCTGCTGCACGACCTTCATCGCGGCACCCATATCGCGCGGGCCGGGCTTGGTACCGCCGGATGCGGCGAGGTGGGCAATAGCCGTGGTAACAATCTCGCGGACCTGATCGTCGCCGGCGGCCTGAGGCATATAGGCCTCGATCATGCCGATCTCGGCTTGCTCCTTGGCGGCAAGTTCGGGACGGTCGCCTTTGGTAAAGCTCTCGACTGACTCGCGGCGCTGCTTCAGGAGGGTGCTGAGGATTTGGGTCTGCTCAGCGTCGGTGAGCGGCTCGCGCTTGTCGATCTCCTTCGACCGCAGCGCAGACTTGACCATACGAAGCGTCGTGAGGCGATGCTCCTCGTGCGCTTTCATGGCGGTGATTATGTCGACGTTAATCTTTTCAGCGATGGTCATTTAAAACCCTCCCGGTGCATCCCCCACCCCCCAGGGGGGTAATTTGGAGGTAAGTCTCTTCGATGGTGCAGGTTACAGGGCGCGTATACACCTAAGATATACCATTCATTGTGGTTACGGATAAATACCTCTGATCATTGGGGTTACATCCATGTCAGATGCATCACTATAACCTCGTTGGTCCGTTCGAATTTCTATGCCCTTTAATTGTACGAGTTCGAAGGGGTAGTTACGCCAACTATTTGTTTGGGTCAAATCATTCATACGATTAGGTTTGCCAGCAGTGGGGCAAGTTTGGGGGCTTGACACGCGATTTTGCTCAGCAAATGCGAGAACTTATTTTTGATAAGTCAACGCAGATGTTTTGCCGATAATAAGCAACGGCAGTGCCAATATGGAAATCCTTAACTGCGTTGAGGATGACAAAGCGTTTGAGCAGTAAGTCACTGGAGCAGAACTTCTGGACAGCCGGGTGAAACCTCAATTTGAAAGTGGATGCCTGACCACGACCCGGGCACGAGTGGTGGTCGTCGCTGCTCTTGGCATTCAGGGACAACCAAGGATCAGATCGATTCGCTACATTGAGATGACCAATGGAACGAAGGTGTTTGGAAACCGGTCGGATAGCGGGCTATTTGTTAGCATACTAAGGTGATGCTTATTCGTCTGATTGATATGAAATGTCCCCGACTATTGGTTGTCGCGCTTGCGATGACTTTGCCTCTTGTTGCACTGTCCGCGCTTTCGCCGGCGCCGCTGTTTGCGCAAAGGTCTGCGCCGGTTGGAACGGGCGATACGTTCAAGGACGCCTCGTCGTTCAAGCCGCCGGCCGGAGCGAGGGTGGCAATCATCGAATATCAGGACTTGCAGTGCCCGGCGTGCGCGCATGCCTTTCCGATCGTGCACCAAGCCGCGGACCACTACAAAATTGCCTTGGTCGAGAGGGATTTCCCGCTGCCGCAGCATGTTGTTCTGGGCAGCACCGATGGGGCGATCTGGGCTCGATATCTGCAGGAAAAAGTATCGATGAAGGTAGCGGACGATTATCGCGGTGCATTTTTCGCATCGCAGACAGGAATCCAAAACAAGGACGACGCGCTGAACTTTACGCGACGCTTCTTCCAGTCGCATCAATTGCAGATGCCGTTTGTTCCCGATCCGACGGGCCAGTATGTAAAAGAAATCGCTGCAGACAAGGCCTTAGGTGAGAGGATCGGCGTGCAGCACACGCCAACAATCATTGTTTGCAGCCAGCGCGAATGGGTGAATGTGACGGACGTATCGCTGCTCTACCAGACGATCGAGGAGGTTGCGGCGAAAGCTGGACCGAGTACCGCGGCCAAGGTT
>JANYLK010000059.1 GCA_025357875.1 Granulicella sp.
ACAATCCCCATTGTGTTTGGGCTTCTCGAGAAGCCGAAGATGAACGAAAATCCAGTTTCCATTTAACTCTGCTCTGAAAGTTACTTCGCTCCTACCGCATCCCTAACATGCCTCCGCAAGCATATGCCCTGGGCCTGCAGATGTGCGGGTCGCGAGCACGCAGAACCTGGAGAATTGCAGGCTGATCCCGCTTAGCGACGTCAAAAATAGCCACCTGAACCGCTTCCGATGAATCCGCATAACTGATGCTGAAGGTATACGTCCGTTGGCGAGCAGCAAGCAGACCAACAGCGATCGCCGGCAGCACTCCGAGGTGATGCCTAACGTCGTTGCGGTACTCGAACGAGCGGATGTTCTCGTACTTGATATCGATCTGCCCGGGTGTTCCGTTGGGTCTTATGTACTTGAAGATCAGCGTGGTCGGCGACGTAGTATCCAGAGTCCCAATCGTGTCCGACGAAATGCCGGCAGAACCGCCCGCGTAGACAACCTGCCCTGCTTCAATCGCAAATGCAGGGATCGCACCCAGCAGACACATCGCCACCGTTATAGCGCAGCCCATCGCCACCGTCCTCTGCGAAACGACGCGAGGCGCTTTCCCAATCGGCCCGACCATCTCCCCGCGCAATTGCCAAGCCACGCGCAGCGTCTTCACATCCTTGCGCCAGACTGGCAGCATCAGCGACATCGCCAACCCCTCCAGATCGCAGGCAATCCCTAGCCCCAGCGCCAGCGGAATCAGAACACTCGTCCGCCTCGACGCAAACACTGCAAGCACTGCAGCCGCCATCACCAAGCCCCAAACCTTGGCCAGGTAGGAGTGATAGCTCGCCGGCTTTCCAAACTTCGCGAAGTCCAACCCAAACCGCACCGCCTCCAGACCTACCAGCACGGCAAGCAGCCCAGCGTTCGCTCGCCATACCTGCGGCACACCAATCCACAACGCAATCGCCGCGCACACATAGAACACAGTGTCCGCCATAGAGTCGAACAGCCGCACTCCAGCCGTGTCGCAGTGCCATCGCCGCGCCAGCACGCCATCAAATATGTCCGACACCAACGCCGTAACCACGAGCCACGCCGTTATCACTCCGCTCCAACCGCACGCGTCGCCGGCAATCAATACCGGCCCCAGCATTGTCCTGCTCGCCGCCATCACCCATGGAACCTGCTCTTTCCTCAGCTTGATCTGCATCTCTCGCCTCCTCGCGCCATAGCGTCGTTGAAGTGAGCCTATCCACACAGCGCCCCAAAAAAAGCCGACCGAGGACACTATCGCAAGTGTCACAACCCGGCAACCCAGACTCCGCTAAGCGGATGCCCCATCCTCGACGCGCGGCTTGATCGCGCGGCAGGGTGGGGTATCGTTCGTTGTAGCGAACGACCGTCCTCCGCTAAACCCGTGTCAACGTAGCCGGCCGGGAAGGAGTACGGTCGCGCACAGCGCGATACCCCAACCTGCGACGATAAAGCTGTCGCTAGGATGGAGCACCCTACGTCTGATCCCGCCAGGTGAACGCCCCATAGCTAATCCTGCAAATATTGGCGCAACTCCTCACGCGCCGAGTCGGCAAGCAGTGAGTAAACAATTCGGTGCGGCTTGCCGGGTAGCGTCGGAAGCTCTGCCGTAAAGCTGTCGCAAAGGATCGCTGTCACCTCTTTGAGCCCACGCTGCCATCCGGGTTTACGCGCGTCGCTGAAGATCAGCACCTCTGCCGGCAAGCCCGCCGCAATCAACATCGTCCGCGCAGCCACAAGAAACTCCGGCCAATGCGACACCACCCCAACCAGATGACCAGAAGGAACAGGCAGCCACGGATTCAGCCAGGCGTTCGGCGAGCGGATAGGAAGTATCACCAGTTCCACACCCTTCGGAAGCGCAGCGCGAACCAGCTTCGCCTGACTTGGCCGGCATAGGGGAATCGCCCCCGCCAGAGTCTCCGGCCGATCGCACTCATCCAACGACGCCTCCCTCACCGCCCAAGCCGTCACTCCCCTAAGCTCTGTCAACAAAATTCGCCTCAGCAGAGGGTCAGAATCGATCAGCACGAAATGGTCGGGCGCAGGAGCTGCCAGCCACTCCAGCACTCGTGCGCGAACCGCCGCAGCCGGCAGCCCCATCTCTCGCGCCGCCCGGAAGAACCCAGCAACGTGATAATCGATCCTCTGCTCCGGCGTCGACGGCAATTCGACATGCGCGCGGATGGTGATGCCGCTCCCTCGCCGCCGCTCCGTCCAGCCTTCCTTCTCCAACTGCCGATAGCCCGCGCTCACAGTATTGGGATGAAGCGCAAAACGCCGCGCCAACTCCCGCGTGCTAGGCAGCCGATCCCCCGGACGAAGTTCGCCACTCAGCACCGCAAGAATCACCTGCGTCACCAGTTGCCGATAAATTGGCACTTCGCTGCTGTGTGCAAACCATAGCCGCATGCAAGTTCTCAGTTGTCAGTGATGAGTTGTCAGTTCCCGTCCCTGCGAAGAATACATCCTCAGAACACGAACGCCCAACAACGCTCCCTGCTACGCTTGATTCAACATCACTAGTCACCGAAAGCAGCACTTCCTGACATCTGATCACTGACAACTTACAACTATCCATGCCCCCGCACCCTTCCCTCAAACACATCATCGAAGATCGCGCCACGCTTACCCGCGAAGACGCGCGCGAGCTCATGCAGCAAATCCTCGCCGGCGAGATCACCGACATCCAACTCGCCGCGCTGCTCAGCTCCCTCGCCATACGCGGCGAAACCCCAGCCGAGATCGCCGGCTTCGTCGACGCCATGCGCGCCGCCGCCACGATTGTCCCTCTGGACGATGCGGAACGCACTCGCCTCGTAGACACCTGCGGCACCGGAGCCGACCTCTCCGGAACCTTCAACATCTCCACCGCCGCCGCACTCGTAGCCGCCGCCGCCGGAGCGACCGTCGCCAAGCACGGCAACCGCGCCGTCACCTCGCAATCGGGCTCCGCAGACGTCCTCGAAGCCCTCGGCATCCCCATCGGTCTCACTCCCGCCGAAGGCGCAGCCGCCCTCCGCGCCCATCGCTTCGCCTTCCTCCACGCGCCCAGCCTGCACCCGGCCATGAAGACTGTCATGCCAGTCCGCCGCGCCCTTGGCATCCGCACCATTTTCCACCTCGTCGGTCCGCTCTCCAATCCCGCCGGAGCCCGCGCCCAGGTCCTGGGCGTCTACTCCGCTCACCTGGTTCCCATCGTCGCCGAAGCCATGCGCCTGCTCGGAACCCGCCACGCGTTCGTAGTCCACGGAGCCACAAGCCCGCAGTCTGCAAGCGGAAGCGCACGTAGCCAAGAAAGCGCCCGTGGCCACGGATTGGACGAGCTCTCCATCTCCGGCCCCAGTCAGATAGCCGAAGTCCGCGGCGATTCCATTACCTTCCTCCAACTCACCCCCGAGCAAGTCGGGCTGCAAACAGCATCCATCCACTCCCTTCGCGGAGGCAACGCCGCCACCAACGCCCAGATCCTCCGTGACATCTTTAGCGGAGAACTCAGCTCACGCCGCGACGTCGTCCTGCTCAACGCTGCCGCCGTCCTCATCACCGCCGGCACGGTCCCCGCCTCAATCTCGGACACTCACGCCGCCTTCCGCGCAGGAATCGCCCTCGCCGCCGCCGCCATCGACTCCGGCGCCGTCGCCGCCCTCATCGCTTCCCTCGCAGCTCGGAGCAGCTAGCCTTTAGCCTTAAGCTAAGAGCTAGGAGCTAGGAGCTAACAGCTAAGAGCTAACTAGGAGCTAACAGCTAACGGAACTCCTGCCACATCTCGCGCGTACAATCTCCAGCATCCGCAATATCGTCACCAAGGAGAACGCATGTCCGCATATCCCTATCCGCCCGCGCAACCGATGGTCAACCTCGACCCAACCATGGTCACCACAGCGCTCGAGCTTCCCGGCTACAAGATCGTCCGCAGCCTGGGCGTCGTCCGCGGCATCGTGGTGCGTTCGCGCAACATCTTCGCCACGCTAGGCGCCGGTCTCCAAACCATCCTCGGCGGCAACATTACCCTCTACTCCCAGCTGTGCGAGAAGACGCGACAGGATGCCTTCATCATGATGATGCAGCATGCCGCCCAGCACGGAGGCAACGCAGTCATCATGGCTCGATACGACGCCAACGAACTCATGCAGGGAGTCACCGAGGTCCTGGCCTACGGCACCGCCGTCTACGTAGAAAAACTCTAACGTCTTTGAGGGCCAAAGGCCCGCTACATAACAGCATAGGCCGCAGGCCTAGGTATCCAAGCGCCATGAATCAGAGGACTGAAAGTCCGACGTATACCTTTGGCTAAAGTCAACCAGACCGTGCA
>JANYLK010000076.1 GCA_025357875.1 Granulicella sp.
TCGAAGCTGGCAGGAAGTCCGGCGGCCTTCAACTTCGCACCTGACACTCGCAATGGCACGGATCGGATGGTACGAACATTTGTGGTTACATCTTCTCCGATGGTGCCGTCGCCGCGAGTGAGGCCGCGCAGCAGGTGTGCCGAGCCATCCGGTGCGGGTGTGTAGTGCAGGGCAAGCGAAAGGCCATCGAGCTTTAACTCGCAGACATACCGGACTCGCTCGGTGCTCAGCAGAGCATCGCGCACTCGTTGGTTCCATGCGCGCAGGTCGGCCTCACTGTACGCGTTGTCCAGCGAAAGCATAGGACGCGAGTGGGGCGTCTTAATGAAGCCGTCGCGCGGCTTGCCGCCCACGCGCTGGGTAGGCGAGTCAGTTGCAATCAGCTCTGGATGCGCCGCTTCGAGCGCCTTTAACTCATTCATTGCCGAGTCGTATTGCGCGTCGGTAATCTCCGGGGAGTCGAGAACGTAGTAGAGGTGTTCGTGGTGGCGAATCTCTTCACGCAATGATTCAATCTGCTGTTCTACAAGGGTCGTCTTCGCCATAGCCAAATTATAAAGAGCAGGCTTCGGGTTCAGCCGAAGTCGCAATTGTCAGCGCGCCCAAGTCGCGCTGTCGTGCAGCGTGCAAGCATCCCGGGCACCAGCAATACGGTTCTGCTGGGAATTGGACTTCATCGACACATACAGATACCACGCCAGCCAGAAGGGCGGAACCCATAGATAAAGCGCAGAGTGCATGCTGCTGCCGGCTATTTGGGCAAATTCGATGAAAGCGCTGACAAAAGCCAACACCGCGAGCTGGCTTTTCGTAGTGGCCCGATACGCTCCTACCAGCAGGGCCGGCACCAGCAGAGCCTGGTCGGTGAGCCATGCGTAAGGGGTAACGAGGACCGAAACGAGCATCAGCAACGCACCGTCTTTCATCCAGTCCCATCTCGCCCGGCGACTCCAATAGAACCAGACCCCCCAGGCGCAGCCCACGATTGCGGGAACATACTGGAGCCACATCGCCTGCGGTCGGATGGCAAATCGCAACCCGACTGCCAGGCACGGGATGAATTCCTGTTCAATGCCCGACGCGCGCATCATCTGTCGATACTCCGCCCAGACCGACGGATCGAGAGAGGTTGCCAGCAGTGAGCTCAACGTCAGTGCAAGGACTGTGCCGGCCAACAGGCGATAACGCTTATTCACAATTGCCCATACCAGCAGGACTGCGCCGAAAGGGAGGAAAAGGTGGGGTTTGAGCGCACATAGCCACAAGGAGAGACCAGCCAGGAATGTGTGTCTCCGGTGGAGTCGCAGGAAAAGAACAAGTCCGAGCAGCGCGAACAGCGAAGACTGGCCACCTAGGATACAGGCAAGCGCGGGCCCAAACGAATATCCGAGGAAATGGATTTTATTGTTCGGACGGCCTTGCATTACCCAGATGAGGTGAACTGAAAGTCCGAGCGCTCCCAGCAGCAATACGGTCCACAACAGCGCCGCCTGCTGCAGGTCGAAGAAGCCCAACGGCATTACCATGGCCAGGGCCGAGGGAGGATTTCGCATGATCAGGGTGCCTGAGCTGTTAGCAAATCCAACCGAGTGTTCGATCGCCTGTATGGACGCGGCGTCGTACGGATTGGCACGGTGATCGATCTGTCGCCCGGCCGCCCAAAAGGAGACGACATCGCGAGAGCTGGGAGTGTTCCCTGTGATCAGCAGCGCGCCGAGTGCGATGATGAAAACGCCCAGGGCAAGGAAGCAGGATACGACTACGACGGGTTCGATGAACCTGCGCAGACTACTCCGGGGCGATACGGGAGGAACGGCGTTTTTTTTAAGCATGAATATCCCGAGTCAGGCTTATGGTAGACGACGCGCCGACGCATTCGGCGGCTAAATTCAGCTAGGACGGTTATGCTCGAAGCTGACTGTACACTATCGGACGATGGAACCTCTTACCCACCTTATGACCGGCGCTTGCCTCGCGCGCGCAGGCTTTAACCGCAAGGCGGCTTACGCGACACTGGCGATGATCCTTGCAGCCGAGTTGCCGGACCTGGATATGCTGTGGTCGGTCGACGGGCCGATCGCCGGCTTCCAGCACCACCGCGGCATCACGCATACGTTACTCGGACTGCCGTTTGAAGCGCTGGTGGTGATGGGCATGGTGTGGATGGTGCATCGCTGGCGGGTGCGACGATCTGCGGTCAAGTCCGCTGTAGCGCCGGTCTCCAACGCGCCGATGGCCGATCAGGTGATTTTGCGTTCCCTGACCACGGCTCCGGTGCGCTGGGGCCTGCTGTATGGATTTGTGCTGATCGCTTTGCTTAGCCACCTCCTGCTCGACTGGACGAACAATTACGGCGTTCGTCCGTTCTTTCCTTTCAATCCGCATTGGTATGCGGGCTCTATCGTTTTCATTTTCGAACCGGTGCTGTTTGTTGTGCTTCTGATTTCGCTTGTTGCTCCAGCGCTGTTTGGCTTGGTGGGAAGTGAGGTAGGCGCTCGCAGGCAGGTCTTCCGTGGGCGGGGCTGGGCGATCTTTGCGCTGATCGCGATGGTCGCGCTTTGGGGTTGGCGCGAAGTGGAGCACGATGCGGCGGTTCGACTCGCCTCAACCGCTTCGTATGGGCCAAACCTGTTGGGCGCCGAAGTGCTCAGAGTGACGGCCAGTCCGTATCCCGGGAATCCGTATCGATGGCACACGGTGGTCGAGACACCCAACTTTTATCAGATCGCCGCCGTCGACTCGCTGAAGCAGACAGTGGTTACGGATCCGGCGCAAGATTTGTTCTACAAGCCTGCCACCACGCCTGCCACACAGGCGGCGAAGCAGAGCCGGCTGGGAAAAGCATATCTAGATTGGTCAACTTGGCCGCTGGTGACTGAGATTGGGCCAGCCGTACCGTCGGGCGCACCAAATGGCGTCACCGATTGGACTGCGGTGAGGTTTCAGGATCTGCGATTCATGTATGACACATCGCTGATGCAGGGACGTAACAATCCGCCGATATCGGGCACCGCCTACGTCGACACGGGCGGACACATTGAGTGGATGGAGATAGACGGACATGTTCAGCGGTAGCCCCTGACGCGTCCATCCCTTTTGCGTGTGACTGCCGTTGGTGTGAAGGTGGCGAACTGTCTAACTCAAGAGGAGGGTAGCCGGACTTTCCGCATGTTCACAAACGGCTGGATAGGGGTGCTTGTGAGGCGACACTGCATGCAGTGAAAAGGTCGCCAAAAAAGTTTGCCCGCCGAAACGGTGTAGACCAGATTGAGGTCTGATTGGACTGAACCACCCTCTTGGTTGCAAAGATGCATCAGACGTGATTAAGTGCGGCATTGCCGCCCAAGAGGAGATTTCGAAATGACGGACTATCGAGTAGCGAAGGGCGAAGCGACAGAAGATCAATTTACGGCGGCAATTGAGAAGGTTACCGCGCAGATTCCATCCAGCATATTTCTTGCGGCTGCAATCGCATCCATCATCGTTTCTCTTGGGCTGAAAGCGGCGAAGAAGGATCATGGCGCGCTTTTCGTCGGGCAGTGGCCTGCGCCGTTTTTGATTCTTGGCCTTTACAACAAGTTGATAAAGCAGCACGGATCGGATGCGGTTGCTGCTGGCGAGGCGTCTGGCATATAAGCTCGTACCGAAGGGGGGATGGCAGAGCGTTCCAGGTATCCAGGCAGGGATCACGGAACGCTCGTCAGCCACTGATCCCACGCAAGAAGGGCCCTATCGCATTGAATACGGTGTCGCTCTTTTTTGCCGCGGATTTTCTTGCGGAGTTCTTCTTCCAGTGGAAGCAGCAGGTCGAACGTGATGTTAGCGGGCTGAAAGCGCTTGCTCTCCGCGTGTGTAATGTAGTACGTGAGCGAGCCATTGGCACTGGCGCGCGGAGCTGGAACGGGTTGAACGCCCATGGCTAGGGATGCGGCGTATCGACCGGCAAGCAACCCGCTGGCGATGGACTCCGTGTAGCCTTCAACCCCCGAGAGCTGTCCTGCGATCATGATATTCGAATGGGCGCGGAGCTGGAGTGCTTCAGCCAACAGCGTGGGCGCGTTGATGTAAGTGTTGCGGTGGATCTGGCCATAGCGCAGGAAGGTTGCGTTTTCGAGGCCGGGGATAAGGCGGAGTACGCGGGCCTGCTCGCCAAACTTGAGGTGGTTTTGGAAGCCGACGAGGTTGTAGCTGTCGGCGCGTAGATTTTCCTGGCGAAGCTGCACGACGGCATAAGGCCAGCGTCCGGTCTTCGGATCGGTCAGGCCGACGGGTTTCATGGGGCCAAAACGGAGTGTATCGCGACCGCGGCGGGCGGTTTCTTCAATAGGAAGGCAGCCCTCGAAGTAGTGCACAGGTTCGATGTTCAAGGCTCGAGCTTCGAGGTTGGTCGGTATCTGCTCCCAGGGCTTGGGTGGGACAGCTTCGGCGGTGATTAGGGCATCGAGGAACGTGTCGTATTGCTCTTTGGTGAAGGGGCAATTAATGTAGTCTGCCGTGCCCTTGTCGTAGCGCGCAGCGAAGTAAACCTTGTCCATGTCGATGGTTGTGGCGTCGACGATTGGGGAGATTGAGTCGTAGAAGGCGAGGTGGTCGGAGCCGGTGAGGCGCTGGAGTTCGGCGGCGAGTGCAGCCGAGGTGAGCGGACCGGTGGCCAGGATGGTAATGGTGTCGGGATCGTCGGCGTCGAGCGTAGTGACTTCTTCTCGGTGGACGGTGATGCGCGGCTCGGCTTCGATGCGGGTTGCGACTCGGCGGGAGAATTCGACGCGGTCGACTGCGAGGGCGTGCCCGGCGGGGACTGCTGAGGCATCGGCTTCGGCCAGCAGGATGCAACTGGCACGGCGCATCTCCTGTTTGAGCAGCCAGGGAGCGGTGTTCTCCGACTCGGACTTGAGCGAGTTGGAGCAGACCAACTCGGCGAAGTCCGAGGTCTGGTGCGCTTCGGTCGACCGTGTCGGCCGCATTTCGTAGAGGTCGACATCACAACCAAAATGAGCTGCCTGGAGAGCGGCCTCCGGGCCAGCGAGGCCGCCGCCGATGACTTTGATCTTCTTCATCGATTGCCCGCGTGAGCCGCCAGCGAGGCCAGTGCATCGCCGGAGAGGCGCATGGTGGTCCAATCGGACATGGGTTCGGCGCCGACGGATTGGTAGAAGTCGATGGCGGGGGTATTCCAGTTCAGGACGGCCCACTCGAATCGTGGACAGCCCTCGGCGACAGCTATGGCGGCCACACTGGCTAGCAAGGCTTTGCCAATTCCTTTGCCCCGAAAGGCGGGACGCACGAAGAGGTCTTCGAGGTAGATTCCGGCATGGCCGCGCCATGTTGAATACGCATAGAAATAAAGCGCGAAGCCAGCCGGCTCTCCGTCCGATTCGGCGATCAGGCAATGGAAGCGGCGCGGCTCGGAGAAGCCATCGCGGAGGAGATCGGCGTGGGTGGCAACTGCGGCTGCGGGTTCGCGCTCATACTCGGCCAGTTCGCGGATGAAGGCGAGGATCTCGGGGATGTCATTGGGTGTGGCAGGACGGACAATTAATGCGGGCATTGGCTAATAGACTTTCTGAGTGATGCAGCTTGTGTGTTCACTAACTGTGACTCTTCCAACGATACCTCGCCGAGGGTTCAGTGATCCCCCCTCGGCAGGCTCAGGTCAGGCTGTGGGGCACTCGATTTGTGGCCGACGACTTAGCGGCGCTGTTGGTTGGATGGCGCGGCGGGGTTGGCGGCTAGCCACTTGTCGAAGGCGATGGTGAAAGCGAAGAGTTCCTGCTTGCCATCGAGGGTGTGGACCATTTTGATGTAAAGCTCCGCGTGCTTGAGCGCGGGATCGTCGAGATCTTTGATGTCGTAGAACAGGTATCCGTCAAGCGAGGAGTGGGGGCTGACGGTGGTGGACTTGAAGCCGAAGTCGTTATCGTCGTCGGTGACTTTCTTGTCGATGGGGGCGCGGTGGATGGGGATGGGGATCAGTGGGATGTGGATCGCCTGGGTGCTGTGCAGGGTGAAGATGCGGCGATTGACGTCGTCCTCGGTGGCGGCAGGAATCTTGTCGTCGTTGGCGGAGATGAACTGCATGCGCGCGTCTTCGAGGGTGATCGCGCGGTCCGAATCGTTGGCGAAGATGACGCGGATAGGGAGAAGGCCGTGCTGGATGTAGGGCAGGCGAAAGAAGGGGCAGAGTTTGGGGTCGTCGCAGGGCTCGGCGGCGACGGTGACGTGCTCGTTGGCGTGAGTATCCTTCGCGGGGTACTCGGTTGCGGGTTTAGCGGGCGGGGCGGATTTGTGGTCGGCGGCGCGAGCGCTCGGGGATAGCACACAGAGCAGCGCTGCGGCCGTGAGGACTGCACAGTTCGCGATCCTTACGTATCCCACCCTTCGCGATGATGCCGCGAAGAATAGGGCACCCGGGACTTGGTGGGTCGGTGAGTTGGGCGGGTTACGATGGGGGTTCATGCAGGCTTGATTATGACCTTCACTGATACGGTGGTAAAGCCGGGGAGTGATGCTCAGCGGTTGGCCAGGGAGTTCGCAGAGTGATTGTGTTCGTGGTGATGGCGCTGTACAGCTTGCTGCTGATGACCGTGCTCGTGGTGGGGTCGCCGTACTGGCTTGCACGTATGGTCTTCTCCTCGAAGAACCGTGGGCGATATCGCGAGGGCTTAGGACAGAGGCTTGGACGTGTGCCCTCTACGCTGCGAGCGGCCGTTGCAGGGAGGCAGGTGGTGTGGGTGCATGCCGTCAGTGTCGGCGAGGTACTTGCGGCGACGCGACTGGTGGCGGAGTTGGAATTGGCGCTCGGTGATGGCTGGCTCATCGTTGTATCTACGACGACGGCGACGGGGCAGGCGTTAGCACGGGAGCGGTTTGGGGTAGGGAGGGTTTTCTTTTATCCGCTGGATTTTGCCTGGGCGGTGAGGGCGTATCTGCGTGTTCTACAGCCGAAGATGCTGGTGTTAATGGAGAGCGAGTTGTGGCCGCGGATGCTGGTGAAGTGTGGGCGCGCAGGTATTCCGGTGGCCGTGGCGAACGCCCGGGTGAGCGACCGGTCGTTTGTCAGGGGCCTGAAGGTGAAGCCGGTCTGGGGGAAGCTGTTACGGCGGGTTGATCTATTTCTGGCGCAGAGCGAGGAGGATGCACGGCGTCTGGTCGCGATGGGAGCGCAGGCGGATACCGTCAAGGTGATTGGGAATTTGAAGTATGACGTGCGTGCTCCGAAGACGAGCCTCGTGGCGGAGTTGATTCGCGAGATGGCGGCCGGGCGGCCGATTGTGGTGGCGGGCAGTACGGTGGATGGCGAGGACGAGCTGATTGTGACTGCGTTCTATAACGTATGGGGCGCTGTACCGCGGTCACTTCTTGTGATCGCGCCGCGTCATCCAGAGCGATTCGAAAAAGTAAAGGACTTAGCTGACGACTTTGGTGCGGTAACAGCGATTGAACTGCTTCAACGTGACGCTGGTGCGATTCTCCGCCAGACGGTAACAAGGGAAAGCGATGGAACTAGCTATGAATCGAATACCCTCGTGATTGTTCTCAACACGATTGGCGATCTTGCTTCGACCTACGGGATCGCCGACGTGGCTCTAGTCGGTGGCAGTCTGGTGAAGCGAGGAGGGCACAACCCGTTGGAGCCTGCCCAATTTGGTGTGCCCGTGATCATGGGATCGAGTTACGAGAACTTCAGGGACGTCGTGTCAAAGATGATTGCAGCGAAAGCAATTTGCATTGTCGGAAAAGGTCAAGATCTTTACTCGGTACCAAAGGGTAAAGACCCTTACGGCATAAAAGCGGCACAGCGCATCGGAGCCATGCGAGATGAAACCGATGATCCCGCATCACGCTTGTGCCGAGATTTGGAGGAAAGGCTGATTGGCCTTCTGACAGACCGCGAAGCTGCTAAGGCGATGGGCCAGCGTGGGCGCGCGGTGTTCGAGGCCCAGAGCGGGGCGACGGGTCGAGCGGTTCAGGCCTTGGTTGCGCTGGTGAAGAAGTGAAGGCGCGGCGGCGGTGGGCGTGGCCGCTGGTGCCGTTGTATGCGGCGGGGCTGGCGGTGAAGGATGGGCTGCGTCGTGTGGGTGTGCTGCCGACGGGGCGACTCAAGTCGCCAGTGGTGTGCGTAGGGAGTCTGTCGGCGGGTGGGGCGGGGAAGACTCCAGTGGTGATTGCGTTGGCTAATTTGTTGCGCGAGCGAGGGTGGGATGTGGATGTGCTATCGCGGGGGTATGGGCGTAGCGGGACTGGGGTGGAGCGGGTTGATCCGGAGGCTGCGAATGCGGCGCGGAGATTTGGGGATGAGCCGGTGCTTCTGGCGCGAGGGTTGGAATTGCCGGTGTGGGTTGGGTCGGATCGGTTTGCGGCAGGAGAGGCAGCAGAGCGGGATGAGGCGAGCGAACAAGAAGCAGATTCCTCCGCTGCGCTGCGGAATGACAAAGAATTTGCGCTGCCGAATGACAAACAAGTGGCGCTACGGGCTGATCAAAGGCGGGTGCATCTGCTCGATGATGGGTTTCAGCATCGCAGGCTGGCGCGGGCGGTAGATGTCGTGTTGGTGACGGAGGAGGATTTAGAGGATGCGCTGTTGCCGGCGGGGAATCGTCGGGAGCGGTTGGCGTCGTTGCGGCGGGCGGACGTGGTGGTGCTGCGGGATGAGGAGAGGGCGCGCTTGGAGACGCGGGTGCGCGGGCTGATGTCGCAGAACGCTATGGTTTGGAGCGTGCGGCGGGAGTTGCGGTTTCCAGACACGGCGAGTCGGCCGGGCGCGGTGTCAACCCTAGTTGGATTTTGTGCGATTGCGCGTCCGGAGGGATTCTGGGCGATGCTCGCGGAGGCAGGCTGCAAGGTGGCCGAGAGGGTGGAGTTCGGCGACCATCATGTTTACGAGGCGCTGGATGTGGAGCGGTTGGTGAAAGTTGCCAGAGGGGCCGGTGCCGCCGGATTTGTTACGACGGAGAAGGATGCAGTGAAGCTTTCGGGCGCGATGCTGGGGCGGCTGCGGTCGGTTGGGCCCGTATGTGTGGCGAGGCTCGACGCAAAGTTTGTCGATCAGGCGGAAGTGGTGCGCGAGTTGGAGGCGCGGCTCCGATGAGAGTGCTCATTGTGCGGATCGGGGCGATGGGCGATGTGCTGCACGCAATGCCGGCCGTGTCGGCGCTGCGTCAGCGGCATCCGGACTGGTTCATCGGATGGGCGATTGAGCCGCGGTGGAGCGATCTGCTGCAAATTACGGGAGACCCGGAGGACCTGTCGCAGAACGTGGGACCAACGGCCCGAGGGATGGTGGATAGATGGTATAAGGTGACCGCGGGTGAGTGGAAGCGCGAGCCGTTTTCGGGTGGCACACGGTCTGACATCTTCGCGCTGCGCAAGGTTCTGCGCGCCGATCAATTCGATGTCTGCGTGGATATGCAGGGGTCGGTGAAGTCCGCGGTGGTCGGCAAGATGGCTGGCGCTACCGTATTCGTGGGTGCCGCGGAGCCGAGGGAGCGGATTGCGCAGTGGATTTATAGGCAGCGGGTGGACGTGTCTTCGAGACATGTAGTGGAGCAGGGATGCGAGTTGTTGGGCGCCGCGGTGGGCGAGACGCTCCGGCCGGCGCGGGTGGCTCTGCCGATGAATGCCGAGGCCGAGCACTGGGCGCATGACGTGGTGGGACGTGAGCGGTTCTGCCTGATTTCGCCCGGCGGCGGTTGGGGTGCAAAAATGTGGCCGGCGGAGCGGTTTGGGCGGGTGGCCGCGGAGTTGGGGCGGGCTGGAGTGCGGACGGTAGTAAACGCTTCGCCTGCTGGCTCGCGTGAAGTCGACGAGGTGGTGGAGGCGAGCGTCGGGTTCGCGCGGGCAGTGCCATGTTCGATTGCCCAGTTGATTGCGTTGGTGCGACGGGCGGGGGTTGTGATTGCAGGAGACACCGGGCCGCTGCATCTGGCGGCGGCGCTGGAGAGGCCTGTAGTGGCGATCTTTGGACCAACCGACCCGGCGCGGAACGGACCTTATTGCATGCGTTCACAGGTGTTTCGCGACGCGGCGAGCGTGACCAGTTACAAACGGGGAGTGGAGATCGAGGCTGGGATGCTCGGCATCGGTGTCGATGAGGTGGTTGCCGCAGCGCTGGAGATGCTCGGACAGGTGCGAGGGTGAGAAGATTGTCCCTGCAGCATTGAGGCGGATAGGCAAACGTGAGCGGGCGGACGGGTTGGCAGAAGATCGCGCGGCGGATACGGGTGCCGATGGGGTTTGTATTTGCGGCGGTGTTTCTCTGGCTGGCGCGGCCCAGCCTGCGAACCATGCTGGTCAGCCTGCTGTTGGTGGTTCCAGGGCTGTGGCTGCGTGGATACGCGTCGGGATATGTGAAGAAGAATGCGGAGTTGGCGACGTCTGGCCCGTATGCACACACGAGAAATCCCCTGTATCTGGGGTCCATGCTGATTGCATTCGGTTTTGCAGCAGCGGCGGCAAGTTGGGTGATCCTGATAGCGCTCGCAGTTCTATTTGCGGCGATTTACATACCAACCATCCTCGGCGAGGAGGCGTACCTGCGCGCACATTTCGGCAACTTCGACGCGTATGCCCGTGAGGTGCCCCGCTTGCTGCCGAGATTAATGTCAGAGCGGACGGGCAGTGCGGCGGCTGAGCTTCAGCCGGGCGGCTTCTCCGGGGCGCTTTATCGCAAACACCGCGAGTACAATGCTCTTATGGGCGCTGGCGCTATTTATGCGGCGCTGGTCTTGAGGTTCATGATGGAACAGCACATGATTCTTACCGGTTTTAGCAAGCCGCCCTGGTGGCCCTGAACCGCGCCAACTCAACTGCCGGGGATTCCTTTTGTACATTGGTCTGCGCTGTATCCGCCGTTCATTTTCATTATTCTTCCTCTCGCTGGTTGCGAGCGGCGCGACGCGCACGAACGCGCAGATTCTGGGACTGGGAAGCAAGCCAGCGGTGCCGGTCGCGATTCCAACGCTACAGCCGCCGATTGCGGGATACGCGTTCCCTGCGCGGCAGACGCTGACGTTCACTGTTGACTGGCGCGTTTTTACCGGGGGGACGGCGGTATTCCACCTGGAGCAGCAAGGCGATCAAATGAAGATTGCCGCCACGGCGGACACGATTGGCGCTGTGAATATGCTCTTTCCTGTTCTCGACCGGTTCCAGTCGACGATGGACACGAAGACAGGCTGTTCCGCGGGGTTTTCGAAACAGACCCAGGAGGGCCGGCGGAAGATCACGAGCGACCTGACATTTGACTCGGTTGCGGGCAAGCAGATGCAGGTGGAGAAGAACCTGGTGAAAGGCACGCAGAAGACGCAAACGACATCGATCCCTGCGTGCGTTACTGACTCGCTGTCAGCGATCTTTTACACAGCGTCACAGAAGCTTGTAGTGGGGCAGGACGTGGGCTTTCCCCTGGGCGATGCAATGCGCACCGTAACAGTGACGATGAAGGTGGAAGCGAAGGAAGAGATTAAGACGCCGGCCGGGACTTTTCAGACCGTGCGCGTGCAGCCGACCGCCGATGAGGGGGTGGTGAAGAATCGCGGCAACATCTGGGTCTGGTATACCGATGATGCGCGTCACATGCCCGTGCAGATCCGAGCTCGGCTGTTTTGGGGTACGATTACGTTTCATTTGCAGAGCGCGGAAGCGAAGTAGTCAGATGGGGCCAAGCCATGTTGTTTGAGGGAGATCCGGAACCTACTCCGCCGGAGGGAATGGTAACCGTGGGGCGCTTTGAGAATCCTCTAGAGGCTCAGATGGCCAAGGGGATGCTCGAGTCCGCCGGAGTCAATTGCTCGCTGGTGGGTGAGAACGTCAATAGCCTGCTGCAGGCGGCATTCCTAGTGCGGCTGCAAGTGGGTGTGGAGGATGAACTTGCAGCGCGAGAGATGCTTGCGGAGCCTGCCGGCGACGACGACAATTAGGAGGATGGCGGGGAAGCTTGAACTGCTCAACGCCGGTGCGGAATCGACGGGTACTGAATATACTCAGGAAGGTGATTGGGAGCGGAGTTGAATTGCGCTCATGGTTGCATGTAACTTTATGAAGTTGTTGATGGAGGAACTAATTGGTAATGGTTGCGGGGAGGAAGTAGGGGAGGCGGACGGAGCCTGTGTGATCGCCGATACTGCCAAACGACTGCCCTGCCGCGTCCAATAGGTTGAATCCTCTTCTCACTCAGGAAGAGATAGTTTTGACAGATTTACGCGCATCGATTTAAGTGCGATAGAGTTTTGGGGGAAAGCGATGAAGATTTTTGGGACTAAGATGGCCGGCGTGTTGGCGGCAGGGATTTTGGGGTTCGTAGCGTTGGCGCAACCAGCGCGGATGATGGCCCAAGGTACGGCCACGATCCATGGGCATGTGCAAAATCCCGCAGGCCAAGCGGTCACCAGTGGCGAGATTCGATTGACGACCGATCGGAATCCGACCTCCACTAGTGCGAAGTTTGACTACACGTTCCCGCTCGATGCCAGCGGTAACTACAAGGGCACGGACATCAAGCCGGGCACTTATCTTGCGATTGCCTATCAGGGAGGAAACCACGTCGACTTTATGCCAGCGTCGCTTTCTGCAGGGGAAGATAAGGCCGTTGACTTCGATATGACTCGCAAGGAGTATATCGACAAGATGAGTCCGGCGGACCGTGAGGCGGTGGCCGAATTCAAGAAGAAGAACGCGGAGACATCGCAGGCAAACTCCAAGATTGAGAATCTGAATGGGCTTCTAAAGTCAGCTCGCGCAGCCACGTCATCTGGCAACTTCGACGTGGCGGTTAAGGCGATGACGGATGCGACGACGGCTAAGCCGGATGAGGCGATCTTATGGGACACGCTGGCTGACGCCCAACTAGGCCAGGCAAATGCCGCAGCAAAGGCAGCCCACGATGCAAAGACCACGGATGCCACGGTCGCGGATAAATATGCGGCCGCCGAGGCTTCTTACCAGAAGGCGATTACGCTGAACGCAGCGCTGGCGAAGCCGAGCCCGGATCTTGCCGCAGCGGCCAATAACCAGTTGGGGCAAGCCTTCGGCAAAACTGGCAAGACGAAAGAAGCAGGAGAGGCATACGACGCGGCTGCAAAGGCAGATCCTGCCAAGGCAGCCACCTACTACTACAACGAGGCGGCGACCCTGCTCAACGCAAACGACGCCGCCGGCGCGGCCGCGGCCGCCAACAAAGCAATTGCGGCTGACCCAGCTAAGGCAGATGCCTATTTTATAAAGGCCGAAGGGCTGGCCCCGAGTATCACGCAAAGTGCCGACGGAAAGAAATTTATTGCGCCGCCAGGCCTCGTCGATGCTTGCAACACCTATCTTGATCTTGCCCCGACAGGTGCGCACGCACAGGATATGAAGGACCTTCTAGCTGGCCTCGGCGAGACGATCAAGTCGACGTATAAGGCTCCGAAGAAGTAGGAGTCTGCACGCGAAAGAAGTGAAATTGGCCCTCGGCGGAATGCGCCTAGGGCCTTTTTCTTGCTACGTTTAGGCGTTGACGTTAGTGGCCGAGGAGGCAGAATGAGCGATGCACCTTCTGATGCGCGAATATTGGGATTTGTTGAGGCACTCGCAGTCGTCATGGGTCACGCGACGCGGATAGGTCTCCCTGAGACGGAGAATTTCGTCCTGCTCGCATCTGCGGGACGTGTGCTTGCGGAGAATGTGATGGCTGATCGCGATCAGCCGCCGTTCGACCGGTCGACGCGAGATGGCTTCGCAGTGCAGGCTGCTGGGTGGTCTGCCGGCCAGAAGCTACGCGTTGTGGGACAGGTGCGAGCGGGTGAGGTCTGGGCTCTCGGTGCGGTGGAAGCCGGATGTGCAGTCGAAATAATGACCGGTGCCGCAGTACCGCAAGGTGCGGATGCCGTGGCAATGATCGAGCATGTGGAGCAGGGTGGGAGTGAGGTGTGGGCAAAGTTTGGGCGTAGCCTACGCGCGGGGGAGAATGTTATTCCTGGAGGCAGCGAGGCGCATCGGGGAGAAACTCTGCTTACGGTGGGAACAACCATCGGGGCGGCGGAGGTCGCCGTGGCGGCAGCGTGCGGTAGAGCGGATTTGGCCGTGTACAGGCAGCCGGTGGTGGCGATAGTAGCGACCGGGGATGAGCTTGTGGAGTTGGATCAGACGCCCGAGGTTCATCAGATTCGTAACTCAAATAGTTACGCGCTGGCGGCAATGGTGGAGGCAGCCGGTGGGCAAGCCGCTCGGCTGGCGATTGCGCGGGATACGCTGACGGATTTGCGGGAGAAAATTTCCGAAGGACGTAAGAGCGATCTTCTGCTGCTGTCAGGCGGAGTTTCGGCAGGGAAGTATGACCTCGTGGAGCAGGTGCTAGCAGAGTTTGGCGCGGAGTTTTTCTTCACCGGCGTTAGGATGCAGCCCGGAAAGCCGGTGGTGTTTGGACGGATTCCGAGAGACAAGTCTACGCACGAGCGCGGCTGGACGTACTTCTTTGGGCTGCCGGGCAATCCAGTTTCAACGCAGGTGACGTTCCATTGTTTTGTGGAACCGATGCTACGGGGGTTGTGTGGAGCAGAGATCGCGTCGCCGAAGTTTGTGCAGGCTACGCTGGCCGAGGACGTGAAGGGCAAGGCTGGATTGACACGTCTCCTACCATCCCTCTTCCGCCATGAACTGGAGCGGCCCGAGGTGCGGCTTGTGGGTTGGCAGGGATCGGGCGATCTGGGTGCAAACGCCCGTGCGAACTGCTATGCGGTGCTACCGGATGGCTGCGATTTGCAGGCCGGTGATGTGATTACGGTGCTGCTGCGGTAGGGTAGGGGGTGCAGAGAAGAATGGTGAATCGACGCGAGACCGCATTTTTGTTGATCGGTCTATGGTGCGGCCTTATGTTGTCCGCGGCTGCAATCGTAGAAATTATGTTTTTTTGGCTTCATCACATGTTTATTCTTGGCTTCAATGGGAGCGGTTGTTCAGTGTTGCTCGCGACCCCGTTGCTCTTGGTCATGGCCGGTTTCGTTCTCCTTTATAGGGATAGGAAGAAGGCATGAGCAAAGCAGAAAAGTTGTCACACTACGATGATGCGGGACAGGCGCACATGGTCGACGTGAGCGACAAGGCGGCGACGCGGAGAGAAGCTGTGGCCGAGGCCTTTGTCGAGTTGTCCGACGCGGTGCTTGCCGCGCTTCCGAATAATCCCAAGGGCAATCCGCTGGAGGTGGCGCGGTTCGCGGGGATTCAAGCAGCGAAGCAGACGGCCACGCTGATTCCGATGTGCCATCCGCTGGCGCTCACCTTTGTGGACGTGGAGGCGACGGTAATTGCGGGTGGTGTGCGCATCCGGGCGACTGCGGCGACCTCGGCTGGCACGGGCGTAGAGATGGAGGCGATGGTGGCGGCCTCGATCGCGGCGCTGACCGTGTACGACATGACCAAGGCGCTCGACAAAGGGATACGCATTCGCGAGGTTGCGTTGTTGAGCAAGAGTGGCGGCAAGAGCGGCGATTACAAGCGCGGCTAGGCTTCTACTAACCCGTAGCGTCGCTGCCACTGTTGTTTCAGGCGGTCCCAGACCGCGTTGATTTCGGCAGGTGGGATCGCAGGATCGGGCTTGGCAGCAAAGCGTTCGGCCTCAACTTTGGCGAGCTCAAGTAGCGCACGATCGCGCAGGAGATTGGCAACGCGGAACTCCGGAAGGCCAGTTTGACGCGTCCCAAAGAACTCCCCTGGCCCGCGCTGTTGCAGGTCGAGCTCGGCCAGCTCGAACCCGTTCTGTGTTGCGACGAGAGCATTGAGGCGCGCGTCGGCTTGCTCGGTAATCTTCGCGCCAGTCATCAGGATGCAGTAGCTCTTCGCCGCTCCACGCCCTACGCGCCCGCGGAGTTGGTGTATCTGCGCGAGACCGAAGCGCTCGGCGTGATCGATCACCATCACGCTGGCGTTGGCGACGTCGACGCCGACTTCGATCACCGTGGTAGCGACCAGAACGTCGATCTCACCGCGCTTGAAACGCGCCATTGTGACTTCTTTATCGTCGGCGCTGAGGCGGCCGTGCAGCAGACCGAGGCGCACGTCATGCAGCGCGCCGTTGCGGAGTTCGTCGTACATCTCAGTCGCCGAGCGCAGCTTGGTCTTGGCGGCGAATAGTTTTTCCGGCTTGCTTGCTTTGCGCTTCGCGGCGGTCCCGGTAGCCTTCTTGCCGGTGGATTCGGTGGCTTGCTCTTCGATCACGTCTCGCGCAAAATCCAACTCGGGCTGATCGTCTTTCGATCCTTCAATCACCGGATAGACGAGGTATGCCTGGCGGCCTTGTGTAACTTGTTTGCGCACAAACTCCCAGACCTCGGCGGCGCGTTCATCGGTCGTGCGGCGAGTCACAATGGGCGTGCGGCCAGGGGGCATTTCGTCAATAACGCTAACGTCGAGATCGCCGTAGAGGGTAAGGGCAAGCGTACGCGGGATGGGCGTCGCGGTCATGGCGAGCACGTCGGGGTCGGTGACCTTACCATCCGCGCCGGGCTTGCGCATCAGTTTGAATCGCTGCTGCACGCCGAAGCGGTGCTGCTCGTCGACGATGACCAGGCCGAGGTTCGCGAAGTCGGCCTTATCTTCCTGCAACGCATGCGTGCCGATAATGAACTGCGCGTCGCCACGCATGATGCGGCCTTGTGTCTGGCGCTTGGTCGCGGGATCGAGCGAGCCGGTAAGCAGCACGACCTTGTACGGGCGGCCAGTGCTCGGCGAGATGGCGTCGGCGAGCAGCTTGCGTGCGGAGAGATAGTGCTGCGTAGCGAGGATCTCAGTGGGCGCCATCAGCGCGGCTTGGGTACCGTTTTCGATGGCCACAAGCGCCGCTTGCATGGCCACGATGGTCTTGCCCGAGCCAACATCTCCCTGCAGCAGTCGGCGCATGGGCTGCGGCTTGCGCATGTCGGAGACGATCTCACCGAGCACGCGTTTCTGCGCCGCGGTGGGATGGAAGGGAAGCACTTGCTTCAGTGCCTCTCGGACGGCTGGGCCGGTGCTGAAGGCGGTGCCGACGCGCTCGCGCATGCGGCGTCGCTTCAATTCAAGACCGAGTTCGAGATAGAAGAGTTCCTCGAAGATGAGGCGCTTGTGCGCGGGTGTGGTTGCGGACATCAGTTCCACCATCGGTGTGCCCGCTTCAGGGAAATGTATCGCTTTCAACGCCTCCATCCGAGACGGCAGGCGAAGGCGTTTCAGCATAGCGGCGGGCAGCGTCTCCATCCAACTCCACGGGCTGTCATTCTGAGCGGAGCGAAGAATCACCGTATTTCGTCTTTGTCCAGGACCGTCCGCGACGCCGTGTTCAAACTGCCCCGACTCCACCAACTCCTCGAACACGCTCCACACCACGCGGCGCATCCATTTCGAAGTTAGCTTGGCGCCCCACGGCGTAGTCCCGCCGAGGCTCTCGTATACGGGCACGATGCGCCCCATCTCGAGCATCGCAAACTCAGCGTCCGCGCCGGTCGCTCCAGGCTCGGGAAGTATTTCGAACTGCGGCTGAATCATCTTGAACCGGCCGGACGATGCGCCCAACGTTCCACCGGCTACGGCGGCCATCGCAGAACGCGACGGTTCGAGCTTGCCGTAGAGCGCAACCATCTGGCCAAGCTTAAAGCGGTCTTTGAGATACGTTCCGTGGAACCACATGCACTTCACGGTTCCGAGGCCCTGTCCTAGCGTCATCTCGAAGATTGGCCCAGAGCGCGTACGCAACAGCACTGTGCCGCGCACCTCGCCGATCACCGACGCCATCGTGCCCGCGACCAGTTCAGCCATCGGCCGTGGGTTCAGGCGATCCTCATAACGGAAAGGCAGATGATACAGCAGGTCTTCGACCGTCTCGACACCGCGTTTGGCGAGGCCTTCAGCGACACGCTCGCCAACCCGCTTCACAAACTTCACCGGCGTAGACAGTTCCAGCACACCCTCGATGCTACCAACATCGTAAGGTGTAAGTGGGTTGCAGCCAGACTCTTGCGTATGACATTTCGCTTTCTCTAAGCGGGTCCATCGAACTGATACACTCTCCGTGTCGCAACGCTCTTGCTCCGGAGGCCCCTGAATGGCTACAGGTACCTCGCAGGCACCCGAGCTTGCCGGTTCTCCCCTCGCAAGTCGCACCCGCCACCAAACGGCGCTGCGGTTGCTTCCATTCCTGTTTGTCCTGTATATCGTCAATTATCTGGACCGCACCAGCGTTGCGTATGCAGCCATTGGAATGTCTCGCGACCTGGGCTTCAGTGATCGGGTCTTCGGCCTGGGAGTGGGCGTTTTCTTCATCGGATATCTGGTTCTACAAATCCCCGGCGCGCTATTGGCCGAACGCTGGAGCGCGCGTAGAATCATCTCCGCCTCCATGGTCGCCTGGGGTTCTCTTACGGCGCTGACGGCACTTGTGCATACTCCGACGCAGCTCTACTTCGCCCGCTTCCTGCTCGGTCTTGCGGAGGCCAGCTTCTTCCCCGGCGTGATCGTCCTGCTGAGCCACTGGTTTATTCAGAAGGACCGCGCCAAGGCGGTCAGCAACTTCATGGCGGCAGTTCCGTTATCGCTGGTCATCGGTTCGCCGATCGCTGGATGGATCATCGGACACAACTGGTTCACCATCCACGGCTGGCGGTGGCTCTTCGCCCTGGAGGGTCTGCCGGCAATCCTGCTCGGTGTCGTCGCGTTCTTCTATCTGCCGGATTGGCCTCAGGATGCGTCATGGCTCTCTGACGAGCAACGTACGGGGATCACGAAAGAGTTGGCAGTGGAGAAGTCGGTCCATCGCCGGGCCGTCACAGTAATGGAGACTCTGCGCTCAGGCAAAATATTGCTGCTCGGGGCCGTGGCTTTTCTCGCCTACCTGCCGACCTATGCCGCAATCTACTGGCTTCCTACACTCTTGAAGCGCCAGACAGGTTTGTCGGACGTACGAGTAGGTTTGTATCTGGCGATTCCATACGGCGCGGCGCTTCTCGCCATGTTGATCAATGGGTGGCATTCCGACAAATATCTTGAAAGACGATGGCACACCGCGCTCCCTATCCTTCTGTTGGCGATTGGAGCGCTCGGCCTCCTCGTTATGCCTCAATCGCTTCCGACGACCCTTTTATGCTTCAGCCTGATGTGCATGGAGCTGGCTTATCTTCCAGTCTTCTGGTCAATCCCATCAGAAATCCTGAGCGAAGCCGCGGCCGCAACAGCCATAGGAGTGATGAGTACCATCGCAAACATCGCAGGATTCCTCGGTCCCATGCTGTTTGGATATCTTCACACGCGGACTGGTTCGCTGGTGTGGGGATGTGTCATGTTGATCGCATCGTCGACTGCGTCCGGCGTCCTTATGTTGGCGATCCCCGGAACACGTCGGCCTGCTGTCGAAGAGTTCACAGCCTAAAGCCTTGCGTTTGTCAGCAGCGCCCAATCCAGTTATCGTCATTCTTTGTGATCTGACAACGGGAGTGGGGCTGAGTGGAACGGATTGCCAGCGCACAACCAACATAGAGGAGAGCGCATGGGAATTCGTTTGCATTTCTGGGGTGCGGATCAGACCGTCACCGGGTCGAGCCATCACATCGAAACCGCGGGGCAGAATATTCTGCTCGACTGCGGACTGTTCCAAGGCCGGCGGCAGGACGCGGCGGACATCAACTCGCACCTGGCGCTGACACCGGAGCAGCTTGCGGGCGGCATGCTGAACGCGGTCGTCCTCTCTCACGCGCACATTGACCATAGCGGCGACCTGCCTCTGCTGTCGAAGCAGGGATATCGTGGACCCATCTACACCACGCCAGCGACCATCGACTTATGTGCGCCCATGCTTAAAGACGCCGCGCACATTCAGGAGAGCGATGCAGAGTTTATTGATAAGCGACGCGGACGCAGGAAAGCAATCGGTGTGCCTCCGGGGCCCGGGGCGATACCGGTGCCGCCGCTCTATTCACAGCAGGACGCCGAGCAGGTGAACCAGCTCTTCAAGCCGGTGAAGCTGCACGAGCCGCAGTTGCTGGCGGGTTCGACCAAGGACGCCGGGTTCACGATGACCTCGTCGAATGCGGGTCACATGCTTGGCTCAACGTGCGTGCTGATCGAGGCGGTGGAGAAGGGGCAGACGGTGCGGCTGCTGTTTTCGGGCGATGTTGGCCGCAAGAATCTGCCCATCATCAAGGATCCCGACCCTGCTCCAGCGGCGGACTACCTGATCATGGAGAGCACCTATGGCGATCGTCTTCATTCGCCGGTCGGCGATGTGAAGCAGAAGCTGGCAACGCTGATCAAGGCCGTTCTTGCGCGCGGCGGACACATTATCGTTCCTGCGTTTGCGGTTGAGCGGACACAGCAATTAATACTGCTGCTGCATGAACTGATCGACTCGAAGCAGCTTCAGGAGTTTCCGATTTTCGTCGACAGCCCGCTCGCCGTCGCCGTTACCGATGTGTTCAAAAAACATACCGAGGAATGGGATGCAGACGCCTGCGCCTTCTATAACAAGCACGAGGATGCCTTCGGCTGGAACCGTCTGCGCTATATCCAGACGGTGCAGGAGAGCAAAGCGCTGAACGGTCTGCACATGCCGTTCTTGGTCATCTCTGCTTCGGGAATGTTGGAGGCTGGGCGCATTCTGCATCACTTGAAGAATGGGATTGAAGACCCGCGCAACCTGATTCTGATCACCGGTTACCAGGCCGAGAATACGCTTGGGAGCAAGTTGATTGCCAAGCTGCCAGAGGTCAATATCTTTGGCGAGCCGATGCGCGTGCGAGCGCAGGTGGAGTCGATCGACGCGCTCAGCGGACATGCGGATCAACAGGAGTTGCTGGACTGGATGGCGCCGACTGCTCCGGGACTGAAGAAGGTCTTCCTGGTCCACGGCGAGCCGGTTGCGCAGCAGGCGTTGAAGGCGAAGATCGAAGAGCGCTACAAGCTCGAAGTAGTGATTCCCAAACGCGGCGACCGGGTAGAAATTAGCTAGTGGCAAAAAATCGAGGGCAAAAGCGGTATGCTTTCCGTGTGACGTGTTAGGAGAGATGGATGAATATTGCCGCAAAGGTGACCGACCTGATCGGACGCACTCCGTTGGTTGAGCTGAACCGGGTTACCGAAGGATGCGGCGCGCGCGTCGTCGTGAAGCTCGAAAGTCAAAATCCGCTGAGCAGCGTGAAGGATCGCATCGGCCTCGCCATGATCGAAGCGGCGGAACGTGAAGGCAAGATCAAGCCGGGCGTGACGGTGCTGATTGAGCCCACTAGCGGAAACACTGGGATCGGGCTGGCGTTCGTGGCCGCGGTGAAAGGTTACGACATCATCCTCACCATGCCGGAGACGATGAGCGTGGAACGGCGCATTCTGCTGCTGGCCTTTGGTGCAAAAATTGTGCTGACACCTGGGTCGAGCGGCATGAAGGGCGCAATCGCCAAGGCTGAGGAGCTGGTCCGCGACACACCGAACAGCTATATGCCGCAGCAGTTCAATAATCCTGCGAACCCGAAGATTCATTTCGAGACCACCGGTCCTGAGATATGGGACGACACCGATGGCACGGCAGACATCCTGGTATCGGGTGTAGGCACCGGTGGCACTCTGACCGGCATCAGCGAATACATGAAGGGTCGCAAGCCGAGTTTCTGGACCGTGGCGGTCGAGCCGACGGATAGCCACGTGCTCTCTGGTGGCGCGCCGGGGCCGCACAAGATCCAAGGAATTGGCGCGGGCTTTGTGCCCAAGGTGCTGAAGACCGAACTGATTGACGAGGTCATCCAGGTGACCAACGACGAAGCCTTCGCGATGGCACGCCGGCTGCCGAAGGAGGAGGGCCTGCTGGTGGGCATCTCGGCAGGCGCGGCGGTCCATGCAGCGCTGCAATTGGCGCACGATCCGAAGAACGCGGGCAAGCTGATTGTGGTCATCATTCCCAGCGGCGGCGAGCGCTATCTCTCTACGCTGTTGTTTGACGAGCTTCGCCAGCAGGCTCTCAGTACGCCGACGTCTCCCGTCGCTCCATGAACTTTTTTGCGTCGATACGCGAAGACGTTCGGTGCGTGTTCGAGCGTGATCCCGCGGCCACCTCGTGGGCGATGGTGTTGATGTGCTATCCCGGCCTGCACGCGGTGTGGGCGCATCGGATTCACCACTGGCTGTGGTGCAGGAATTTTAAGCTGCTGGCTCGTTGGATGTCGCAGGTGACCCGATTCTGGACAGGCATCGAGATTCATCCGGGCGCGCTGATTGGACGGCGACTTTTTATCGACCACGGAATGGGTGTGGTGATCGGCGAGACCGCAATCGTAGGCGACGACGTGACCATATATCAGGGCGTCACGCTCGGCGGCACCGGCAAGGATGAAGGCAAGCGCCATCCGACGCTGCGCAATGGCGTCTTCGTCGGCAATAACGCAAATATTCTTGGCAACATTACGATCGGGGAGAACTCCCGCGTGGGCGCTGGATCTGTTGTGGTGCGCGATGTGCCACCGGATTCGACCGTGGTGGGTGTGCCGGCGCACGTCGTCTACCAGGGCGGCAAGCGCGTGCTTATAACCGATCCGCATGACGTAAGTGATCCACTGTCGGATGTAATCATCGCGCTGGCCGATGAAGTGAAACGGCTGAAGACGCGGCTAGAGAAACTCGATGGTGAATTTCAGACTGCGCGGCAAGAGCCGGCGAGCGCCTTCACGGTGGAGCAGGAAGAGAGCGCGCAGTATCGCACCGAGCAGACTTTGCGAGTGGATAGTGTCAGCATGGGCGAAGGGATCTGATCCGCGCCGAGATCATCGTGTAACGCGGCCGACTACATCGGTGCCGCCAGCGAGCGGTTTCTCTACCACATGCCAGATATCGCCATCTTCATCCAGGACAGCGAGCACTGGGATTTCGATTAGCGTGCCGCTGCGGGCGACCGCTTGCAGCACTCCCACATCGCCGGCCGCAAATTCAGTGTGGTCCAGGGTCATCCGCCAGCGCACGGTTGCACCCACGCGTGATTCAAGACGGATATCCGTCACCACGGTGGAGAACTCGCCTTTCCTGGATTCCGATAGGCCGCTCATTTCGCACGTCCGTCGAGCAGCGCCTGCATCTCGCGCTTGCTGCCCACAATGAACGGCGTGCGCTGATGGATTCCCTCGGGCTTGATGTCGAGGATGCGAGTCTGCCCACTGCTTGCCATACCACCGGCCTGTTCGGCGATGAAGGCAAGCGGGTTCGCCTCATACAGTAATCGCAGCTTACCGCCAGGCTGATCCTTCGTCGGCGGATACAGGAACACTCCGCCCTTCAGCAGTGTGCGATGAAAATCCGCCACCAGGCTGCCGATGTAACGTGAGCTGTATTGCCGTCCCAGCGCGCCCGAGCGCAGCTTGCCGACATACTCTCGATATTCATCCGGCCAGGTCGCAGCATTGGCCTCGTTGACGCTGTAGTAGCCACCCTGCTCGGGCATCTTCATGTTCTCGCTCGTCAGCACAAAGGCGCCAATCGTGGGATCAAGCGTAAATCCATGCACACCGTGGCCGGTGGTATATACCAGCACTGTCGATGGTCCATATACGACGTAACCTGCCGCAACCTGCGTGTATCCCGGCTGCAGGATCGACGCCTGCAAGTCACTGCTATGGTCGGACGGCAGCCGGCGCAGCACACTGAAGATAGTTCCGACATTGACGTTGACGTCGATGTTAGACGAGCCATCCAGCGGATCGAAGACGATGATGTACTTGCCAGTTTCGACCGAACGGTTGAAAGTCACCGGCTCCTCATCCTCTTCGCTTACCAGCGCAGCGACGGAATCGCGCAGGCCCAGGCAGTGCAGCAGAGCCTGGTTTGCGTACACATCAAGCTTCTGCTGCTGCTCACCTTGCACATTGGTCTGGCCCATCACACCGAGCACATCAGTGAGTCCGGCGGTGCGGATCTTAGCCTCGACCATCTTAGTCGCAAGCGTAATTCCGCTGAGCAGCCAGCTGAATCGCCCGGTCGCCTCGCTGATCTCTTGCTGCTGTTGCAGAATGTGTTGCTGCACCGTCGTAATCATTTGTTACCGTCTCTCCATAAGCAAGCGTATTACATCAAGTTCTACCGGTGGAGCTCAGCACCTTTACATGCCATGATCAGCGCAGCTTAAGGCTCAACTAAAACTTCGACCCCGCTTGCTTGTCCGGCATTGCGATATACACTTTCGGTCGCTTTTACGAAATCCGTCGGCTTGGCGAATGGAATATCAACAAACGTCTGCGGGTTTCGATCCACCAACGGGAACCAACTGCTTTGCACCTGCACCATGATCCTGTGTCCGGTGCGGAAGGTATGATTCACATCCGGCATCTCCGCATTGACGCTTACAAGCTTTCCCGGAATTAGCGCCGCGGGCTTCTCCCAGCTATCGCGGAACTTCGCGCGCATCGGCTCGCCGCGCACCAATTGCTCGTAACCGCCCATGATGATTGGCACATTGCCCAGAATCCTCTTCCCAAGCGCAGCTTCCGCAGAAGGAGGGTCCGGATAGTCTTCCGGATACACGTCGATCAATTTCACAACAAAGTCAGAATCCGTTCCGGTCGACGCGACTTTCAGCTTGGGGCGAACAGGCCCGACCACCGTCACATCCGCGGTCAACGGTTCCGTCTCGTAAACCAGTACGTCCGGCCGACGCGCTGCAAATCTCTGGTCGTCGGCCATGTACCGTTGTGGCACCGTATTGGTTACATAATTCACAAATGGCACTGGATGGGCCGGATCGCTAACGTACTCATCCACTCCCACTGTCTCCTTGGGAACGTCGAAACTCAAGCCGCCGCCAGCGTGGAAGTACAGCGTCTTCGTCACCGCAGCCTTCGGCGGCCAGGTGTCGTACTTCTTCCAGACATTGGTTCCGGTTTCAAATACATAAGCTTTCGGAAGTGCTGCATAGTCTCTCCCCTTCAAATACTTTTCGAAGAACGGAAACTGAATCTGCGCGCGGAAGAATACGCCGGTCTTCGCGTTGAAGGTTGCATCGCCCAGCTTATCCCCATCCCAGACAGCCCAGCCTCCATGTGTCCATGGCCCCACGACCAACGTGTTCACAACTCCGGGATTGAATTCGTCGATCGCATGAAATGTCTTGAACGGACCCGACAGGTCCTCCGCGTCGAACCATCCTCCCACCACCATCACCGCTGCGTGGACTCCCGTCATATGCCGCGATATGTCTCGCGCCTTCCAGTAGTCGTCATAGGTGGTGTGGATCAGTTGGTCGTGAAACAGGAAGTTGGTTCCGTTGAAATTCTTGTCCAGGTTTGAGGTTGCTCCCGCCTTCAGGTAGAACCCGTACGTATCCTTCGAATCGAATTCGAACGGTAATGACGCCTTGGGGAGTGTTGGGTTGGTCTGCGGCATGAAGCTAACATAGAAGCCGTGGTTTGCCCCGAGCATGAACGCGCCCCCGTGGTACCCATCGTCGTTGAAGAACAGGTCCGTCATCGGAGCCTGCGGGCTGGCTGCCTTGATCGCGGGATGCGAATCAATGATGCTCGCCGACGTGTAGAACCCCGGATAGCTGATCCCGGTGATGCCTACCTTCCCATTGTTGTTCTCGACCGTTTTCAAAAGGATTTCGACGGTGTCGTACGTGTCTGTCGATTCGTCCGTCGCCTTTGGGTTGGCCTTTTGCGCTTGGGTCAGCGCAGGACTCATCTCGCGGAATACGCCTTCGCTCTCGTAGCGGCCGCGCACGTCTCCGCAGGCGAAGATGTATCCACTCTCCAGTAGCTCGCGGCTCACTCCCAATCGAGCTGGCAACTGATCCTCGCCATACGGCCCGCAACTATAAGGGGTCCGTGTCATGAGAAATGGATACGGCCCGTTGTCGCCCTTCGCTCCGAACGATCCAGCCTGCGGCACGTACACCGACACAAACAGCTTCATGCCGTCGCGCATGGGGATGCGATACTCATACTTCGCATAGTGAGTCTTGACGAACCCCTCGGTATCGAATGCCGGCTCAGGTGCCACTTGCCCTGAGGCAACACCTGCCGCACATATCAACGTCAACAGCAAAACAAGCCGCACACGCATGCCTAGAATCTCCAGATCATCAATTGTCAATCGTATGTTCCCGGTTTCAACAGCTTACGCCAAACGCCACGAGTGGCATCGCATCCACCATGATGTCTCAGCCACCAATTAAAGCGTCGTAGTGTACTTTTCGTTACCGCCCTGGCACCTAGTCTTCAAGTCAAATCATCGGTGTCAAACGGCGTTACCTTGCGACCAAGCGCGGAAATATCGCGTCGGCTACTGACCAGTCCCTCTACTACAGCGTTCAACTCTTCCTCGGAATCGGCGTCCGCAGTCGCCGTCAGATGGGCCAGCACATCGGGTCTGGCAAGGCTCTCCAGCAGCACCGTGCAGTGCGCCACAGCTACGTGGTCAAGGCTTAGACCCTCAGGTGTTTTTGCCTTAATACCCACTTCGCCTGGCTTGATGCCGAGCAGCTCGGCGACGCACTCTCGCAGCTCTCCGGCAATTGGGACGATCTTCGGCCGCGCCATTACGAGTACGGTGTCGATATTGACGATCTTGTAGCCTGCGGTGGCGACTTCTTCGAGCGCCGTCTGCAGGAATACGCTCGAAGCAGCGCCCTTCCAGCGCGGATCGCTGGGCGGAAAGAATGTTCCAATGTCGCCGGCCGAGACCGCACCGAGCAACGCATCGGTGATTGCGTGCAGCAGCACGTCCCCGTCAGAGTGCCCAGCGAGGCCTTCCGTGTGCTCGATCGCCAGGCCACCAATCACTAGCGGCACGCCCGCCTTGAACACGTGCGAGTCAAACCCATAGCCAATCCGCATACTCATTTCGCGCCCGTCAAATAAAACTCCGCCAGTTCGATATCTCCCGGCTGGGTGATCTTGAAATTTGTCGCCGACCCAGCCACGACTGCCACGATGATACCCGCACGCTCCAGCAGGCTGGCCTCATCAGTACCTTCAAACTCATCTGCAGCGGCTTCGGCAAAGGCGCGTTGCAACAGACCGCAGCGCGCTCCCTGCGGCGTCTGCGCCTGGACAATTCGCTCGCGCGGAATGGTCGCGGTCACGATCGCACCGTGTGCAGTTCGCTCCACCTGCTTGATCGTGTCCACTGCGGGCAAGCCCACGATGGCAGCTCCATACTCGACCACCGCGTCGATGGTCCGATCGATAGTAGGTACGTCGATCAGAGGCCGAGCGGCATCATGCACCAACACCACATCGTCCTCATCACAGCCGCAATCCGAAACCAGCAGAGCCAGCGCATTCGACACCGATTCCTGCCGATGGTCGCCGCCCTCAACGACATGCACGTTGCCTCTCAGCCCGAACTCGGCCACTTGTGCGCGAACCCGGTCGATTTCCGTCCGGCGCACAGCAACATAGATGGCGTCAACCCGCTCGACCGCCAAAAATGCGCGCAGGCAATGGACGAGCACGGGAACGCCCGCAATCGTCAGAAACTGCTTGGGAATGGGCGAACTGCTGCCCACTCCCAAGCCTACGGACATTCTCGTCCCAATACCTGCCGCCGGAAGAATCACAAACACACGCATAGCCTATGAAGTATACAAGATAGGCGGGTGCCGGGCCGCATTCGTGGCACGCGAGAGACGCAGTAGTATGAGCATCTGAGGTCAGAACCACAGCCAATGTTGAATCGTGAACACATCTATCCCGGAGACCGCATCTGCGCTGCCGTCTCCGGAGGCGCGGACTCGGTGGCGATGCTTCTGCTGCTTTACGCGGCTAACGCCTTGCCGCGAAACGCACTTGGAGTGGGACTGTCTGCGGTTCACGTTCACCATGGTCTGCGCGGTGACGAGGCGGATGCGGACCTTGCCTTCGTGGAGACGGTTTGCGTGAGGCTCGAAGTTCCGCTTCACGTCCACCATGCCAGCGTGCCGGATCGCGTTGCGAAGGCGCGCGAGGCCGGCCAACCCGAGACGGTCGAGGAGGCCGCGCGCAATTTACGTTACGAAATATTCCGGCAACTGATCGCGGAGGGCCACGCCGACTCGATTCTCACCGCGCACACGCTCGACGACCAGGCCGAGACGGTACTTATGAAGCTACTGCGTGGAGCCTGGACGGAGGGTCTGAGTGGCATTCATCCTGTCGTGATCGTGCCAAACGCGGCTCGCCCGGGCAAGATTCTGCGCCCGCTGCTCTCCGCCCGCCGCGCCGAACTCGAAGAATTCCTACGCAACAATAAGCAGCCGTGGCGCACCGACTCCTCGAACGTCGATGAGGCGTTTACCCGCAACCGCATTCGCCATCACTTGCTCCCAATCCTCCGCGAATACAATCCTTTGATCGATCAGACGCTCGCGAATCTCGCCGAACTCGCCCGTGACGATGAGGCTCGCTGGCAAGTGGAACTCAGCCGCATTCTCCCCCAAATTCTGCTCCCAGGTAAGCCGGTGCGCGGCGGCGGCCGAGCAGTAAGTACCGCGCCCGGAGACTCCGGGTCCGTCGCCATCGAGATCGAACGCTTGCGCGGTTTTGATCCGGCGCTGAGGCGACGAGTCGTGCGAGGTGCCGCTCGGTCGCTCGGCGCCCGCCTCAGCTTCGACGACACCGCCCGCCTGCTGGTGCTCGCAGGTTTCGGCGCTGACCCGAGCGCCCCTGCACGCCCTAGTGCCACCCTGCATCTTCCCGCAGGCCTGCGTGGGGAGCGATCCGCCCGCGAACTTCGGCTGTACCGTGCAGACGAGCCAAAGGATACTTAGCGCGCAGTTGCATCCCACGAAAGATGCAACTTCTAGGGCCACATGCTGATAGATAATGGCGACAGGTGATCTCGATTCGGATCCTGTCACCGCTAATTTGCGCCGATCAGGTTAGAATTATGGAACCTGGGGTGAGCCCACTCGGGCCGGGATGGCGTTCGTTGCCCAACGCCCGGAACCTTTATGCAGCTATTGAGCGTCTAATGATGACAGACTGCGACACCCAGGCATTTTCGCTTGGTCCGTCTCTCGGTCGGTAAGCCGTCTGGTTGCGTTCATCAGGACGAACCAGGCCGAAAAAATGAGGAAACGCGATTGAACTCGACCGTTAAACAGGTTCTGATGTGGGTGCTGGTTATCGCCGGTGCCTTCCTCCTCTTCACTTATGTCAGCAAGGGCATGGGTGGGGCGAAGGATACGCCCGTTTCGTACAGCGACATGCTTAACAAGGCGCAGTCCGGCCAGGTGAAGGATGTGCTCATCGACGGAAATACCGTGACCGGACACTACAGCAATAATGACGCGTTCCGCACGACGAAGCCGGATAACGATCCCGAGATGTACACCATCTTCCGTGGCCACGGCGTCAACATCTCCAACAAGGATCAGAACTCCAACGCCTGGTGGGGCCTGTTGATCCAGGTTGCGCCCTTCGCGCTTCTTCTTGGTCTGTGGTTCTTCCTGCTGCGCCAGATGCAATCGGGCGGCAATAAGGCGATGAGCTTTGGCAAGAGCCGTGCGCGTCTGCTCTCCATGCAGCAGAAGAAGATTACATTCAAGGATGTCGCTGGTGTTGATGAGGCCAAGGAGGAGCTCAAGGAAATCATTGAGTTCCTGCGCGAGGCACAAAAGTTCCAGCGTCTCGGCGGCCGCATTCCCAAGGGCGTCCTGCTCGTCGGGCCTCCGGGAACTGGCAAAACTCTGCTTGCCCGCGCAGTAGCTGGCGAAGCAAATGTCCCGTTCTTCTCCATCTCCGGTTCAGATTTCGTTGAAATGTTCGTTGGCGTCGGCGCATCACGCGTCCGCGACTTGTTCGAGCAAGGCAAGAAGAACGCACCCTGCATTATTTTCATCGACGAAATCGACGCCGTAGGCCGGCACCGCGGCGCAGGCCTCGGCGGCGGACACGACGAGCGCGAGCAAACCCTCAACCAGCTTCTGGTTGAGATGGATGGCTTTGAATCCAACGACGGCGTGATTCTGATCGCAGCCACCAATCGTCCTGACGTACTCGACCCGGCGCTGCTTCGCCCCGGCCGCTTCGATCGCCGAGTCATCGTCGATCGCCCTGACATCCGCGGTCGCGAGGAGGTTCTCCGCGTTCACTCGCGGAAGGTTCCCATGGCCGAAGACGTCAACCTCAATATCCTCGCTCGCGGCACCCCGGGTTTCTCCGGCGCCGATCTCGCGAACATGGTGAACGAGGCTGCCCTCACTGCCGCGCGCTTTAATCGCAAATCGGTCCACATGTACGACTTTGAAGTCGCGAAGGACAAGGTCCTCATGGGCGCGGAGCGGAAGTCCATGCTGCTTTCCGACGACGACAAGCGTGATACCGCCTACCACGAGGCTGGTCACGTTCTGGTTGCCGCCAAGCGTCAGCATTCGGACCCGCTGCACAAGGTCACCATCATTCCCCGCGGTATGGCGTTGGGTGTGACTATGCACCTGCCAGAGGAAGATAAGCACACGGTGACCAAGGATTATCTTGACACGCAGCTCGCGATCTTGATGGGCGGACGCTGCGCCGAAGAGATCTTTATGCATCGCAAGACCACCGGAGCCGGCAACGATATCGTTCGCGCCACCGAGCTCGCCCGCAAGATGGTCTGCGAGTACGGCATGAGCGACCTTGGTCCTCTAACCTACGGCAAGAAGGAGCAGGAAGTCTTCCTGGGCCGTGACATTGGCCAGTCTCGCGACTACTCCGACGACACCGCAAAGCAGATCGATGTCGCTGTCCGTGGATTCGTCGACGAGGGTTATAAATCGGCCTACCAGATTCTCGAAGCTAACGGCGACATCATGCATCGGATGGCGGCTGCCCTGCTCGAACGAGAGACGCTGGATAAGGTTGAGATCGACCTGATCATTGCCGGCCAGGAACTGCCGCCGTTCAAGTCTCCTCTAGCGTTTGCAGATCCGGGCCCTGGCGATGGACAGAAAGTCGTGAAGCCTGAGGGCGGCGGTCGCAAACCCGGATTTCCGGAAGGACAGCCCTCCCCGGCGTAACCTATTTTTTACCTAAATATGAGGCGACCTTCGGGTCGCCTCATATTTTTTTAACTTGTGCCCCCCGATGTTGAGGACTGACTGACTATGCAGACCCGACCCGCACTCCTGCTTCGTATCGAGGAAGCCGGACTGCTCGCCGGTGCCGTTCTCCTTTATTCCCACTTCCACTTCAGTTGGCTGCTCTTCGCCGTGCTGTTTCTCGCCCCGGATCTCTTCATGCTTGGCTATCTCCTGGACCCGCGCATCGGGTTGGCGCTCTATAACCTCGGTTACACGTTAAAGTACCGATCATCCTGTTCATCACTTGGCTAAATCGCAAACTGGCTGCGGCTGCCGGCGACCGCGATCATTTGGGCGGCCCACATCGCGTTTGACCGCCTTCTCGGCTACGGGTTAAATCCGGCACACTTTAAAGACACTCACCTGCAGCACATTCCCTGAGTGCGACAATAGATACAACGCATGCGCCTTCTACCGCTCTACGCTGCTCCTCGCACCTCGCCGCTCACTCTGCTCTCTTGTTGTCTAGCCGTCATGAGTCTAGTGCTGGTCGCTGGTTGCGGATACCACACGGTCGGCTCGGCCACGCACATTCCTGCTAATGTCCGGACTGTCGCTGTGCCTGTCTTCGCGACGCAGGCACAGGCTTATCATACCGAGATGGCGTTGACCCAGGCAGTCATCCGCGAACTAAACACGCGCACGAAGTATCGCGTTCTCACCAGCGCCTCCACCGACGCCGACGCAGTCCTTAGCGGCACTGTACTTACGCAGACCTCCATTCCGCTTACTTACGACTCCACCAGCGGCGAAACCTCCAGTTATCTCGTCACCATCACGGCCAAGGTGATGTTGGCCGCGCGCGACGGCCACGTCCTCTATCAGAACGACGCCTTCTCTTACCGCGAGCAGTACCAATCCACGCAGGATCTAGGCGGCTCTATCCGCGAGGATCCCGCCGCCGTCAACCGTCTTTCCCGCGATTTCGCGCAGGCCCTGATCGGCGATATGCTGGAGTCGTTCTGATGCATCTCCTCACGATAAAATTTTGCCTTAAGCTTTCGTTTGCCACAGGTGTCGTTATCTCTGGAATCGGCGTCGTTGGAATGCTTACACCGTTGGTTCATCTCATGTATCCCGGCATGTATCCGGTGCGGAACGCAATGGAGGGATTAGGTATCCTCTCGTTGGTGATTGCACTGCCACTCTACGTGATTGTTTTCGGGGTGATCAGCTTTGCAGTCGTGAGCATCGGTGGTCGACTCCGCTGCCGCAAGATTGAGGCACTTTGATGGCGCTCAAGAGTTTCGCCTCGACAGACCGCTTCCTCACCGAGATCACTTCGCCAGCAACGCTTCGCCCGGGCTACGTCCTGCTTGGCGATGAGGCGTTCCTTTACCAGCGTTGTCGGCAGGGTGTGCTCGCGGCACTGGCGCCTGAAGACAGCCGCGATTTTTCGTTGCATGATTTAGACCTCGCCGAAACCAGCATCTTCGAAGTCCTCGACCGAGCGCAGACGCCGTCGCTGATGGCGCCCTTCCAGGTACTCTTCGTGCGTGGCCTCAAAAATCTCTACGGACGCGGTAGCAAGAAAGCTGAATTCGAGGCCATCGACGCCTACTTCCGATCGCCAAACCCACAAGCGTTGCTATTATTTGTCGCCGACCACCTCCGCATCCCCACCGACCTGCGCAAGATGGATTACCAGGATAAAGAGCGCTACGACCGTATCCGCGAGACGCTGGGCGACTGGTGTGGCTTTGTCGAACTAGCCCGCGTCGAAGAGTCCGACGCCATCAAGTGGGTCATCGCAAGCGCCGATGCGCGCAGCATAAAATTTGATCCCGATGCGGCCCGCGAACTGGTCGACGCGCTCGGCGCCGACATGATGCTGGTCGCCAGCGAACTGGAAAAGCTCTGCCTCTACGTCTCCGCACCACCCTCAACTTCTTCTGCCGCGCCCACATCGTCTGTCCCGCCGCCCACATCATCAGACACACCGCCCACAACGTCTGTCCCACCGCCCACATCGTCTGTCATTCTGAGCGCAGCGAAGAACCCCCGCATTTTGCCCGAAGCCGCACCAGAGTCCCTCGCCCGCAACCACATCACCCTCGGCGAGGTAGAGACCATGGTCCTCGCCGCCAAGCAGCGCTCCCTATACGAGCTCACCGACGCCATCTCGCAACGCGATCGCACCCGCGCACTGCTCCTGCTCCACGGCCTGCTCAACGCCTCCGACGGTGGCGAAGATGCGGCCATTGGGCACCTCTACATGCTCGCCCGCACCTTCCGCCAGATGCTCATCATCCTCGAGAAAAATGTGCGCGACTCCCGCGCTATCTGGGCTGTCCTTTGGCAAGGCTTCCGCATGCCGCCGTTCGCCGCCGAAGATCTCATCCGCCAGGCACGCCGCTACAAATCCCGCCGCGACCTTACCCGCGCCCTCCGCCTGGTCGCCCGAGCCGACCTCGAACTCCGCAGCTCCCCCGCCAACAAACTCCTAGTCCTCGAACGCCTCATCCTCGCCCTGGCCACCGAACCCACCCACCCCACCTACACCCCCATCCACCAGTTCGCCATGGAATTGTAGCTTCTTGCTGCAGAAGCAAGACTATGCTGGTCTGATCATTCGCAAGGGCCTCTCACTTACCGTAATCAAATAGTCCGCCGAGGGCTACTTCGACCATCTTCTTCTCGAGAGCGATCGGTTGACTTCAGTATGTCCGAACTGGTACCTTTCGTGCTGACGCTGATCAGTCAAAAACGCGAGTCAAATGTAGTCTCTGCTCTTACGGCCCGTGCCAACTTTGGCAAACTGCTCACGCGCGTCGGCGAGGAACATCAATCGCTGATCATCGAAAAGCGCGGCACACCCCGTGCCATTCTCCTCAGTATCCATGACTATGTGAGGCTCGCCGCGCTAGAGCCGAGGTCCTGTGCCTCATCGGAGAAGAAGCAAAACGGAACGGCACCTCCCAACTCACCTCTCGGGTGATTGACCAGATCATTCGCGCTACCCGTGCGGCCCGGCGAACGGGGAAGAATAAATCAGCCTGATGCTTCCGCTCCGGCTTGTGCTGGATACCAACATCCTCGTCTCTGCCGCCCTCAAACCCGACAGCCTCCAGCGCACTGCGCTGACCTTGGCAACCACCAAGCCAGGCCGGCTGTACGTTTCGCAGCCCATTCTTGATGAATATTCTGAGGTTCTTGCCCGCCCCGAGCTCGGTATCCTAAAAGGTCTGCGCCTCCAACTCATCCAACTCATCAGGGACCGCAGCCATCTCGTCGTTCCGTCTCGCACGCTGAGCGTCACCAGCGACGCCAATGACAACATCTTCCTCGAATGCGCCGATACTGCCCGCGCCGATTATCTGATTACCGGCAATCAGCGCCATTTTCCGGCCTCTTGAAAGCAGACCAAAGTCATAACATCGCGCAAATTTGCCACCCTCGTCGCCCCACACCTCATTGGGTGAAGGTCAGAAAATGACTGGCAGAGGGTGAAATGATCCAAGCTCCGACGCTTATTCCGTGATCACCCGATCCGCCCACTCAACCAGCGACACGAAGATTGTCGGGTTACCAAACTTCGCTCCATAATTAAGTAAATCCGCTTCGGTCACGCCTCTGGCACGGGAGCACGCTCCACACGCGTAGATCTGGATGTGCTTCGCAGCGAGTTTATCCAGGGTCTCGCCCACCGGCGGCCATCCGACCGGGGTGACCGCGTTTGCCAGCGTCTTGCGCATCAGTCCAACCGCCTCTTCCAGCAGGAAAATCTGCACCTCATGTCCGGCTTCCGCAAGGGCTAACCCATGCAAAAAAGGGAATGCTGCTTTGGTCGGATCATCGGAGCCCCATGCGCTCTTCATCAAAACCTTGAGCGACTTGTGCGTGGCCTGCCCCTCGAGAGAACCACCAGCCATAACGAAAGGTGCAGCCGCCAATTGCGCCAATCGAGACATAAAGAGTCGACGTATCATGAGCTCTCCTCAGTTCAAAGAATCTTAAATTCAATCCTCGTCGACATCCCGAAGAAGTGATGTTAAGGCCTTGCCAACATCGCATGTCAAGCCCCGATATCTCAATCGACGATCGCGCAGAAGATTGAGACGCGCGCCCCAAATCTCGATTCTGAGATGTGGGCATCGTCCAATGGGCGACTGAGCACCGCACGCCTAAAACAACTTCATTGGATATCCAGCAAGCCGACGATCCGTTGTCACCAGCACCATCTGCTCCACAATCGCATGCGCCAGCAGCATTCGGTCGAACGGGTCGCAGTGCAACAACGGCAATCCGCCAGCATACTCCGCATGGGCAAAGGTAATCGGCAACTCAAGGAATCCAAACTGTATTCGTTGCTCTGAAATCGGCATCGAAAAAACGAGTTTCCCCTTGCTCTGCTTGATACCCAACTCCCAAGCCGTCGCAGCGCTCACGAAAACCTCGTTTGCGCGGTCGGCAATGAGGTCTCGTTGGAACGCGGGAACAAGGCTGGGATCAGAATCCAGGCGAAGCAAAATATGGGAGTCGAGCAGCAAACGCATTGCTCACATGCCCCATTCTTGCAACTCTTCATTGGTCATCGGATCATCAAAATTCGGCGCAATATAGGTAATTCCGGAGAGATTTTGCCCGAAGATGCGCTTGCTTGCCGTCGGGGCTTCAGAAAAAACCGGCACAATCTTCATCGCCGGACGACCCTCACGCTCAATCAGAATCTCTTCCCCACCTTCAGCGCGGATCAGTAGCTCGGCCAGATGCTCCTGCGCCTCGCTTAATGCCACAGAACTCGCCATCGCCACACCTCCGATCTGCCGTCAGCATAGCCCGAAGTCCCGCTGTGCTCTATCCCCGCCCCACCGCTCCGCGCCTACCTCCCCCACCCCGCACGGCGGACTGCACCATATGCGCTGATCCGAGTCATCCCCGCCTCCTCCAACGTCCGTCCCGCCGCAATGCAGCCGGGACAGTCCGGGAAGCTCACCCCAGAATCCTACCTTGTCCTCGTGTAGATGCGCGCCGCATTTCATGCAGCTTATGGACACACCAAATACGACTGTTCGCTAAATCCCCTCCACCAACCCACACTCCCGCGCCAACAACTCATAACTCCGCAGTCTCTTCGCGTGATCCCACACAATCGTATTCACCACTAACTCCTGAATCCCCAAAGCCGCAGCCATGGCTTCCAACTGCTCACGCACCCTCGCAGGCGTGCCAACAAAGTACCTCGGCCATTCGCCTTCCTCCGGAGTAGCGCCCCCCAGCTCCGCCAGTTTACGAATCGCATCCTCAGGAGCAGCCACTGGCCTGCGATCGTTCATCCGAATTCTGCGTTGCAGCAGCCGCACGCTTGATGCCAGAAACTCCGCCTCTTCCTCCGTCTCGGCGCAGATCACGCCCACAGCCGCCGTCGCTTCCGCGGCAGTTCGCCGCGACGAAGCGACAAACTGCCGCTGATACGCCTCGATTGCCTGCCGCGTTCCCTGGCCGAAGAAGAAGTGAGCAAACGCGTAGGGAAGCCCAAACTCCGCCGCGGCCTTCGAGCTCCACAAGCTCGACCCCAGCATCCACACGTCCGGGCCTCCCGGCATCTCCGGAGACACCCGCAAACTGCCAAACGGATGGCCCGCGGGAAATGCATGCTCTGCTTCGCCCGGATACAAATAGGCGAGCAGCTCGCTTACCTGGTCCTCAAAATCGTCCGGCATCTTCGTCCCGCGCTCCCGCTTCAGTGCCAGCGCTTCGATCGGCCCACCGCCGGGCGCTCGCCCAAGCCCAAGATCCACCCGGTCCGGGTAAAGCGCATGCAGCGTTCGAAACACCTCTGCCACCTTGAACGCCGAGTAGTGCGGCAGCATGATTCCGCCCGAGCCGATCCTGATTAGCTTCGTCTCCCCGCCGATACGCGCCAGAACGATCTCTGGCGCCGCGCAGGCCAGCGTCTCCATGGCATGATGCTCGGACATCCAGAACCGCGTATAGCCCAACCGGTCCACCAGCCGAGCCAGCTCGATAGAGTTCTGCAACGCCTGTGCTGCCGTACTTCCATCGGCTACGGGAGATTGGTCCAGCACCGCAAGCTTCAACCCTGAAAAGTCGCCATTCGTCACAATGATTGGATGTGCTTGTAACGGCATCGACCCACGCCTTGCGCGATCTGAGCCCCCCGAATCTCGCAGTCTGCCGTCCTGTACCATTAACGCTGAACCTCTCATGACGACTTCGACTGAATCAGCTGCCCCTATTCGCGTACGCATCGCACCTTCGCCAACTGGCGATCCGCATGTAGGCACTGCCTACATCGGCCTGCTTAACTTCATTTACGCTCGCCAGCGCGGAGGCCAATTCGTCTTGCGCATCGAGGATACCGACCGCGCGCGCTTCGTCGCCACCTCCGAGCAGATGATCTTCGATTCGTTGCACTGGCTTGGCCTTGAGTGGGACGAAGGTCCCGATGTTGGTGGCCCGTATGGCCCGTACCGCCAGTCTGAGCGAACGGAAATTTATCGCGAACACGTTGAATTTTTACTTGCTAGCGGACACGCCTACCGTAGCTTCGAAACTGCCGAAGAGCTAGATGCGATGCGCAAATCGCAGATCGCCGCGAAGCTGCCGCCGCGCTATAACGGGGCGCATCGTGAGCTTCCTCAGGTGCAAATCGATGCTTTCCTGGCTGAAGACAGGCCATACGTCATTCGGCTGAAAGTTCCAGTCGAAGGCGAGACCATCTTCCGCGATGAGCTTCGGGGCAACGTCACCTTCTCGCACAACAATGTTGACGACCAGGTCCTGATGAAGTCGGACGGTTTCCCCACATACCACCTTGCGAACGTGGTCGACGATCACTTGATGCGCATCACGGATGTGATCCGCGCTGAAGAGTGGATCTCATCCACGCCGAAGCATGTGCTGCTCTACAGGGCATTTGGTTGGGATATTCCTCGCTTCTGGCACATGCCTTTGCTGCGCAATCTGGACAAGAGCAAGATCTCCAAGCGTAAGAATCCCGTCTCGCTGATCTATTACCGCGAGAGCGGGTTCCTGCCGCAAGCGCTGCTCAACTTCCTCGGTCTGATGGGCGGAGGAATGGCGCAGCCCACGGAACAGGAGATCGTCTCGAAGGGTATGAACGTCAAGGAGGGCGACATCTTCTCGCTCTCCGACATGCTGGAGAAGTTTGACTTTAGACGCATATCGCTGGGCGGTCCCGTATTCGATCTGACGAAGCTGAAGTGGCTCAACGGCGAATATCTACGCGCGCTTTCGTCCGAGAAATTTTTCGATGCGCTGCGCGCGACGATCTTCTCAGACGACTATCTACGCCGGATTGCACCGCTGGTGCAGACCCGCATCGAAACACTGGCGCAATTCGGCGATATGACTGATTTCTTCTTCAAGGACGATGTAATGCCTGCGCCGGAGGTATTCATCCCTAAGAAGCACACGCTGGAAGAGACACTCGCCTTCGCGGCCGAACAGCTTACTGTGCTTGAGGCAACTGTCTTCGCGGTCGAAGATTTGGAGCCTGCGCTCAAGCAGCTTGGCGTCGAGAAGGAGTGGTCGGTAAAAGATAACTTCATGCTGCTTCGCGCTATCTTAACCGGGAAGATCGCCAGCCCGCCGCTGCTCGAATCGCTGATGGTCTTCGGCAAGGCTCGGTCGCTCGACCGAATGCGGCGCTTCCTCGACACACAGAAACGCCAAGCGAATTCACGCCACTAAGTTTCGCTCGTGCGGGTCAACTGGCTGGCACTCTACATCAATGTTGGCCGATTGCGTAGTGTGAGCAAACGCTGGAGCTGTGGTTAGGGCCGGCAAATAACCCGACAAGCTATGATTGGAGTGGAGTAGGCGATGACGACGCAATACTATTCGGGGCCAAATTACGGCAGCAGATTACTGGGATTAGCGCTGGCGCTGCTGTTGGGCGCGGTGGCGGTGGTGTTGGTGGTGCGGCACGCGACATCGGGTGCGTTGGGACGGATCGCGACGCTGATCACCGGCCGCTCAACCAGCTTCGATACGTCGGTGCCGACGGTGGTGGAAAAGATACAGCGACTTAGCCGCCTGGAGACGGTGGTGTACTCGCTGGACACGGTGGTGGAAGGCGACCGGACGTCGCCCATACTGCCGGATGCGCTGGCTGGGGACAGGATTCTACTGGTTGTGCATGGCGAGTCAATTGCGGGTATTGACTTCGCGCAATTGAAGCCGGAGGACGTGCGGATCGAGGGCGGCACGCGCAGCATTCATGTCACGCTGCCCGTGTCGCAAATATTTGTGACAAGTTTGGATAACCAGCACACGCGTGTGTATGCGCGGACGACTGGGCTACTGGTTCCGGTCGATCAGAATCTGGAGTCAGACACGCGGGCGAAGGCACAGGACCAGTTGCAGAAGGCGGCGTTGTCCGACGGGATCCTGGATACCGCGCGGAAGAATGCTCGAGCTACGCTGACGACGCTGCTGTATTCACTTGGTTTTGAGCATGTTGATGTGACGTAGGGTTTGAATCGTCTAGTGTCGTGAGTTGAATACTCGGCAACGATTTTAGGTAACGAATCATGTCTACCTGCGCTATCATTCTTGGCATGAGGTTCCTCCCTAAGTTCGATCGCTGCGAAGGTTTGGCGGAAGACGCGGTTGAGGCCGACGGTCGGCAAGACGCGAATATTACCGGGAGCTCGAGCGAGTCGATGGATGCGGTGGAATCGAATTTGCTGAAAACGGTGGCCTGGATTTCGGCGGCACTGGGAGCGGTGGCGCTGGGCCTGATTGTGGGGCGAGAGATCCGGCAACGGTACAAGTTTAGCCGACGCACGCCGTATGATCTCTACTCGCACTCAGGCGATGAGCTGCCTGATGTTGATTTCGGAGTCGGTATCTAGGCCGAGTTCGAAGCGCGCAGGGGCCTGGCTGGTTTACGATTGATTCTGTGATTAAAACAGTATTTCTCTTTCCTGGACAGGGCTCGCAGGCTGTGGGTATGGGCCGTGAGCTGTACGACAATTTTCCTGTGGCGCGCGCGGTGTTTGACCAGGCGGATGAGGCGCTCGGGTTTGCGCTCTCGGAGATTATCTTCGAAGGGCCCGACGAGACCCTTAAACTGACGGAGCATACACAGCCGGCGATTCTGACAGTGTCGATCGCGGCGGAGCGGGTCTTGACGCAAGCGGGTGTGGTGCCTTCAATGGCGGCGGGACATTCGCTGGGGGAGTACTCGGCGCATGTCGCTGCTGGGACACTAAGTTTCGTCGATGCGGTTCGGGCGGTGCGTCTGCGCGGGCGCTACATGCAGCAGGCGGTGCCGGCGGGTGAAGGCGCGATGGCGGCGATTCTCGGGTTGGAGCCGGGCTTGATCCAAGTGATCTGCGAGCAGGTTGCGGATCAGATGACCCCGTTACCGCAGAGTGCCGAAGCGGTAAGGTTCGATGCGACGCTCGCGGTAGTATCGGCGGCGAATCTGAATTCGCCCGCGCAAACGGTGATCTCGGGTGCGGTGCGCGCGGTGGAGCGGGCGGCGGCGTTGTGCAAGGAGGCTGGGGCGAAACGGACGGTGATGCTGCCGGTGAGCGCGCCTTTCCATTGTGATCTGATGCAACCGGCGCAGAACTCGCTAGCGATTGATCTTGCGAAGCTGGAGTTTCGCGACCCGGTGTTTCCGGTGGCGGCGAATGTCAATGCGACTCTGGTCGTCACAGGCAACGTTGCGCGTGAGGCGCTGATCGCGCAGGTGACTGGAGCGGTGCGCTGGGTTGAGTGCATTGAGTTGCTGCTTGCGCAGGGAGCAACCCACTTTATCGAGGTGGGGCCGGGACGTGTGCTGAGCGGATTGATGCGGCAGATTCAGGGGAAAGATGCGGCGAACCCGGTGTTTAATGTGGAAGATCCGGCTTCGCTGGAGAAGACTTTGACGGGGCTACGAGAGGAGAAATAAAATGCAGGTTGGCGAGATCGTTGAAGATTTTACCCTTCAGAATCAAGATGGCAAGGCAGTACAACTCAGCGACTATAAAAGGTCGCCGGTGGTGCTGTTTTTCTACCCACGCGCAGACACTCCTGGATGCACGCTGGAGTCGTGCGGATTTCGGGATGCGTTTGAGAGCTTCCAAAAGGCTGGCATCGTGGTGCTTGGGATCTCGCGCGACACGGTGAAGGCGCAGAAGAAGTTCAAGGACAAGTACGAACTGCCATATGACCTGCTGGCCGACCCGGAGATGGTGCTAATCAAGCGGTACGGGCTGTTGAAGGACAAAACGATGTATGGCAAGCCTGTGACCGGCGTAGAGCGGACGACTTATGTGATTGGTGCGGATATCGGCAAGGGGCAGAGGCTGCTGCATGTGTTTCCGAAGGTGACGCCGGCGGGGCATGCCGAAGAAGTATTTGCCTTGCTGAAGACTGGCGGGAAGAGTTGATATGGCTGGCATGATCGCAAACGCCGCATTGGGTTCGGCGGCGATAGGACTGCTGGGCGGCCTGCTGTATGCCTCAGAGTGGCCTACTTCGCAGATCTTTGGGCGGACGCTGATCGCCGGAAACGATCCAGAGGAGGTGGCACTGACGTTCGACGATGGGCCGAATGCTGCTACGACGCCGGAGTTGCTTGAGGTGCTGGCTCGGCATGACGTGCAGGCGACTTTTTTTGCGATGGGGGACTTTGTGCGGCAGAAGCCGGAAATAGCGCGCCGAGTCGTCGCGGCTGGACATCTGCTGGGAAATCACACGATGAGTCATCCAAAGCTTTCATTGCAGTCGGCTGCTCGGGTGCGACAGGAACTGGCGGATTGCAACGCGACACTCGAGGATATTACCGGGGCGAAGATTGAGTACTTCCGTCCACCTTTTGGGGCGAGGCGACCGTATGTACTGCGCGTGGCGCGCGAGATGGGTCTTACGCCGGTGACGTGGAATGTGACCGGGTATGACTGGAATCCGATTGGGGTGGACGGGATACTTGCGAACCTGGAACGTGGAATTGCGAGGAGCCGAGGCCGCGCACAGGGCTCCAACCTACTGCTCCATGATGGTGGTCATCTCGCGATGGGTGCGGCACGGATGGATACCGTTCGCGCGGTGGATCGGCTGCTGACTGCGCATAGTGAGACGGCGACGCGGTTTGTGACGGTCGACGCGTGGCGGGCTCCGGCAACATCGTAGGCAGGTGCGGGCGTTAGGTGGATACGGCTTCAGCGGCGAGAACTTTACGTTTGCGCTCGATTCCCCAACGGTAACCGTTGAGGCTTCCATTCTGACCGACGACGCGGTGGCAGGGGACGGCAATGGCGATGGGATTGGCTGCACATGCAGCGGCGACCGCGCGGGCGGCGGATGGCTTGCCGAGTTCGCGGGCGAGTTCGGAGTAGCTGCGTGTCTCGCCGCGTGGGATCTGCTGGAGCGCTTTCCACACGCGCTGCTGGAAGGCAGTGGCTCGAACATCGAGCGGAAATGTGGCGGCGAGTGGATGTTCGGTGGTCTGGCTGGCTACGAAGGCTACGGCGTCGGCGAGCCACCCCGTATTGCCCTTGGCGGGGACGAGTTGAGCCTGGTCGAAGCGCTGTCGCAGGTCGGTGAGAAGCTCTGCGTCGTCTCGTCCGAAGGAGATGGCGCAGATACCGGTTGGCGAAGCGGCGACCAGCATGCGGCCGAGCGGGCTGGGCGCGACGGCGTAGCGGATAACGAGGCCGGCGCCGCCTGCGCGCATGACGCGCGGAGTCATGCCGAGGGAATCGTTGCTGGATTCGTAGAGACGGCTGGAGGAGCCGAAGCCGGCGTCGTAGATGGCGTCGGTGATGCGTTTGGGTGTGGTCGGCGATGTGGGACGTGCGGCGGACTTGTTTGACGAAGTGGTGGGTCTGAGGGCGTCTTTGAAGCGGGCGACACGCTGGGCTTTGGCGAACTCGCCGGGGGAGACGCCGAGGACGCGGCGAAATCCGCGGAGGATGGTGAGGCGACCGACGCCGGTTGCCTTGGCTAGGTCGGCGAGGCGGGTGCGTTCGGATGCGTGATCGGTGAGGTAGTCGGTGGCCGCGGCGATGACGGCGGCCTGCGGATCGGGCCGTGGGATTGCTCGGTCAGGCTCGCAGCGCTTGCAGGCGCGGAAGCCGGCTTGTTCGGCTGCGGTGGCGGTGGGAAAGAAGCTGACGTTTTTCTTCGCTGGGCGGCGGCTCGGGCAGCTTGGGCGGCAGTAGATTTTTGTCGACTTGACGGCGTAGAAGAACTGGCCATCGGCGTGGACGTCGCGCTCCAGCACCTGCTGCCACTGTCGGCCGGGGAAGAGGCTGGGTATGGGCAGAGCGGAGACCGCGGATTCGGAGGATGCATTGGTGGTTTGGTCCGTTTGCGGTCGCTGGTCTGGGTGGCGTGGGTTGGACATTGGGTGCGCTCTCATACCAGTATCTTCGTTTGCGCCTCGCTGTGCGGCACTCCGCAATGTTCAGGGAAGTGTGTGCCGTTCTGGTAAGGGTCTGCCGGCGAGCGGGCTGGGAGATGCGAACGAGCGCTCCAACTGAACTGCGGCGAGGATGGCGAAGAGGACGCTCCACTCTGACCAGGCTCGTGTCTCGTTCCAGGTGGCGAAGAAGAACGTCAGGAAGATCATGGCGGTGGCTCCGTAGAGGGCGATGCGCTCCTGATGGTTTAGATACTTGACGCCCAGCCAGACGGGCAGCCAGAGGAAGCCAACGATGCTGAAAAGTTGGGGTAGATGCCATGGCTTGATCATGGTGTACCAATGGAGGGTATTCCATGAATGCGGGCCATTGGGATAGAGATGCAGAGCTATAAGGCGGCTGATTATCCAGAGTGTGAAGCAAGCCACGATGGCGAAGCGCCAGGATTTCGAACGAAATTGTACGAGCAGGGCGAGTGGGAGAAGGAAGGCGGAAGTCTTGCGCATGGGGGAGTCGATGGCGAACGCGAGGACAAAGGGCCATGGGCGGTCGGTGAGAAGAAAGACGGTTGCGACACCGAAGAGCACGAGGTGGGGGATGTCGTAGGGATACCAGAGGGGTTGCTCGTAGCGGGTGGCGTAGCTTGCGTAGAGGATCGCGATGAGGAGCGACCAGAGCAGCCACCAATGTTGGATGGATAGGTGCGGGGAAGCGCGGATGGTCCAGAGTCCGAAGGCGTTGAGCAGGAGAAGGCTGAGGAGGATACAGGCGAGCTTTGCGGCGGACATGGGCTCGGGCTGCGGGACGTTGGCGCCATAGCGGGTGGCAGCGGCTTGCAGAATGTGATTGGATTCGGCCCAGCGGAGGACTGGAACCATGAGGAATCGGCGCTGGAAGGGCTCGGGCGCAGTTCCGTGGGCGTAGGTGTGGAGATCGAGGTACGAGGTGTTGACGTAGAAGATGGAGAGGGCGCAGTGGGTGGTGGCGCAAAGGAGAAGGATAATTGTGGCGAATCTGGGTACCCCCCCCGGGGGGGGTACCCAGGCTAAATCGCGTCGAATGAGTGACATGACAAATTGAAACCTCCGCAAATGTTTGCAAACAAATAGGTTACGGGCAAATATTTCCAAACAAATGACTTAGCTCCGGATGTTTCGCGATGGAGGCTGCAAGAACGCCGATACGAGCGGTTTGAGGCGGCATTGTGTGGTCCAGTAAAGATCCATTTCCGCACGATTCACCCTGAGATTTTGGCTGTCTTCAGGTCCTGTCCGGTTGTGTTCGGACACGACGCTGGCTTTGCTTTCTTGTTCTTTAATTATACGGGTGATGTCAAGGGGCAAAGCTGTTTGGCTGTGCAGATCGAGACATGAACTATTGGCGCAGACGGTGGAGACGACGTACTCACAGATCCATGAGCCAACCGAATTCACCCGCGCATCGGCGCATGTATGTTTCAGAGGTTACTGCCGACCCTGGCGGAAGCCACTCCTACGTTTTTCCGTGTGTGAACGCGTTGTTAGGGGACTTGCCTGAGGGGTCGTCGGTTCTGGATTTGGGTTGCGGCAACAGAAGTTTTATCTCCCTATTTCGAGACCGCGGCTGGAAGTTATACGGAACGGACTTTTCGCCTACCGGGATCGAAATAGCCCGCGCAAACTTTCCTGGAGTTGAGTTTTTTCTTGCGGATTCTTCGGCGCCGACGGGGGATATCCTTGAGCGAGTGGGGCAGGTGGATGCCATCATCACCACTGAAGTGATCGAGCACCTGTACGATCCGCGAAGCTTTCTGCG
>JANYLK010000096.1 GCA_025357875.1 Granulicella sp.
TACCGATCCTGGAGGTAACTTGTTTGTTATGTTCAGACTAGGTGCCATGGATATCCCCAAGGTATCCCTTCTAAAGGAGTTACTGCTAAATTTCTCTAATGATTGGGGTTAGTAGCAATGGAAAAGGCTGCAAAGGGTCGCGGATGAGCGCGGGAGCCTGTGCAGCCTCTCTGGATTCCGTTAACTGACTTAATGATAGCAGGTTGACCCAAACTGTTACGCCAACTATTTTTGTTGCCTAAGTTGATGATGTTGCTATGGTTATGGGAAAAACTTGGTGCGCAGGGGCTTGACACGCGATTTTGGCGGCAAATACGCGAAAAATAGTTGGGAAGGCACACCGTCGTGCACCCGTCCGCAAAGAACCAAAATTCCGTTGGCCGTAGATCTCAGTTGTTCAGGAGCGTAACTCCACACGCCAGAAGGTATCCGGCGGTGGCGTCCAAGTCGCCGGGAGCACGGGTCGGGTCTTCTGCGTCGCCTTTGGGAACGAAGATAACCATTCCCTGGCGTGCGCGGGTGAGTAGCACTCGATAGGCATTTTGGCGGTAGCCCTGCTTTTCGGTTTTGCGAACCATGCCCCATTTGGTTTGCTTCAGATAGCGAATATCTCTTGCGATCCATCCCGATGCCGACCAGATGAAATCGCCACCCCAGCATAGCCCAATCCAATCGAGTTCAAGGCCTTGTATTTCGAATTCAGTCGCGAAGACTTCGCAGGCATAACTCGAACGGAGATCTTCTCTTGGCGAGAGATACCAGTGATGCCATGGGTAGGCTCCATGAAAATCGGAACTGGGCTCCAGTCCTTCCGCTCTCAGTCTGGCGCCTCCGGAGGAACCGACCAGGCCGAACCTCGTGTCACCTAGAGATTCACGCTTCAACTTAGCTCGAAGAGTATCGAGCGACCGGGTAAGGAAGATGGGAAAGCGGTCCGTAATTCTGAGCGCGGCTGCTTGCCTAGATTCTCCGGCGATGAGGTGGTTGACCCATTTTGCAAGATTGTCTGCGCGGAGACTCCGGTTTGAGGTCCGGAGATGCAATGTGTCTCGATGGTGAAGGGTACGAACAGCGTCAGGGGATGCGAACAGCTTGTGTCCGGCCGTGGATGCGCCGCCATCGATGACTTCAGGCGATGCGTAAATCTGCCATTTGCAGGTGCTGGCCTGAAGAGCAGTTCCCCATTCCTCGAGGCCGGCCTCACCGTTGTTGATCTCCTGCCCTCCACCCACGAGTGCGATCACAACGGCCCAGTCTTGATGTCTCTCCATGATCTTTAGCAGCATCTCTGGTTCAGAGTAGTTTCGCCGAAACTTGGCCATGTTCTGCGCACGGTTCCATGCCCGCTGTGCTTCGTCGAAGATGATGACGTGATTTGCGGGTGGGCGATCTGTGTCTTCGTCGGTATAGGTCTTCGCAAACACGTGGACATTCTCAATCAAAGTTCTCGCGTGTATTGCGGCATCGGCTGCGGGCACATGGTCCTGCATGGCTTGCCGCCGGAACAATTCCTGCATTACCGACACCAAGGGACCGTTTCCGCTCATAAAGTGGATTGAGTCAGTTCTACTTTCGCTGAGGTGAGCGAGGCTTAGCCCGACGAGAGTTTTCCCGGATCCCGGAACACCTGTGAGGAAACAGATTACGTGCTGATTGTCAGATTTCGCGTTGTCGACGATCTTGCGGATTTCGTTTGTAACGTCTTCAATCTGATGTTCGGCTGCTTCCGAATGAGCGATTTCCCTGATGGTGAGCCCTGTTCGTAGGGCCAACGCCGCTTCAATAATCGTGGGAGTTGGATAATATGCGCCGTTGTCCCATGCAATACCGTCGGGCTCATCAGAAAGTTCCTCAGGTATAGCTCCGAGGATAGTGGGCAGTCCGACCCACGAAGAGATTGTTGTCGGGGCGATCCAGAATGATGGCAATGTCGGAAGAGTCAGTTCTCTCTGCCGCGATGGTAGGTGTGTCTTTGTTGCTGGGTCCGCGGAAATTACGATTGGGTATATTTGTGTGTTCTGCGATGGCTGATGAAAGTAATGAAGGAGCAACGCGTATTCTTCGACTTGCCGGATCGCATCCGCAGTCGCAGGTCCGCGTTTGCATTCGAGCAAGATGATCTCTGCCCCGGTGAGCAGGACAACATCCAGTCGCCGCTCTTTTCGAGGTACGGAAAACTCAAGCAGTATTTGCCAGCGAGTTGACTCTGGCCGGGTGAGTTGAAGATGCGTTAGAGCCACGCGTAGTGACGTGAGGTCGTCCCACCATGTTAGCGGGAGATCTGTCTGCATTTGACTGAAGCCCGCGTGGGCATAGCCTAATGTGAGCTTTGCCAGGACTTCTGATTCACTGAGATTGAGAAATTCGGGAATGGTGGAGCGGAGGTAGGAGGCCATCGTGTCCGATCAATCGCCAGGATAGCAGTGATGAGTGGCGAAGGCGGAGGCGCGACCTGAGCGGCTTCCGCCCAGGCTGTTATGTGTCGGGCCTTCAGCCCTTGGATTGTTGGAGGCCTGCCGCCTAGGCCTTCGGCCTAGGCTGGTATGTATTGGGCTTTCAGCCCTTGGATTGTTGGCGATTGGATAGCTAGGTGTTCGGCCTGGGCTGGTATGTGTCGAATGCTGTGATGTGATGCCTTACCGCTTCTTTTGCTACTATTCTCCGCATGTTGAATCGCAGAAATTTCGCGGGACTGATTACGGCCTCGCTCGCATCGCCACTCCTTGAAGTCCGCGCGCATGGGCAAACGGCGGCGCCCTCGGTCACCAAGACATCCGTCGTCAAGACGTCGGTGATGATGTGGGCGCTGAACAAGAACGGCACATTCGAGCAAAACCTTGAGCGCATCGCCCAGGCTGGATATACCCAGATGGAGTTGGTCAACGAGTACAAGGCCTGGTCTGAGCCGGACAGCCGCCGGATACTTGCCCGTATGCAGGCACTCGGAATCACCGTGGATGCGATGGCCGGGATGACGCTTGGCTTTGCCGATCCTGCGGGAGGAGATGCGTTCCTGGCCGAGCTGAATTCGCTGATCCCCATGGCGCGGCGACTCGGTTGCAAACAGATCATACTGCTGTCGGGCAAGATGATTAATTCCTCTGGCTCGAGCGAGAATGCCTCGATGCAAAATCCGGCGCAGCATACTGCCAGCATCGAGACGCTGAAACGTGCCGCACAGGTGCTGAGCGGTGCGGGGATTGTTGGCGTCATTGAGCCGATTGATCGCCTGGAGAATCCGACCATCTATCTCGACGGCGTGACCGAAGCATTCGACCTTGTGAAGGCCGTGGATAGCCCGGCCATTCGCGTTCTGTACGACCTTTACCACGAGCAGCGGACGCACGGGAATCTCATTCCCAAGTTGGAAGACAACATTGCGCTTGTCGGACTGATTCATGTGGCCGACGTTCCGGGACGTCATGAACCGGGCACTGGCGAGGTGAACTACGGCAGCATCTATCGCAAGCTTGCGGAGCTGAAATATAAGGGTACGATCGCAATGGAATTCTACCCAACCGGCGACGTGGTGGAGACACTGAGGAGCGCGCGGGAGCAGGTTGCACGGAGTCTTTGACCACCGCGAGTCGATCCGGTAGAGTTTCAACCGAGGCATCTGATCCGCGACCTCGTTGTCCCACCGACTACCAGCACGCAACCCAGCGTTGAAAGATATAGGTATGAATTCCCGATGAACACAGTCAACTCTGTCCCGCATTCACGACGCAGCTTTTTGAAGGCGTCGCTTACCGCAGCCGCTGCGGGCTGTATTCTTCGTAGCAGCCGTGGGCTCGCCGATGTTAAAGGCATGACTTTCGGCGTGCAGCTTTACATGTTGCGCGATCAGGCGAAGTCGGACCTTGCGGGCGTCTTCAAGAAGATTCACGATGCAGGATTTGCGCAGGTCGAGCTATACCCGATTGCGTATACCCATCCTGCAGCCGAGATTCGCCGCATGATGCAGGATGCAGGACTGGCAGCGGTTGCCGGCCACTTCGACTACGTTGGTCTCGAAGACAAGATTGATTTTGCCCACCAGCTCGGCCTGAAGTATTACGTGTGTCCGATGCTTCCGCGTGATCAATGGAACTCGCTGGACGGTTTCGGCAAGGCTGCCGACTTGTTCAACCGCGTGGGCAAGCAGGCGAAATCGCGTGGCATGGAACTGGTCTTCCATAATCACTGCTACGAATTCAAGCCGATCGGTGGAACCAACGGGTGGGCCCACCTGATGAAGCATACGGATCCAACGCTGGTGAAGCTTGAACTGGATCTCTACTGGCTTACGCAGGGTGGCCAGGATCCGATGGCCATACTGAAGAGTCAGGCCAATCGCGTGCGGCTGATTCACATGAAGGATCGCACGCCCGGCGCGACTGGCTATGACATGGATGAACCGCAGCACTTTGTGGAACTAGGCCGAGGGAAACTCGATTGGCCAGCGCTGCTCGCACAGGCGCGGGCGGAGGGTGTGGAGTATGCCTTCGTCGATCAGGATGAGACCAAGTTAGCGATTCCGGAAAGTCTGAAGATCAGCCGGGAGTACCTTCGCAAGCTCAACCTTTGATACTTGCTACACGGTGATGCCGTACTTGGTGGCGAGGAATTGTTGCAGGTCGCTGGGAAGGGTCGTGGCTAGTTCCTGCCAGGTGAGTAGCTTGAGGCGGGTCGCGAAGGTCGGCGAGTGGACGGCGGAGAGGACCTCGTACCAGAGGTCGATGAGGTCGTGACGGCGGGCATCGCAGAGAACGCAAAAGGATGCATCGGCGGCGTAGGCTGCGAGGACGTTGCGGATGAGTTGATAGCCGGCGACGCGGGTGGGGCGGACTGGGACGTGGAGGAATGAGTCGTCCACGTCGGGATCGGGGTTGTGGGACGCGTTTTCATCCCACTCTTCGCGTGGGGGCGAAGGATGGGGCACCCGGGGAGCTGGGGTGGGCGGGAGTTTGTGGGGGAGGCGGTCGGGGTCGAAGACGGCTTCGAGGTCGCGGTATCGGGCGATGAGTGTGGGCGCGGCAGTCTGGAAGTCGGATTCGGTTAGCTTGGCTTCGATGAAGAGATTGCCGAGGGTGAGGTCGATCTCGGTGCGGTCGAGTCGTTCGACTGGAGCGGCTTTCTTTGAGCGGCTGCGCAGCGGGGTGAGCAACGGGACGCCGGGATTCTCGCCGAAGCAGGGTGCGGCAGTGGGGTCTACATTGAGCAGCGCGGCTACGGGGGCGGCGAGGTGGACGCCGTCGAAGACTTCGGAATGGCAGAAGATGTTCATCAGCAGCGCGTCGGAGCTGGAGGCGGAGTCGAGTTCCATCCAGCGCCAGTCGTGACTTGCGCGGGACCGGCGAGAGGCGGTGTGCGGCTTGGACAGGCGGAGGAGCCAGTCGGGGTGCGCGCATATGGCGGCGTAGGCGGCGGGA
>JANYLK010000116.1 GCA_025357875.1 Granulicella sp.
CATCTCTTCGAGCGTCCTCGCCAGCGGCTTCTCTACATACACAGGCTTTCCGGCCTCGGCAGCGAGGCGGATGACAGGCAACCGCAGCTTCTCAGTGGCGGCGAGGCAGATCATGTCCACCTCAGGATCGGCGATGGCATCTTCAAAATTCTTGCGAATGTGCTTCGCGCCGAAGACCTCGCGACACTTCGCCAGCACATCGTCATTCAAGTCCACGCAGGTATGCAGCTCCATCTTCGATGACCGGACGATATTGGGGATATGTTGTGCGCGAGCGACCGAGCCGCAGCCGACGACAGCGACTCGCAACGATTCGTTCTGGTTCAGTTTCCTCATCATGCGAAATGAATTCCTTTAGAGCTATGGTTTGCAGAAGTCCGAAGAGCGGTCTCCGGGGTCAAGCAGAGCAAAGTAATCCCGCCGCGAGACGAGACCGAACTGGCGCATCACTTCGTCCGCGGAAAGATTGCTTGAACGCGATTCCAACACGAAAACGCAGTTGGACTGATCGAAGCGCACCCGCACCTTTTCTCCGTAGTGCTTCTGAACCTGTCGCAGCTTTTCCTGGTTGAAATCGGCAAATAGGCTCACCGCGTCGAAGTTGATTGCCGCCTGCTGCACCGGTGAGCCATAGCCCGCGCGCACACTCTCAGAGCGATAACCTCCGGCCGCCAACTCCTTGCCATCGCGATCGATGATGCGGCTCCATGGCGAGTAAGAAAGCACAAACGGAACGCCGTAGTTGACGGCAGAGGAATCCAGAAATGCTCCAGCCGGTGTCATGCTTGGAATGACAAATAGGTCCGCTCCAGCTGCGAGCTGTGGCCGAAAGACCTGCTCGGGGAAGTAAACGTCGATGCAGATCCCTCCGCCCACATTGATGCCTTCCCATCGGATCGGACCGGTGTTTGCCGGCTCAACGTGTGCCAGGCGCTCCCCGACTGCGGGAACGCGCTTCTGATAGAACCCAAGCTCCGTTCCGTCCCGCCCAAGTACATAGAAGCGGTTGGCAAGACTCGCGCCGTCACGCACCAGGAGTGGAAGAACCAGCGATATCTGGTGCCTGATCGCCGTTTCGATCAAGGCAGTGGAGGCTGTTCGCCAATCTTCCAGCGCGTACTCTTCCAACGGAATCTCATCCGATATCCTGTGCAGCAGATTGATCGTCTCGGGAAGTACTGCGAGGTCCGCCCCTTGTGCCGCGGCAAGCTCAACCCCTTGCGCGGCATCGCCAAGCACAGCCTGCAGGTCGGCGGAGCCTTGATCCCTGAGCGCGATGGTTGCAATAATCTTTTCGTTCATCGGGATAAGTCGTCCAAAGTCGGTTGAAGTTCAGACCCGCTGCGAACTGAATACTAAGACAGCCATCGGTCTAAATTTTCCGCTACAAACTGATCGTCGTTCAGCAAAGGATAGGACGCGTACACACGCTCGATCTCGTCAAGTTGACCCGCTGAAAGCTCTTCGTCGGGATCGAGACACCAGCTTCCCGCAAGCAGCCCCTGCCTGCGCAGCACCTCATGGATGCCGGGAATACAGCCGCGAAACTCATGCCGCGCGTCGAAGATTGCAGCATTGGCATCTGTAATCTCTGCGCCGCGGGCGAGAACTATGTCGAGCGGCGCACGGTTGCGCTTCACCTCCTGCACAGCCTGCAACAACTCGACAGCGCGTCGCGTCCATACTGCCCACTGACCCAGCAACCCTCCGACAAAGTGTGCCGCGCGATTGCCGAAGCGAAACTCAGTAAGCAAATCTGCAACGATGTTGTCGTCGTTCCCCGTATAAAGCGCAATCTCAGAGCCCCGCCCGCTGTGTGCAACCGCGCGCAGAACCTCCATCGTCTGATATCGGTCGAACGACGCGACCTTGATTGCTACGACGTACTCGATCTCCACAAATCTTTCCCAGAACTCTGCATTCAGCGGACGCCCACCGACCGCCGGCTGCAGGTAGAAACCGATGATGGGCAGATTTTCGCCCACTGCTCGACAATGCTCGACCAGCACTTCATTGGACGCATCCGTCAGCGCTGCGAGGCTGAGCAAGCCGCCGTCATAGCCCAGCCGACGGAGAGTCTCGGCCTCTTTACAAGCCTGACCTGTCTCACCGCAGACGCCGCCGATTTTGGCCATGACCTTGCCGGAACGTCTCTCAAAGGCGTGAATCTCTTCGAGTGCAAGTTCCAGAACGGGCTCAAACAGGCCGACCTTCGGATCGCGGATGTTGAACTGTGTTGTGTGAACTCCGACTGCGACACCGCCACTGCCCGCATCGCAGTAGTAGCGCGTTAATCCCCGTTGGCGTCTCTCGTCCAGCTTCAGGTCTGCGGTCAAAGCCAATGGGTGCGCAGGAATCACGAGTCCCGTCTGCAGAAGCGTGCGAAATTGTTCAGTGTTATCTGGCATTAGAACTTTCCGTCTGTAACCTGAAATTTTGTGGCCTTGTTTAGGCTGGTTCCACCGGCTTCGATCCATCCAGCGACAGCTTCCATCAACTCGCTTGCCGTCACCGATGGATATCCAAG
>JANYLK010000118.1 GCA_025357875.1 Granulicella sp.
GCGTCGCAAACTTGATTAGCTTTTCCTGTACGAGCTTGCGCTTGGACTTGTATTCCTTCTCCTCATCGGTGAGTTCCTTCTTTTGTTTGGCTGACAAACCGTTTCCCTTGGCCGCGTTCTTGAGCTCCTTGACCTTGTCGCTCTTGTTGATGATGGTCTCGATAATGTGGTCGCCAAGCGCCCGCCAGCCCTCGATGCGTTCTACGGCTGCCATCGCTTCGGTGTTGTCGAGAATCCGACGCAGAGTGTCATTGTCCACGTTTACCAGCAGGGCGCTCTCCCATTTGCGCGCGAGCAGTGTAGCGGAAGTGCCAGCCATCGCAATGTCCAGAATTCCGCCAGCATCGATCTGAATCATGACCGCGCCGTTGTAAGCCAACACCGGCAGGAACGACACAAGGTCCCTGACGGCATTTTCCGGATTCGACTCGTTGGGCGAAAGCCCGATGCCGTATTCGGAGAGCTGACGCAGCGCGCGCGTAGGCGCAAGCCAGCGCCTGCCACTAGCAACTAAGTGGCCGCCGGTTTGCGGGTGGATCAATGGCGGAGAGGGATGGGAAACCGGCAGTAGCAATTATCTAATGATATGAATGATCTACAAGACATTCATTGCGTGGCGTTCTACTTGGTGTCCAATAACGGCTTACGCCCGCACATGACCATGCTTTTCCATAAATACGGAAAGCGCCCACTGCCTGCGAATCGAATCTCGATGAAACCAGCTTCATCGAGTACGAATGTTAGCGTCTTGCGCGACCAGAACTTGATGTGACCGTGGTCCCACAGTACGGTGAAATGGCTTTCCATCTTTCCAGTGACGGCCATCAGGAGACTCTTTAAGTATCCGTGATATGGCGTCGAAAGGATGAATATCCCCCCAGGCTTCAGGATGTCGTAGACGTTGCGCAGAAAGGTACGAGGGTCATAGAGATGCTCAATAACCTCCGTGCTAATGATGGCATCTATCTGACCTACCCTTTCTGCGGCGTACCCTGTAGGACCACTGGCGTCGGCCAGAAAGAACTCGATGTCGGGAAATGTGCTTCTGGCAATCTCGATACCAGTAGGGGAAAGGTCTGTCCCCTGGAGCCGCCATCCGCGTCCGCGGAATCGCGAGAGAAACGTTCCGTTTCCGCACCCCATATCGAGCACAGTAGATCCGGGAGGGACTCCTTCCAAAAAGCGAGCCACGTTCTCATAGATGACATCATGACTGGGGGAACTGTTAGCGGCAGAATACGCGTAGCCAAAACCGTCCATATTGTCTCAAGTTTACATGCTGTCCATGAGCGTGGAGGGGAAAAGATGCGCAGTAAAAGGCGTCAATCAGCGCAATCCGCAACAGGAAGCCTCAGACGATCCAGATTCCATTCCAGCCATGCTCTCCACGCGCCAGTTCCTTTTAAGGCGAACAAGAAGCGAAACTTAGAACCAAAGTCGCTGCGAAGAGATTTCATGAATAAGGATTGCCTGGACGCGCCTGATTGCGTCATAATGAAAAGTGCCCGGGAGGCTGGTACCTCCCAGGCGGTTTGCGAGTACGGACTTATTGGGTCAGCACTCGAATCAGAATTGCAAGAGCCATCAGAAATCGCCAATCCAGCACGACCTTGATGACAATCGCCAATCCAGCACGACCTTGATGACGACAGAGAGCCAGCGAACCGACTCTTCCTTCTTGGGCATCAGATCCCACCTCCTACACCAGCCAGAATCGATCCCAGGCCGTTCTAGCGGCCTTGGGATCAGGCTGATCCTGTACGCCGCTTCCAGTGTGTAGGTGTGGCGTCCTTACGTATGCCGCACTCTCGAGACACTCAGCATGAGGAAAGGCCCCATCCGTTTAGATGGGGCCTTTGACTTTTAGCGTGTGCTGGAGTCCAGTGTGACCAAAGTGTGACCAACGGTGGCCGATAATAACCAATAAACACAACGATCCTAGCGACGGGTCGTTCCCCTGCGTGCGAGAGTCTCTGTTGCTATGTTATGTAGATTGAATGGTTTGAATGGTGGACGCGGCAGGGATCGAACCTGCGACCAGTCGATTAAGAGTCGAATGCTCTACCAGCTGAGCTACGCGTCCGCTGTGTTGCGGAATGAATGGATTATCCCGCCGCCGGGCCTCATTTTG
>JANYLK010000202.1 GCA_025357875.1 Granulicella sp.
TGCATCTTGGTCGAAACGACGAGGCCGACTTTCTCGTTGCGGCGAGAGGTCTGCGCTTCAGGCGCTGCAGGTGCATTGGTTGCCGAGATTGCGGCGGTGTTGGTTGTCTCTGCCATGATTAGTCCTTCTTCGCTTTCTTGCGAGCGGTGCGTGTGCTCGCGGCCGGCGCGGCGGCTACGGCCTTGGGCGATGCGGCCTTGTCAGCCGAGATCGTGCGCTCGCGAGAAAGCGAAGAAGGACTAATCATGTCAGAGACAACCAACACCGCCGCAATCTCGGCAACCAATGCACCTGCAGCGCCTGAAGCGCAGACCTCTCGCCGCAACGAGAAAGTCGGCCTCGTCGTTTCGACCAAGATGCAGAAGACCATCGTTGTCGAAATCGAGATCCGCAAGGCGCACCCCAAATACAAGCGTGTGATGAAGTCGAATAAGAAGTTTTACGCGCATGACGAATTGAATTCCGCGCGGGTCGGCGATGTCGTGCGTATCCGCGAAGCGCGTCCATTGTCGAAGCTCAAGCGTTGGTCGCTTGAAGAGATCGTTCGGCGTTCGTCACTCTCGCAGCTTGACGAGAAGAAGCCGATCGCTGAATCGAAGTAGTTCAGAGTAAATTCGCGCCTGTTGTGTTGCGCGATGCAGATGAAAGTTTTAGGGGTTCACGCCCCGGGCCGCATGGCTCAGGAGAACGAATATGTCAGTACAGATGAGAACCATCCTCGATGTTGCCGACAACTCCGGCGCTCGCAAGCTGCAGGTGATCCTGCCACTCGGTGGCGGCCTCGGCAAGAAGGCTGGCCTAGGCGATGTCGTCACCGCGGCCGTCAAGGAAGCATCGCCCGATGGCACAGTTAAGAAGGGCAAGGTAGTCAAGGCAGTCATTGTGCGCACGCGCAAAGAGTATCGCCGGCGCGACGGCACTTACATCCGTTTCGACCAGAACGCCGCGGTCGTCATCAATGACGCGAACGAGCCAGTCGGTACCCGCGTCTTTGGCCCGGTCGCCCGTGAGCTTCGCGAGAAGAAGTTCCTCAAGATCGTCTCGCTTGCGCCTGAAGTTATTTAGCAATCCAAAGCGGATTCCGGCTCCGACAGATCGCCGAGGAAGGAAGCAATATGGCAGGGATCAAGATCAAGCGCAACGACACAGTAGAAGTCATTGCCGGTAAAGACAAAGGGAAACGTGGCCGCGTACTTCGAGTCATCGCTGACAGGGATCGTCTCCTGGTCGAGCATGTCATGATGACTAAGAAGCATGTCAAGCCGAACCCGCAGAGGAACATCAAGGGCGGGATCGCCGAGCAGGAGTCCTCCATTCATATTTCGAATGTGATGTTGGTGGACGCCGAAGGCAACAAGACACGTGTCGGCACCAAGATTGAAGGCGACAAGAAGGTTCGCTTCTCCAAGGTAAGTGGAAACACGATTCCCGAGAAGAAGAAGTAGAGCTTAGTAAGCAGTGGAAATTTTAGTTTGTAAATCATGTTCACCCCACGAATCGGTAAACGGGCTAATAGGCCCACTCCGGAAACCGTGGAGAAAGCGAAGTCCATCATGGCAGCACGATTCAAAGAGAAATACCTGAGTGAGATTCGTCCGGCGATTGCCAAGGAACTCAACATCACTAACCCGATGGCCATTCCACGGATTGAGAAGATCGTCATCAATATGGGTCTCGGCGAAGCCACACAAAACGTCAAGATTATGGATCCGCTTGTAGCCGACCTCGCTTCGATCGCAGGTCAAAAGCCCGTTACGACCCGCGCGAAGAAGTCTATTGCTGCATTCAAGTTACGCGAAGGCATGCCCATTGGGGCGATGGTTACACTGCGCGGCGATAAGATGTACGAATTTCTGGACCGCCTGATCTCGATCGCTCTGCCGCGCGTACGCGACTTCCGTGGCGTTTCGTCGAAGAGTTTTGATGGCCGCGGCAACTACACGCTTGGCCTGCGCGACCAGCTAATCTTTGCTGAGATCGATTACGCAAAGGTGGACAAGCTCAAAGGCATGAACGTCACTATCGTCACCACCGCTGCTGATGACAACGGTGCCCGCGCCCTGCTGAAGGGATTTGGCATGCCGTTCCGAGTCGGAGCCTAATTTTCCGGCCATTACGGTCGCAATAGAATTTGCATCAAGGATAGAGAGCAAACATTATGGCAACTACAGCAAAGCGCGTCAAAGACGCAAGGAAGCCCAAGTTCAAGTCCCGCCAGCACAATCGCTGCCAGCTTTGCGGCCGTCCCCGCGCGTTCCTGCGCAAGTTTGGGGTCTGCCGTCTCTGCTTCCGCTCACTTGCGCTCAAAGGCGAGATCCCAGGCGTCGTTAAGTCAAGTTGGTAAGCAGGCAGACCTGGCAACCTGTATGCTTGGGAGGTTGTCGTTTCCGCCTCAACCTTCCAGAGACCTCATCCGCAAAGGATGCTGAAGTCTGGGAGGAGTCTGATTTCACCACGGGCTCTAACGGGTCCAACCGAAGCTAAGCAGTGACATTCCCGCTGGTTCTCGCCGTTGAAACCAACGTCGAGCGAACGGGGGATGAAGGAGAATGAATGAACCTCACCGATCCAGTAGCC
>JANYLK010000045.1 GCA_025357875.1 Granulicella sp.
GTTGAAGCGAACGTCGACTTCCCCAATGGAATGCCCAAGGCAGTCCGCGTCACCGCACCGGATGGAAAGAATGTTCCCGCGCAGATCTCAAACAGTAAGGTCATCTTTGCGGCCAGTGTGCCGTCGGTCGGATATGCGGTCTACGACGTTCAGCCAATGGACGCCCTAGCTGGCAGTCCATCCCCGCTGAAAGTTTCGAAGGATGGTATGGAAAACGCATACTATCGTGTTCGGCTGAACCAGGATGGCGATGTCTCAAGCATCTTCGATAAGGAGAACAGCAAGGAACTGCTCTCCTCGCCTGCCCGCCTCGCCATCTCCTATGACAATCCGGCACAGTGGCCGGCCTGGAACATGGATTGGGAGCAAGAGCAGGCAGCACCCAAGGCTTTCGTCTCGGGACCTTCGCAGATTCGCATCACCGAAGATGGGCCCGCACGTGTGTCCATCGAAGTCGCGCGCGAAACCGCGGGTTCCCACTTTGTTCAAACCATCAGTCTCTCCGCGGGCGATGGCGGAAAGCGCGTGGAATTCGGGAACGTAATCGACTGGAACACGCGGGAATCGAACCTGAAGGCAACGTTTCCCCTAACCGCGACCAATGTAATGGCAACTTACAACTGGGACATTGGCACCATCGAGCGGCCTACTGCGCAGCCCAAGAAATTTGAAGTGCCATCGCATCAATGGATCGATCTCACTGACATGAACGGCCAATTTGGAGCCACGATCCTGACCGACAGCAAGAACGGATCGGATAAGCCGAACGACAACACGCTGCGCCTCACCCTGCTTCGCACCCCAGGCACAACCGGAGGCTACCAGGATCAAGCTACTCAGGATCTTGGACACCATGAGTTCATCTATGGGATCGCCGGACACTCGGCCGACTGGCGCACCGCACAGACCGATTGGCAGGCACAGCGACTCAACGCGCCGCTCTTTGCCTTTGCAACGTCGAAGCACCAGGGCTCGCAGGGCCGTACGTTGTCCTTGCTGAAGGTCAGCAATCCCCGAATACGAGTGTTGGCCGTAAAAAAAGCGGAACTCAGCGACGAAGTCATCGTGCGTCTCGTCGAGCTGGACGGTAAACCGCAACCTGACGTCAAGCTATCGTTCGCCGCACCGATCTTAAGCGCACGCGAAGTGAACGGACAGGAACAGCCGGTCGGAGCGGCAGTCGTGACACAAGGATCCCTTGTCACCTCCTTCGGGGTGTACCAGCCGCGCACCTTCGCGCTCCGGCTTACCGCGCCTGCGGTGAAAGGTGCCGGAGTGCAATCTACTCCAGTAACGCTCTCGTACGACGTCGCAACCGCTAGCAACGACGGCGATCCCTCCGCGGTGGGTTTCGATGGGAAAGGCAATGCGTTGCCGGCAGAGATGTTGCCCGCACAGATCCAGTTCAACGATGTTCACTTTCAACTCGCCTCGGCCAAGACCGGGACGCTCAACGCCGTGACCGCAAGCGGACAGACGATCAATCTTCCCGACGGTCACTATAACCGAATCTATGTGCTCGCGGCATCCGCCAATGGCGATCAGAAGGCAGTGTTCGAAATTGGTGGTAAAAAGACCGAACTGAACATCCAGGACTGGGGCGGCTTCATCGGCCAGTGGGATGACCGGCAGTGGAAATCCCCCGATCCTTCCAACGACAAGTACCGGGAGATGACAGGCCTGAAACCCGGCTTCATCAAGCGCGCCGACTTGGCCTGGTATTGCAGCCACCACCACGACGCAGCTGGAAAGAATGTTGACTACGCCTATTCGTACCTGTTTGGGTATGTGAACGACTTGCCGTTGGGAGCGAAGACCATCAAACTGCCGAACAATGGAAGCATTCGAATTCTTGCCATATCGGTCGCGAATGAGAACCCGGAAGTGAAACCGGCACATCCTCTCTATGATCTGCTCCCTAATGTTGCTGTAAATAATGGGGCGCACTGAGCTCTCTGAAGGGATGGAACTCGTACGCGACGACTTAAGACCTCTTACGACAACTCGAAGAAAACACCTGGGGGCATTTACGAGATAATCCCCTCGGCGATATTCGGCATCTTTGGTGAAACTTCAGGCTTATGGGGTACATAACTTCAGCGTTATGCAGTACGAGGCCCTGTAAGTTGTTGAATAATTGAGTCAGCGACTTCAGCCTTGGGTGTAAACCCACAGCCTTCAAGACCGTTTCGCGCCCTCCAACTCTGGTTGTCGCCACGGTACTGCGGTCTTCAAGCCTTTCAGGAGTCGATTCGAGAAGAATCTACGACTTGCACAGGTACTGGCGAATGCCATTGATGCCGAGCCCAATCTAGAGAGGCTTGCTCCGGTCGCATTGAGTGCAGTGTGCTTTCGTTATGTAGACGGAACCGAAGATCTCAACATGCTGAACCGGACAATTCTAGATAGGGTAGTGCGGCGCGGACGCGTTTATATATCCGAAGCCGAAATCGGCGCCGCGTTCGCATTGGGAGTATGCGTCATCAATCGCCGCTCGACGGAGGATGATGTGAGGTCGGTCGTCAGGGAGGTCCTCGCGGCTGCCGAAGAGGTTTGAGAATAGTTTAGAGGGTATACGCCCTCTGCCCGATTATCGGGCTGCCATGAACAGCGGCGAGAGATAACCGCTCGAGGGTGGGTTATCTTGTGACTTCAGAAGGTGAGTCGACTGGTGACCACGAGGGCATGATTGTAAGCATGGAAGCTTGATGTCGCGATTTGCATTCCAACTCCAAAAATCACAGCCTGCCGGTTGTCCTTTTCCTGACTCAGTTGAATCCTGCTCGTCATCATTCCCGGTGTCACAAAGGTTTGATTCTTGCCGTTGTTTGGCCCCAGGTGGTAGAAGACCGAGTTCACCTCCACCTCCGGCCACAAGAGTTTCGTCGCTTTGTATTGGCCGACGGTGTTCCAGACAACGCTTCTCCCGACGGTGTGTATGCTGCCGACTGGAAGCACACCGCCAATGCTCGATTGAACGTCAAAGTGCCCGAACCCCTTCCCGCCTATCACCGTCGGGTTTATCTGGTTACGGACAGTGCCGTTTTTGTAGCTCCCCGTCGTACCGACGCCTTGCAACTGGGCGCTGATCGCATAGTTGTGGTGCTTGTCGTTGCCTGCGGCCAATCTGTACTTCAGAAGCATGGAGAAGTCGCCGGCCCCGTCAACAACCTTCGGATTGTTGTGCTCGATCAACGGCGGAAGATTTACATCCACCTCAGTCCGGTAAAACGGGATGAAGTTGAAGCCTTTGCCATTGTCGTAGTTTTCTGTAAGGGTGTGTGTGGAAGTGTACTGACGTACAAAATCAAAACGGACCAATTGCACGATCCCCGACGACGGGGACACCACTGGAACGGGCCACGCGGGCTGCTCCGCCGACGTGACCTTAACCCGCTGTTCGTAGTTCGAGAAGATATTCTTCGATTGAGCCCGTGCGGTTGGGCCGATTGTAAGTGCCAGAAGTGGAAATGCGAACGCGATGCGAATCGCAAGCCCGTTGGTTTTGGCGCGCGATGGGAGCAGTGCGGCGGCGGTGGTCAAGATAAACTCCTCATCCCTGACTTTCTGTCGGGGGCGACCTGGAGCAAACAGGCTTTGTTTACGCCATTTACTCCGGTAGTTAAACTCCGCTCAGGGTGAGAAGCCGCCCCAAATTGATACTCCCTAGTTTGGACTCAAAAAGCCAGAAGCGCTAAGACTTAAGTCACAGACGCTGATATCTGGGCGCGTAGACTTTCAATTATGGTCCCCGCCGCCAAAGAACCCGCAACGCTTCAACTGACGCTCGGCACTGGAGCCTTTGGCTTCTGCTTCGCCGTATTTGGTTCACTTTCGGCGATGATGCCAATTTTGAGCCGTCAGATGCACCTCTCGCCGGTTCAGAAGAGCATCGCTGTGGCTTTACCGGTCTTACTCGGCAGCCTCGGGCGAATTCCGTTGGGAATCCTCACCGACCGGTTCGGCGGACGGCTCATCTTCATGCTCACCATGGCTTTCTCCATCGTCCCGGCATTCTTGATGGGCGGTGTGCGAGATTACCACCAACTTCTGATTTACGGCTTCTTCATTGGTATCGCCCTCGCAAGTTTCTCTGTCGGTGTGGGTTTTGTGAATGGCTGGTATCCACCGGCAAGGCAAGGATTCGCGTTGGGAGTTTACGGGGCGGGCAACGTAGGCCAGTCAGTGGCTGCATTTGCAGCGCCGTTCATCGCAAAGGCCTACGGAGTGAAGTGGGGATTTTGGACATTCGGTATCGCGCTGACTATCTGGTTAGTTCTATTCGCAGCTACCGCGAAGGACGCGCCGCGGCAGGGTCCAACGAAGCCACTTCGTGCGATCTTTATCCCATTGAAAGATTCCCGTAGTTGGCTGCTGAGCCTCTATTACTTCCTGACATTTGGCGGCTTCGTCGCCATGGCTATCTACTTGCCGATCTTTCTGGTTGAAATATTCGGTTTGACGCCCCAGATGGCGGGCATGCGCACTGCAGGCTTTGTACTGCTGGCTACCTTCTTTCGGCCAATTGGCGGAATACTTGCGGACAAAGTCGGTGGGAAGCGAATTCTGACCTTCGTCTTTCCGTTTACCGCAGTCATGGCGCTTTTCCTTGCCTGCCCGACGATGCCAATCTTTACCTTGGGCGCGCTTGGGATGGCGGCCGCAATTGGCCTTGGCAATGGCGCGGTCTTCAAACTAGTTCCGGAATATTTCCCCACCACTGTTGGAAGCGTGACCGGCGTAGTGGGAGCTGCGGGCGGCCTCGGCGGCTTCTTCCCACCGCTTCTGCTTGGAGCGATCAAGCAGCAGACGGGCTCGTTCACACTTGGATTTGTGGCGCTTTCGGCCTTCTCTATTAGCTGCCTCGTCGTTTTGTTGCTTACCCGACACAATCGGCATATGGTTGCCGTACCCGCATGAATCGCGCAATCGCATGAACAACATTGATAAGCGTGAGCTCGCCAGAGCCATAGGCTCAGATACAGCCCGTGCGACCACGTGGGGGTTGCTCGCCACCGTTGCGCTGATTGGTGGAATCTTCATCGGAAGTCGTGGATTGCGGGACTTCGATCCCGCGCTCGTCTCCTACGCTGGCGCGACACTCTTCGCCGCCTTCGGTTTGGCATACCGGTTCTCGATGTGGCTGCGCCGCCCTCCCACCCGCCTTTACTGGTATCGCGGATGGCAAATCTTTACAACGCCCGGCAGACTGGGCAAGAACGTGGCGCACCTCTTTCAGATTTTCATAAGCAACTTCGTCTTCCAGCGCTTCATCGAGCGCAGATCTCACATGCGGTGGACGGCCCATTGGTTTCTCGCGTGGGGCTGCCTGCTGGCCGGAGCTATAACGTTTCCTTTGTCATTCGGATGGATTCACTTCGAAACGGAGAGAACCTCCCAGGAAATCTATCGAGCGTTTCTGTTCGGAATTCCCGTCGGCCAATTTCCCATACATTCGATCATGGCCGAATTGGCTTTCAACGCACTGGACATCGCCGCCGTGATGGTACTGATTGGAGTGTTCACCGCTTTGTGGCGGCGAGGCCGGGACCACGGGGCCATGGCCGTGCAACAGTTCGCCGACGATTTGATGCCGCTGATTCTTCTCTTTGCGATCTGCGTCACGGGACTTTTTCTCACAGCTTCGACACACCTGATGCATGGCTTGCACTACACCTTCTTGTCGCAACTTCATGCCATCACCGTCATTGTGACGTTGGTGTATCTTCCCTTCGGAAAGTTCTTCCATATCTTCCAGCGGCCCGCCCAACTCGGTGTGGATTTCTACAAGCAGGCCGGCAAGGAAGGCGAGCAGGCTGTCTGCATCCGCTGTGGGACCGAGTATGCCTCGCGCATGCAGATGGACGATCTGAAACAAGTGCAGGCAGCGCTTCACATCCACTACCAATTGGTAAACGGCTCTCACTATCAGGACGTCTGCCCCAAATGCCGTCGCAAGAATCTTGCGCTGACACAGGACAATATGTGGAAGGCTTTACAGGTTAAGGGCGAAGGTTTTTAGGAGCTCATGGCAAAACTTTCGACCGACATTCCAGATCTCGTTAAAGCGTTCGGACCAACTCTGAGTCGAGTTCCGCCTGGAGGATGGGCCGATACCCGTGAGGATGACAAGCTCGTCAAGACGCACTGCTGCTTCTGCGGCCAACAGTGCGGCATTCAACTCCGCGTCCGTTCGAACAAGATTGTTGGCTTCGAACCGTGGGAAGACTTTCCGTTCAATCGAGGGAAGCTGTGCCCTAAAGGCATCAAGCGCTACATGCAGGACGAGCACCCCGATCGTTTGACGAGTCCATTGGAACGCGTCGATGGGCTGGGCTTCGTTCCGGTCGGCTGGGATGCTGCTCTGGATCGCGTCGTGAGCGAAATCAAGCGCATTCAGGGGAAATACGGCAAGGATTCATTCGCCGTCCTGACCGGCGCCTCGATGACCAACGAGAAGGCTTACCTCATGGGCAAGTTCGCCCGTGTCGCTCTACAGACGGCAAATATCGACTATAACGGTCGCCTGTGCATGGTTTCAGCAGGCACAGCGTCGAAGAAAGTATTTGGGATCGACCGCAGCGGCAATCCGTGGAGTGACATTGTTGCAGCGGACGTGATTCTGGTTGCAGGGGCGAACATTGCAGAATGTGCTCCTATCACGACGGATTACATATGGCGGGCGCGCGACCGCGGTGCCAAACTGATCGTTATTGACCCCCGTATGACGCCGATTGCGCGGAATGCTGACCTCTTCATCCCTGTTCGGCCTGGTGGAGACATTGGCGTCTTCAACGGAATGCTGCACATCATGATCAAGCGGGGATGGATCGATCAGGAGTACATCGCCAAGAACACTATTGGTTTTGAGGACGTGGCTCGGACAGTCGAGAAGTACACGCCAGAATATTCGGCGAAGGTTGCCGGTGTTCCTGCGAGCATGATCGTCCGGGCGGCCGAATTGTTTGGGCCGGCGAAGACGAGCTTCGTCATGCACGCGCGCGGCATTGAGCACCACTCCAAAGGCGTGGAGAACTGTATCGCGATGATGTCCCTGGCATTGGCGAGTGGGCGGCTCGGTCGCGAAGGCTGCGGTTACGCGATGATTACGGGCCAGGGTAATGGCCAAGGGGCGAGGGAGCAGGGCGGAAAATGCGACCAGTTGCCCGGCAATCGCAAGATCGATGATCCCGAGGCACGTAAGTACATTGCAGGCGTTTGGGACGTTCCAGAAGAATCAATTCCTGGGAAAGGTCTTTCGGCGATTCCCCTTGTCGAAGCCATTCATGCGGGAAAGATCAAAGGATTGATATCCATCTGCTTCAATCCAGTAGTCTCGCTGCCCGATGCGAACTTCACGCGCGAGGCGCTTGGGAAGCTGGAGTTCTACACCAATATCGACTTCTTCCTGTCCGAGACGGCGCAACATGCCGACATCGTCCTCCCGGGGTCGTTGATGGAAGAGGATGAAGGAACAACAACCAACGTTGAGGGCCGGGTCATTCGCCATCGCAAGGTTGTTTCTCCTCCCCAGGGCGCATGGGAAGACTGGAAGATCGTCTGCGAGCTTGCGCGCCGTCTCGGCAAAGGCGACAAGTTCAGTTACGCGGGGCCGCGCGAGATATTCGACGAATTGCGCGTCGCCTCGAAAGGTAGCGTCTCCGATTATTACGGTATGACCTGGGACAGGATTGAGGAGAATAATGGACTCTTCTGGCCATGCCCGACGTCCGATCATCCCGGTACACCTCGCCTATACGAAGACGGCAAATTTGGGCACCCCGACGGCAAGGCGCATTTCATCCCAGTGGAATGGCGACCTTCGGTCGAAATGCCCGACGAAGACTATCCGGTGATTTTGACGACGGGACGTGTTGTCTCTCAGTTCCTCTCGGGAACGCAGACCCGGCGTATCGGTGCCTTGATCGACCAGATTGCCGAGCCGTTCTGCGAGATGCACCCTCAACTGGCGACAAAATTGGGAGTCGTCGATGACGACTATGTGAAGGTCGAGAGTCGGCGCGGTCATGTTGTCGTTCATGCCAAAGTCGTAAAGACGATCCGCCCTGATACCGTCTTCGTGCCATACCACTGGCCGCATGACCGGTCCGCCAACAATATGACGATTCGCGCACTTGATCCCCAATCCGAGATCCCGGAATTCAAGATCTGCGCCGTGCGGGTGATGAAGACCGAACGACCCACAGATCCGATTGCGGAGCTGGAAGTCCAAGCCGGAGGTATCCGGTGATCAAAGAAGACTTCTTCATTGATTACTCGCGCTGCATAGGCTGCGAGGCTTGTGTGCAAGCCTGTGGCGAATGCGACACTCACCGCGGAGTCTCGATGATCCATCTGGAGACGATTGAGCGTCGCGACAGCGTGCAGACAGCCCCACAGATATGTATGCACTGCGAAGACCCGATCTGCGCCCAGGTGTGTCCGGCTGATGCCATTAAGAAAACACCGGACGGGGTGGTTCAGAGTTCACTCAAACCACGGTGCATTGGCTGCTCTAACTGCGTGATGTCCTGCCCCTTTGGCGTTCCGAAATATCAGATCGATATCGATCAGATGATGAAATGCGACATGTGCTATGACCGGACGAGTGTCGGCAAGAAGCCGATGTGCGCTACGGTGTGCCCGTCCGGGGCTCTGACCTTTACGACGATGCAGGAAATTCAGCGGACTCGCCAGGGTGTCCCGGTGAATGAATGGAAATTCGGCGCTGAGGTCGTCCACACCAAGGTCTATGTGATGGTTCCGCCTGAGGTGACACACGTGGACATCGGCCTAATTCAGATACAAACGACCGCAGCGGCTTTGCCGAGCGATCCCTATGACGTGGCATTGATGCTGGAGAACTAGAATGGGCGAAAAGAGCGAATGCGAGAGCTGTAAGAACTGCGGGGAGAATAGGGCTGATCCGCAATGGAAGAAGGATTTTCCCATCGAGTGGGAGGGCGACCACTATGTGAGCCGTCGCGAGATGGTCAAATTCCTCACACTTGGGTCATCCATTTTGGCCGCCGCAAACTGGCTGGTGGCCTGGATTTGGCACCGACACAAGGACGAGACGTTCAAGCCCCAGTTCATTGGATCCGTCGTCTCTCTGGAACGCAACAAGTCGATGTTGTTCCGGTATCCGACTGACAAGGACCCTTGCATCGCGGTTTGTACCCCGACCGGCGAGCTTGTGGCATATTCTCAAGTCTGCACACACCTGTCTTGCGCTGTGATCTACAAGGAAGAAGAACTCTTCTGCCCATGCCACAACGGCGTATTTGAACTTAAGGCAGGCCGCCCCACGGCGGGTCCGCCTACTCGCTCACTTCCACGGATCGTTCTGGAGAAGCGCGGTGACCAGCTATTTGCCACCGGAGTTGAGGTGACAGCATGAGCGTGCAACGACAAGGCACGATCCTGTTTACGGCCATCCTAGTGCTGGTTGCAACAGGGGTTGTGGTTCAGCTCTGGCTACTCACCGTCAGCATGGAGGCAGTCTTCCGCCATGACGCGCACACGGCGATTCCTGCGGCTACGTGTTCCACCGTTCTTTTTGCGATCAATGCAGGATTATTGCGTTACGTCTTCCGCTTTGATCGATCTTTGCGGCGGTAGCTGGCCTACTTACGTCTCGAACTGAATTGTCGCCCCTTATCCGCTAGGCTCTGGTTGTCCAATGCGAGTGCCGCCCGAGGAAACACTTCGTTCTCTTCGATGAGGATGTGGTGTGCATACAGATGCTTCAGACTTGTCGGTTGGGCCAAGAGTGCCGCTTGCTCCGAGCCTTCCAGTGTTCCGGATGAAATCCACTCCGTATAAAGCCAATCAAAGGATGCATGGAAATCGTCAGCATCCCCATGGTCGCGCTTAAGTCGCGAAAGGACATCGTTTCGGCAGCCGGGGAAATAGGGACTCTTTCTCGTCGAGTGTGTGTCGCTCGCCGCCAACATGAAAATATTGCAGCGCCGCTTTCACGGCAGAACGCTCTTCTTCAGTGAGGTTGCGGTTCTGGGCACGCTCCGCAACGACGCAGAGAATATCGAGGAAGTGCTCGATTCGACGATGGCAGTCCTTCAACATGCCTTGGGGTCATCGAAATCCGCTGCCTGGTTTAGCCCCGATCTGAACTGCCATTTGTCGCCTCTTCGCACTCGTCATCTTCGATGCTAACTTCTGACTCTGCACTCTTGTTTCACACTTCGATCATGCCCCTTGAAGCACATGCAGCGTCGTGGCCTTCTTCAAGAATTGGGCTGGTTGAATATATCCCTTTGGAACATAGGAGCAGCAAGGTTCTTCGGCGTTGGGATTGCCCGTAAGGGCAAACGCCCGCGAACGGGAGCCTCCGCAGATCTCCTTGAACTCACACGCGCCGCACTTGCCTTCGAGTTTTGATGTATCTCGTAAACCCATGAACAAGGGTGACTCCCGGTAAATCTCCGCCAATCCCTCATGGCGAACATTGCCTGCAGACATAGGAAGAAAACCGCTCGGGAACACTTCGCCTTTGTGAGAGATGAATACGAAGCCTTTGCCATCGTTGAGGCCGCGAGGAGCTCTGCCGATGGCATCCGCCGCCCTTTCAGAAGGCGCGAGAGCCCCAAGGCCAGCTTGCCTCTCAGCGACCCGCTGCTGTAGAAGGAATCGCCGATAGTGTTGGGCCTCCGTGGTCTTGATATCAAATTTCGCCGTCTTGGAGAGGTCATAGATTGTGGCGAACACTTCCTCAAATTCGTCGGCGCTCAAGAGATCGTTCAGCTTGCCACGACCAGTCGGCACGAGGAAGAAGACACTCCATAACGTAATGTTGAGCTTCTCCATCAACTCAACGATGGCATCCATCTCAGCGATATTGCGACGGCTGAAGGTGGTGTTGATCTGAATCGGCAGCCCGACCTCATTCGCCCACCGGACTGCATCCAGTGTTCGCGCAAAGGAGCCTGACAAACCTCGGAACGCGTCGTGAGTGGCGGCACTGGCCCCATCCATGCTCACAGCAAGTCGAGCAAGGCCTGTTTGTTTGAGGCGGACGACGATCTCCCGAGTCAACAGGGGCGTGGCACTTGGAGTCAGGGAAACGCGGACACCAGCCTCGCGAGCGTGGCCAATGAGTTCAAAGAGGTCAGGACGCTTAATGGGGTCGCCACCGGTCAGCACAAAGACCGGCACCTTCAAAGCAGCAATCTGATCGATGAGGTCTTTGCCCTCCGCGGTAGTGAGTTCCAACGGATCGCGGTTGGGCTGAGCCGAAGCGCGGCAATGGACACAGGCCAGATCACACGCCTGCGTCACCTCCCAGATTGCGATAAAAGGGCGTTCGTTGAAGTCGATGGCGTTGATGAGCGGATTCATAGCTCTATAAAACAGCAGTTCCAGTGGGGTTGCAGTGACATAAGTTACTGCCGCCCTGATCTGGTATGTCTCCTGACCGGCCACTCGTACGACAAAGAACAACCGATAGCAATCGATTCGGAATTGCTCGAACTTGGCGCACTCGAGGAGAGAGTGCTCGTTAAGCGGATATGATTTGCGCGGTCGTCAAGTGATGACAACCTAAAGCCCTGCTCATAAACCCTAGGGTTCCGCCTAAGGAACATGAACAGTACCTATGGTGTTTAACGTTTCTTCCTCAGTTTGGTTGCGCTGATATCAGCGACGCTCGAGCGCGGGCGAGGTCGAGGTTGAGATCTGACTTTGAGAGAGAACTGATGCCGAGATTCCCATCGAAGACAAGGTCCATAACGCGGGCACTCCCTCGCATCGTACTGCCGTCCGCCAGCGATAACTGCACTTCCTGACTGTGTTTACGATCGGATATAAGCCGCAGGCTCTCCGCGAGATGTTTGCCCACCAGGGAAGAGTCTAAACCATTACCAGTGCGTGGCGGGACACAGGCATTGATTTGCTACAGAACAACGCGATGGCCTCCACGCAAATTATGGAAATAGGCCGCGGAGCCCATCAATCGTAGAAGAGGACGAAAGGCTGTGTCATATTCAACTAATTGGTAGACTGATTTAGAAACCTGGAGTGGCTCTCAATGCTTAGGCGTGACTTTATCAAGACGACGGGGACCATCATCGCGGGTTCAACCTTGCATGGTTCTACTGCCTTCGCTGCTGAAGGTTCGGACCAGACACGTGTCATCCTGCCTATCAATCGCAATTGGCGTTACAAGGCAGAGAAGGTCGAAGGAGCGCATGCTCCGACTTTTAACGATTCATCGTTTGAGCGAATCGTCGTACCTCATACAAACGTTCAGCTGCCCTGGCACAACTTCGACGAGAAGTCTTATACCTTCATCTCTACCTACCGCCGCCGCTTTAAGTACCCCGCTGCGGCGAGAGGTAAGCGCGTCTTTGTTGACTTTGAAGGCGTGATGACCGCATCGACTGTATGGATCAACGGTGTGGCGCTCGGTGAGTACAAGGGCGGGTTCACTCCGTTCTCGTTTGAACTGACACCCCATCTCAAGCAGGATGGCGAGAACGTCCTCGTAGTGCAGGTCGATTCGACGGAGCGTGCCGATATTCCGCCTTTCGGTCATGAGATCGACTACCTGACATTTGGCGGACTGTATCGCGAGGTATCCCTCCGCATCGTTAGCGCAAATTACATCGATAACATCTTTGCGCGGCCGAAGAATCCTCTGAGCGATGCGCCGTCGGTTGAGGTCGATTGCTTCCTTGTGACAGGCGGTGGCGCCAACCTGTCGCTCGAAGTAGAACTGCGTGATGGCAATAAGACTGTCGCGAAGAATAGCGGAAAAGTTGAGTTGGGCTCTTCCATTGATCCTGGCGCAGCCGCTGATCCTGAGTCCGCGGCCCCGGTTTATGCGAGTACGCAGTCCAAGACTGACCCGGCGCGTCACACGATTACTTTGAGCGGGTTCGGCAATGCGAAGCTGTGGGATATTCAGACTCCGAACCTCTACTCGGTGCATGTGCGGTTGCTTCAAGGTGGCAAGGCGGTTGACGATGACTCCCGCAAGATCGGATTCCGGGAGGCAACTTTTACCGACCAGGGATTCTCGCTTAACGGCAAGATAGTCAAACTGCGCGGACTCGATCGTCACCAGACCTTCCCTTTTGTGGGGCAAGCGATGGCGGCGCGGGGGCAGCGCAAGGATGCAGATATTTTGCGCAAGGGACTTCACTGCAATCTAGTACGGACGTCGCACTATCCACAGTCGCGGCATTTCCTCGATCGCTGCGATGAGATCGGCCTGCTGGTGCTGGAGGAGATTCCGGGCTGGCAGCATATCGGGCCTGAGCCATGGAAGCAGGTCGCGATCGACAATGTTGGCAGAATGATTCGCCGGGACTGGAACCACCCTTCGATCATCCTGTGGGGTGTTCGCATTAACGAGTCGCTCGATGATCACAGCTTTTACACGCGCACTAACGCGCTGGCGCATGCTCTCGATGATTCGCGACAGACTGGTGGAATCCGTTACTTTCAGGAGTCGGAGTTTCTGGAAGATGTGTTCACCATGAACGACTTCGGATTCCCGTTGAAGAAGCCGAATCATCCTCGCTATCTCAACACTGAGTTCGTCGGGCACACGTTTCCCACCAAGACGACCGACGACGACGAACGGCAGCGCGAGCACACGCTTCGCCACGCACGCATACATAATCAACTGGCGTCCGATCCGCAGTATGCAGGTGGTATTGGCTGGTGCGCATTCGACTACAACACGCATGGAAACTTTGGGTCGGGTGATCGTATCTGCTATCACGGTGTGACCGATATCTTCCGTGAACCGAAGGCCGCGGCCGGCTTCTACAAGTCGCAGTGCGACCCATCGGAGGAGATTGTGCTGGAGCCTGCGTTCCACTGGGCTCGAGGCGATGAATCGATAGGCTTCACGAAGGCTGTGGTGTGTTCGAACTGCGACCATCTTAAGTTTTATCTTCGCGAAGCCTCGCTCGAAAGCAATCCATGGAAACTGGTTGCAGAGATTGATCCCGAGAGAACCGAGTTCAATCACCTGCGGTATGCGCCGTTCGTCCTGGATTTGAGCAAGATCGACCGCAAGCAATTTGATATTGCCTGGGGTGATCTTCGCATCGACGGCTTTATCGGTGGTAAGCAGGTTATCTCGAAGTCGCTATCGGGCCAGGGCGTCGACCGCAAGTTCCTCTTGCTGCCGGATGATAGGAGTCTGATGGCTGACGGAGCGGACGCAACGCGTGTCGTCTTCCGGGTGACGGATGAGTATGGCGCAATCCGCACCTTCGCGGATGATCCGATCGTCTTCACGCTGGAGGGGCCAGGTGAGTTAATTGGAGACAATCCATTCTCGTTGGTTGGAGGAACGGGCGCAGTGTGGGTCCGCGCGAAGGAGCAGGGCGGTATGGTGAAGCTGACGGCCAAACATCCCCGTTTGGGCTTGCAGACAGTAGAGTTCAAGCTGATTGCGGTCCCGCTTGAGACGGTCTAGTTTAAATTCATTGTCGATTTGAAACCTAAGGTCCGGCCCGCTTCCCAACGGGCCGGAATTCTAGTTTGCACTGGCTTCGAACTTGAATGCAGCGGCTTGTAAATCTCCGCGAAGTTCAACGTCGATCCCATGTGACATCCAGTAAGTGCCGCTCGCCGTCGCAGGTGTGTCTTTGGCAGCAACTCCGGAGATCGGTGTGATGCGGTAGATTTGTTGTGGATCAAGTCCTCTCATAAAGACGCGTGGGAATGGGTAGCCCATCTGGCTCGAGTGCAGAAATGCGAACAACGCAGCTTGGTGACGATCGATCGAGACTGACTCGGTGACGGATACTTCGCTATTCTCGCGCGGTGAGACCAGCCGGTAAAGCGAGCCATGCTGCACCGTCTCGCGAATATCCTTGTACGCAGCGATCAAAGTCTT
>JANYLK010000126.1 GCA_025357875.1 Granulicella sp.
GCTGATACAGCGTATGTGGCCACCTGGTTCAGCGTCTGGTCCGTGACGTACAGATGTGTCCCGGTCTTGTCTTCAAGGATCCCGGCCGGATTCGATCCGGTAGGAAATCCGACCGAAGGCGCATTTCCGGGAACAATGGTCACTCCCGCCAAAGGAGTCAGCGCACCGTTGGCCGTATTCTCCGAGAAGCCCAGCAAATTCGCCGAGCTCGCCAAATCCTGCTCAATCACGTAAACGTAATTGCCCGTAGGACTGGTTGCGATCCCCATAGGATTGCGGCCCGTATTCACCGTAAAGGGCTTGCCCAGCGAGTTATCCGCCTTGATTGGGAAGACGCTGATACCGCCCGGCCCGGGATTCGCTGGCGAATATAACTGCGAGCCATCCGGATTGTTCTGATACGTGAACGTCACGTAGAGGAATTTGCCCGCCGCGTCGATCGCCGCCGCCGTAGGCAGGCTTCCCGCAATGTTGTAGGTGTTTTCTGGATACAGCTTTCCGTCCGTGCCAATCGCGAACTCAGTGACCGCAGAGTCAAAATTATTTACGGTATACAAGAACAGGTTGCTTGGCGCGACCACGATTGCAACCGTGTCTCGTCCGCCCGCATCTACCGGCGAATCGGCAAGCGGCCGCAGTAACCCCGACTGATAGTCCACCTGGTAGGCGTTGATCAGCCCATGCGGCAGCGCCTTCGACGTCGTCATGTACACGTACGACACCGTGTAGTCGTTGCTGCACGCCGAAACTCCGAGCGCCACGCCCAAGGACAACATCGAGGCCTTTACCACGCGGCCCATCGGTTTAAACTTCATGCGATTCAATAGCTCCGAGGCAAACAAGTTTTCCGCCCTGATCCCGTCCGAAATACGTCTGTTCGATAAAGGCCTGTCCGAAATACCTGTCCGGAGAAAGGTCGCTGCAAAATGGGGATTTCGCCTTAGTTGACGTTCCCGCTCACGGCAAGACACGACTGCTGCCCGCTCGCAGGAAATTGCGAGCCCCGCGACAGAGCCGAGAGCTGGCCGGTATTTTGATTGATATATTTGCCGGTCACCGTGCTGTCGTTGAAGTTCGACGTGTACACATACTGGTTGGAAGGATCTTCCACCATGCATACCGGCCCGCTGCCGACGGGATACGGATTCTGCGGATCTGAAATCGGTACCAGCGCGCCCGTCGACTCGATCACAAATGCCGAAATCGTGCTGTTCGCCTTGTTCGAGTTGGTCGTGCCGTGATTCAACACGTATAGAAATTTGTTCCTCGAATCCGTCATGGAGTACACCGGATTCTCCGTCAGCGGCAGGTTGTTCACAGCACCGTCAACTTGCGCAGCCAGCGAGCAGCCGCTACCGGCCGTGTACGGAATAATCTTGTTCGTTCCCGCATCCGTCAGATAAATATTGTTACCGGTGACGTTGATCGACGTCATGTTGACCGTGCCCGTCTTCACCCTCGAATTCACCTCGACGACAAGCTGTCCGTTGCTGCCAATCCCATACGGATAGATCGTCTGATCGCCAGAATCCAGCGAGTACACGCAATTACCGCCGACACGAAGCATGGTCGGCACCGGACCAACCTCAAAGTAGTTGAGTTGATGCCCCTGGCTATCCTTAATCAACTGGTTCGGCACCAACTGCAGCCGTCCCGTGTTTCCATCCACTCCGAATACGGTGATGTCCCCATTGCCGGTGGTCGCAAAGTCCGGCGCCTGAGCATCCAGAACGTACAGGTAGCTTCCCGATCCGTCCGACGCAGCCCACACCGGAGTATTGCCCGCCGTGCTGTAGCTCGCCTGGAAGGTCAAAATCCCGTCCTGCCCCACAGCAAATACCGCGACATTGCCGTCGCCATTGCTCGCGCCGTTGGCTTTGACCGTTCCCTTGTTCACGACGAACACGAAATTACCACCAGTGCGCACCGCGATCGACACCGGGTTGGTCCCCCCCGACGAGTAGGGAGAGTTCACCATGTTCGTCAGATTACCCGTGTAGTCGTCAATCTTGAAGCCGGAAATCTGGTTGTACTGCGTGCCGAGAACCCACATGAATCCGACTGTGTAACCACCGCACGCCGACATGCCCAGCACTACTGCCATGGATAGTACGAAGGCCTTCGAGATCCGGCCAATCCTGCTCAACGTCATGTGCTTCCTTAATCCTCGCTGACGGTCTCACTGCGACACGCCCTGTGCTGCGAGCAACTCTTTGGGGATACGATTCCTACACCTTATTGTAGAAGCTGCCGCGACTTTGCGCCACTTTCAGCCGCAAACAGTTCCGAGGTTCGAGATACGAGGTTCGAGATACGAGGAACTAGACAGTGTCCGCCGACACACATCGCGGCCTGACAGCAGTTTCTTCGACTTGCCCCTATGTCGAATAGTTATCGCGACCTCAAGATCTGGCAGAGGTCCATCGATCTCACAGAAACAATAATCGACTAGCCGAGAGCTCTGTTGCGTCCGGAATGACGGCTAAGTTCGCAGATGCGTAGAGCATCAGTTTTCATCGCGAGCAATACCGCCGAGAGGGATGGGGCCGTCGCAGTCGTAAAGATTACGCCAGATTCGTCCCCGTGTCGCAAGGCTCGAACGATGAACTTCAAACCCAGCTTGTCATCGCCAAGCGGCTCGGTTTTATGCAAGGCTGAACAATGCGCCGAAGCAAATGTGTTATCCGATGAGATCGGAAGGATGCACAGCGGCTTACACAAGTTTTTGCAAACTCCGCATCACAAAATCCTCGAACCTGTTACCTCAAACGCGCCTCTACCATACCCGACACGACTTAACCGGCATCATCGGCTGCCCAACTTTGCACCCAAACGCCTTACCAAACTCCGGAAAATTTTCAACCGTCCCTTTAACGCGCCATTCACCGGAACTGTGCGGATCGGTCTTCGCCAACACCCGCGCATTCGCCTCGCGCACGTTCTCGCACCACACCTGCGCGAAGCCAAGGAAGTATCTCTGCTCCGGGGTAAAGCCATCCCGTTTTCCATTGACGTATCCTGGCTCTCCGGCCGCCGCATCCTTCGCCAGTGACTCCTGCAACGCCTGGAACGCAATACGAATGCCGCCATTGTCGGCCGCGTTCTCTCCCAACGTTAGCCGCCCGTTCAGGTTCTGCCCAGGCGCAACTTCGAAGCCCGAATACTCGTCCGCAACACACTTCGTCCGCTCGTTGAACTGAGCCAGATCTTCCTTCGTAAACCAGTTGTGAATGTTGCCGTGCCGGTCGAACTTCGCTCCCTGATCGTCAAAGCCATGCGTCATCTCGTGCCCGATCACCACACCGATTGCACCAAAATTCACCGCCGCATCCATCTTGTCATCATAGAAAGGTGGCTGCAGAATGCCTGCAGGGAAGTTGATGTTGACCTGCTGCCCGCTGTAATACGCATTCACGGTGGGGGGAGTCATGCCCCACTCCATCTTGTCGACCGGCTTGCCCAGCTTCGCCAGGTTGCGCTTCCATTCAAACTCAACCGCGCGCATGGAGTTGCCCACTGCATCGTCACGCTTCACCGTCAGCGAACTATAGTCGCGCCAGTTATCCGGATAGCCGATCTTGCGCTGATACGCATCCAGCTTGGCCTTCGCCTCCACCTTGGTCGCATCGCTCATCCATGGCAACGCCTTGATGTCTTCGGCCAGCGCGGTGTTCAGCGCAGTCACCAGCTTGTCCATATTGGCCTTCGCAGTCGGTGGAAAATTCTCTTTCACCCAGTCCTGCCCAACCGCCTCACCCAGCGCACCATCCGTGTTGCGCGTGCATCGCTTCCAACGCGGAGCCTGTACGACCTGACCATTCAGAGTCGCCTGGAAGAAGTTGAAATTCTCTGCCGAGATCGCGTCCGAAAGCATAGGCGCGGAAAAGTGCAGCGTGCGCCATCGCATGTAGTGTTTGATCGCTTCCAGCGGCTCGTTCGTCACCACCGCGTTTACCGCCTTTACGAAGCCAGGCGACACCACATCCAGCGTCGGCACCGTACCCAACCCCTGCCCATCCAGCGAGTGCTTCCAATCGTAATCCGGCGCCAGCGCCTGCAGTTGATCCACCGTCATGATGTGATATCGGTTGACGGGATCGCGCATCTCCACGCGGCCCATTGAGCCCTTTGCCAGCGCGGTCTCAATGCGCATCACATCCGCAGCCTCGACCGCAGCCCTCTCCGGCGAGTCCCCGAGCAGCGAGAACATTTTCGTCAAATGCTCCACATACTGCGTGCGAATCGTCTTGCTTCGGTCGTCGTCATTCAGATAATAGTCACGATCGGGCAGCGCGAGTCCTCCCTGGCCAGTCGCGAGAATCTGCTTGGACGCGTCCACTTGGTCCTGCTCCACCTCGACGCGGAACAGCAGCGGGCCTTGAAAACGCCGCCCAGCCTCAAGATCCAGCGCCGCAAGCTGCTTCTTGTCCGCGATGCCTGCAATCGCATCCAGCTCCGGCTGGATTGGCTTCACTCCCATCTTGTTCGCCGCATCCACATTCATACAAGCAGCAAAATAATCGCCGTACTTGGTCTGCAACGCGTTCTTCGGCGCAGCTGCCGCAGACTTCAGGTCAAGATAAAGAAGGTAGTCGTTGCGGTCGCGCAGCACGTCGAACTGTCCCCAGCGAACCTTATCCGCGGGAATGGGATTCGCCTTCTTCCAATTGCCACAAGCGTATTGATAGAAGTCACTACAAGGATCGGCCATCTTGTCGATGCCTGAAAGATCCAAGCTGACCGGCGACTTAGGCGCTGCGGTGGGCAGCGCATCGTCGAACACAATCGCCTGCGCGCGGCAGATGTTTGCAGATAGAAGGAGGGCGGAAAGAAGGAGAGAGGCCGGGACCCGGAGCAGACGCATTAATTCACCTTGCAACTAATATCTCGTATATCTGCGGAGACCACAACTGCGTAGTTGGTCCGGGTGCCCCATGCTCGACGAGCTGTATTATCGGTCGTCGATCGTGGGGTTGCTCCTGGGAAGGGCATCACCATTAACGCTGTCATTGGGACTGCTGCTACCTGCGACCGCTGTCAAGCTGCTACATGCGACCGTTGTCATTCTGAGCGCAGCGAAGAATCCCCGAATTTCCCCTCCCACTCCAATCCCATGATCCTGTGTAAGCCCCGACGCCATGACCGACTGACCCACAATCGTGTCAACCCCCAAATTCGGTGTAAAACGCGCCAACTAACTCATTTCACTACAGAAACTAGTCCAAAATAGTTGGCCTAACAGTTTGGGTCAAACGCGTACAATTAAAGCAGTACATAACTCCAAGGCCCGGCGGCACGCCGGGCCTTTTCTTATCCGAAAAGAGGGGTAGTCAATGAAACTTGACTCAGGACCTATCTCATTATATTTCATAAGCTTAGGTTGATAAAGGGGTGGGGGGGGACTGATTCAATCGGCTCCCGATCGGCAATCGCCTGACCAGAGCGCCGACTAGAAAATCTTCAGGTGTATGGTCAGGTACTTCTTCGGGTCCTGCCGAATCGTCGTCACCAGGTTGGTGCTCTCGATCAGCAACTTGTTCACGTTGGCGTAGGCAGTGTCATCGGCCATCAGTTTGCCCAGCGTCCCCTTGCCTTGATTGATCCCCGCCATCAACTGGTTCGCCTGCGACATGGTATCGCTCAACTCCTTGGCGAACTTCGGATCCTTCACCAGGATGCCGAGGCCGCCCTTACCCGAATCGGCTTCCGCAAGAATCGAGTTCAGATGACCGACCGACTTGTTGAGATTGTTGTAGAGCGATTCATCCGTCAATACCTTGCCCAGCGTTCCCTTGCCGGCCTGAATGCCCTTGGTCAAATCGTCCACCCGGCCGAGCGTACCGTCCACCCGGTCGTACATCGCACCCTTGTCGTTCAGAAATTTTCCAAGTGTATTGTCTGGCTGGTTCAGCTTGGCGGTCGTTTTCTGAACATCGTCCATCGTCGCCACAAATTTGTTGTACAGTTCCGGATTCACCAGCAACTGGCCGAAGGATCCCTTGCCCGATTGCAGGTTGTCGACCACCGTATTCAACTTCGCCAGAATCGTATTCACGTTCTCGATAGTGCCCTGGCTGGCCTTCACCACGTCGGTGATGCTCGGTGTCTCTAGCGTATTCAGGATCGCCCCATCCTGCAGCTGCGGCCCGGTCGCAACCTGGCTGTTGATGTCAACCACGGTATCGCCGAGCACACCAACCGTAGTCAGCGCCGCGGTCGAATCGGTGTGCAGATCGTTCTGATACTTCGTGTCAAGCTTCATCACCACCTGCACCGGGGTTAGCTTTCGCTCTGGCGCCGTGGTCACCGCGATGCTCTTCACGGTCCCGATAGTGACGCCCTGCAGGGTTACAGCCGCACCGCTTTTCAGGCCGGCAGAGTTCTCAAAGTAAGTGGTCACCGTCACTTTGCGCGAAAACAGTCCGAGCCCCGAGGAACTCGTCATTAGGAACAGCAGCGTGGTCAGGATTACCACCGCCGCCAGCACGATTACCCCAACCTTCAGTTGTGACCATCGGACCTCCTGCTGGCTGGGCATAGCTCTCCTCAATGCTTCTGGCAGAACACAATTAAATTCAACGGTTCAAGCTGTCATAAAGAGCTTGATAGTGAGGTTACCATTCCAGGCCCGCACTCCGCACCCGGCTATGAGACCGTATATGGATGGATGCGGAAACCCTGCCCAGAGTTTCGGAAAGGATTGCGAATGATCGTCGGTGTTGGGACTGATTTAATGGAGATTGCGCGCATCCAGCAGAGTATCGCCCGATTCGGCGAGCGCTTCCTGCAGCGCATCTTCACCTCCAGCGAGATCCGATACTGCCAGCGCAAGAAGAACGCTGCCGAGAGCTTTGCCGCCCGCTTCGCCGCCAAGGAGGCCGGCGCAAAGGCACTCGGTACCGGCATCAGCCACGGCGTTACCTGGCTGGAAGTCGAAGTCGCCCGCGAACCCAGCGGCAAGCCCTCATTAAAGCTCACCGGCCGCGCCGCTGACCGCGCCCGCACCCTCGGCGTCACCCGCATCTCCCTCTCGCTGACCCACAGCCGCGACACCGCCCTGGCCGTCGTCATCATGGAGAGCTGAACGTTGTCCGTTGTTTGCGAATGACGCGCTTCGATACTCGCGGGTATCGAAGAACGAACTACGAACATCGTCCTGGTCACGTGACCCATGTACCCCCGCGCATATCACGCCCTGACCACAAGCCTCCGATGAACAGCACAGGCGGCACACGATCCAAATGGAATCACTTGAAATCCACGCCTTCACCTATGAGCAGCGCTACGGCCTGCTGCCGGAGCTTGTCAGCGCGTTCAGCAACTCCGGCGGCTGGATCCACGATCGCAAGACTCTCTCGCCGACCAACATGGAGTTCCGCGTCGAGATCCAGCTCCACGCCGTCCTCGACCTCTATGCCGCCATTCTGGCCACCGGAATCGAACTCACCCGCTCCGGCCATGAAGCCTTCACCGAACTCTGCACCCGTCGCAAGCACCTCCGCCTTACCACCGACCAAATCGTCACTCTCCGCCTCGAAATAACCTTCCTCGAGGACGTCACCCTGCACTCCCTGCTGGCCAGCGGCTCCACCCTCGCATGAATGGATGTTTCCAGGTGCCCAAGGCGGCTGCATCTTCACTCGCCTCCTGAATAGCTTTTCAATCGATTGATTGCCTAGCCCGGCCGTCAGTTCCTCCACCAATATCGGTGGGCAATATAGTCTCCCAGACCACCCAATAGGCGGTAAAGTGCATCCACTGTAATACACCCTTAGATTTCCGACACGAGTTGCCTAGCCGAACACCCTAAAGAGAAAATGCAGTTTATGCAGTCGAGTCGATCCACACAGATCCAGCAGGGCTCGCCGGCCCAACCGCCCAACCGGATCATCGGCAGTGGAGAGATGGCCGACCGGGTACGAGACTACGACTGGGCCTCCACGCCGCTCGGCCCCATCGATTCCTGGTCCATCGAACTTGTCACCATCGTCAACCTCACGCTGAGTTCGACTTCACCCGCTCGACTCATGTGGGGTCCGGATTTCATCCTGATCTATAACGACGCCTATCGTCCCCTTCCTGGTCCGCGCCATCCTGAGGCACTCGGCAAGGCAGCCCGCACGGTCTATGGTGAGTCCTGGCACGTAGTCGGCCCACTACTTGAAAAGGCCTACACGACTGGCGAGACCTCCTTCTACGAAAAACTCCTCGTTCCCCTGCCTACCGAGCAGGGAATGCAGGATCACTACATCAATTATTCCTTCAACCCCATCTTTGAGGATGGAAAGATCGTCGGCCTCTTCGGCCCGCTGCATGACGTCACTGGAGAGGTTACCGCCGCGCGCAAGCTACACGAGAGCGAGGTTCGTTCCAACCGCATCCTGCAGAGCATTGGCGATGCTGTCATTGTCACCGACGCTGACGCCAGCATCACCCGCATGAACCCAGTCGCCGAGAAGCTCACAGCATGGTTGGAGGCGGACGCACTCGGCCAACCCCTCGGCAAAGTCTTCCACATCGTCAACGAATCGACCCGAGAGATCATTGAGAGCCCAGTCGCCAAGGTCAGACGCACTGGCGCTGCCGTTGCCCTCGCGAATCACACCATCCTCATCCGCCATGACGGCACGGAAATCTACATCGACGATAGCGGCGCCCCAATCCCCGATGAGTACGGCGAACTCTCCGGCATCGTGCTTACCTTTCGCGACGTCAGCGAAAAGCGTGCGCTCGAGCGTCAGCAGGAGCGCCTCCTGCGCGAGCTCCGCGCACGCTTCGCCGAACTCGAAGCCATTTATAACAACGCTGCCATTGCCATGGCCCTGATCGACGCCACCGACTTCCGTTACCTCCGCGTCAATCAAAAACTTTGCGAGATCCTGGGCCTCCCCTCGGAGCAAGTGGTCGGCTCCAAAGTCAGCGACGTGGCCGGCGGCATCCCCGGCCTGCTCAAAGCGCTCCAGACCGCCGCTTCCGGTCAGCCCGTAGTTGGAGGACTGGTCGAAGGGGAGCTTTCCGCCTCGCCCGGAATTAAGCGCTTCTGGACCATAGACTACATGCCCATCTTCGGTCCCGACGGAACCGTCGTGGCCATCGCCGCCGCATCCGCCGAGATTACCCGCCAGAAGCAGGCCGAAGTCGCGCTAATTCAGTCGGAAAAATTGGCTGCGGTAGGCCGCCTCGCAGCCTCCATCGCCCACGAAATCAACAACCCGCTCGAGTCCGTGACCAACCTCCTTTACCTGGCGCGAGGCAGCAATCCCACGCCCGAGGTTCAAGAGTATCTGGATATGGCCGAGCGAGAACTGCAACGCGTCTCCGCTATCACCAACCAGACCCTGCGCTTCTATAAGCAGACCACGCACCCTTCCGAAATCAGCTGCGATCAACTCATCGGCGGAGTCCTCAACATCTTCCAGGGACGCCTGATCAACTCCAACATCACCGTCGGTAAACGCAAGCGCGCGCACCGGCCGGTCGAATGCTATGAAGGTGAAATCCGCCAAGTCATCAGCAACCTCATCAGCAACGCTATCGACGCCATGCACCCCGACGGAGGACGCCTCTACCTTCGCAGCCGCGAGACCCGCGATCATCGCACCGGCGCCAAAGGCCTCGCCATCACCGTCGCCGATACTGGTCCCGGCATTCCGGCCGAAACCCTGGCAAGAATCTTCGAACCTTTCTTTACCACCAAAGGTTTCAGCGGCACCGGCCTTGGCCTCTGGATCAGCCAGGAGATTGTCGAACGTCACAAGGGCAGCCTCACCGTCCGCACCAGCCGGCGCCCGGGTGCATCCGGAACCGCTTTCATCCTGTACCTCCCCTTCGACGCCGTCTCCCGATAGCCTCCTGGGAGCGTGGCTCTATACTTCACGGCATGACGCGAGTGGCGGAGCAGCCGCGGGTGAAGCGGTTCGGGTTGCCGGAAGCTCGTCAATAGGCAGGCGAGATCGGCCACGATAAGGCCGAAGTGCGTGCTCTGGTGCGCAAGTTGTTCGGCGACGATGTGGCGGTGAGAAAACGGGCGGTAGATACCGCGCGTCGAGTCACGGACCGGGATCCGGGCTTGCTGGAAAAGTTTGCGGACGAGTTGGCTGGGCTGCGCGAGTCGCTGCCTGTAGAGGAGGTTCGGACGCGGTGGCATTTGGGACTGGTGGTGCCCCGGGTGGCGCAAACTCCAACGCAGCGGATGCGAGCGGCGCGCGTGATGCCGCTGCTGGCGGAAGATGAAAGCAATGTAGTTCGCTGCCCGGCCATTGAGGGGTTGGGGACGTTGGCCCTGCGAGATGCTACGTTTCGAGACGAGGCGGATGCGCTGGTGGAGCGGTTTCTATGGGACGGCACGCCCGCGATGAAATGCCATGCTCGGCACACGCGGAAGATGCTGGCAAAGAAGTATGGGGAGCAGTAAAGGGAAAAATGACTATGCTGGTCATTTTTGGGGGTGTGCGATGGTGAGCTGGGGTATTGCGGAGTGAAGGCGAAGGCGAGCGAGGTCGTCGAAAGCGCCCAGACGAAGGGGCCGCAGGAGATTACTCGGCACGGCAAACAGGTCGCACTACTCATCTCGCCCGAGGGGTGGGAGAAGATGAACCGTACGCCGGAGCGAATACCCGAATCATGTCTTAATTTTCCAAGAGTTCGCTGGCCATCGGCTCTGGCATCGATCTGCGCAGGTCGCGATTAAGGGCGCGGAAGGTCGAACTCTGAATACCTACTGGACACGGACGTCGTCTCGAAATCTAGGAAGCTGCCTCCCAATCCTCGCGTGGACGCCTGGATGCAGCGCGCCGATGACCGCGAGATGTACATTAGCGACATCACGTATGCCGAGCTTTGGCACGGAATTCACCTTCTGCCGGCGGGCAAGCGGCGAACGAATTTAGAGGAATGGGTGGAAGGCGATCTTTGCATGCACTTTTTCAACCGCGTGGTCAGTGTCGGGTTGGGCGTTGCCAGGAGGTACGGCAGTCTGATGGCACGAGCCGAGAAAAACGATTCTCTCCAAGCGCGATGGATACTCTGATCGCCCGCCATCGCCGAGGATAACGGAATGATTCGTTGCCACTTTAAATCGAAAGAACTTCGCGCGGCTGGGTGTAGAGTTTGTTGAGTTCTAAGGTGGAGACCCCACTCATGACGGGAAGCTGTCATGAATGGGGCACCCGGCACCCGGCGGTGAAGTTCATCCCGCGTTGCAACGACAGATCCTCGCGATTACACATTTCGATATACGAGATGATTTGGTTTGATCGCATATTCGGTATTATGTACGCACGAAGGCCGCCAGCAATGGCGGCCTTCGTGTTGCTGATGATGCGGATTGCTCAATCGCCAGCTACGGTCTCTTCGACTTTGGCTGCGGAGGCAGCGGGTTTGATTTCACCAAGTGAGATGAAGCCTGCGGGGGCGTCTGGTTCCTGGAGGATTTCCTTGCGGTAGAGCTTGGCCATGCGGGCATTTTCGGCGTCCAGCTTCAGCTTCGCATCGCGTGCTCGGATCTTCTCTTCGCGGGCATTCTTGGCGATGCCGCTCTTCTCGAACGTATCGTTGGCAGCCGCGTCGATGTGGGACTGGTTGAGCACCAGATCATACTTGTCCGCGGTGTCCAGGCCAACCTTCTTGCCGCCGGCGAAGATCTCGTGACGGCCATGCTCCTCGTACCACTTGGTGAGCGTGGAGGTCATGTGCATCTTTTCGATGATGTTGCGCCAGCCCACGCCGGTGTTGTAGGCGCAGAAGGAAATCTCGCCTTCCTGCGTGGCGTACGGAATGATGCACTGCTCCGTCCTGCGGAAGTCGTAGTTGAAGAGATCCTGAAACCACATGCCAGCGATGAAGAGGAAGTTCCAGCGATCGCCGCGGCGCTTCGTAATATCTTCCATGGTGCGGTCGGCGGTGACCTTGCCGTAGTCGCGTCCGGATGCTCCAAAGCTCTTGTCAAACTTGGTGAGCAGATCCTTGATCTTGAAGTGTGTGGGCGCCATGTCCGGCTTGTAGTTGCGGATGAGCGCGAGCGACGCGCCGAGCATGGTGAGGAATTTGCCGCGCGCTGCATCGTTGACGCGGGCAATGTCCTTGGCCAGGCGGTCTGCGTTGATGAAGGCTGTGACCGGTACGGCTTCCTTGGTCTCCTTGTCGATCATCAGCGCCATAGAGATTCCGCAGTTCGGGTGGCAACCGCAGGAGAGCTGGCCCCAGTCGCGGTCGGGACCGTGAACGAGATCGGCCCAGTCGGAGAAGGTGGACATGAAGGAGATGGGGAACCAGTCGCGCGTGGGCTCGCCGAGGCCGGTCTGATTCTTGACGTCGTGGGCCATGTGGCTGAGCGTGTAGCGCTGAGCGGCGCGACGCTCATCTGAAACGGCTTCGTCGCGGCCGGTGAAGCTGACCGGCTGGAAAGAAAGGAAGTTGATCTTTTTCGGGTTGTCCAGCGCGAACTGGATGATGTTGCCAACCTGCTCGTTGTTGATGCCGTTGATGATGGTGGTGACGGGGACGATGTCGACTCCAGCCTCGTAGAGGTTATGGATGGCCTGGAGTTTGACATCAAATGCGTTGCCGACCTTGCGATGCGAGTTGGCGGCGTTGCCGATTCCGTCGAACTGGAGGTAGGCATAGCGCAGGCCGGCCTCGGCGGCGGCCTTGGCGAACTCCTTCGACTTGGCGAACTCGATGCCGTTAGTGGCAGCCTGAACGCTGGTGTAGCCGACCTTGCGCGCGTAGGCGACGGCGTCAAGGAAGTAAGGAGAAAGGGTGGGCTCGCCGCCGGAGAACTGAACGGACATCTGGCGACGCGGCTTGATGGTGACGGCGTTGTCGAGCATGGTCTTGATCTCGTCCCACGTGAGTTCGTGGACGAAGCCGACCTGATTGGCGTCCATGAAGCAGGGGTCGCACATCATGTTGCAACGATTGGTGAGGTCGATGGTCAGGACCGAGCCGCGGCCGTGAGTGACGGTGGAGGTGCCGTGGTTGTGGAGACCTTTATCGTTGTGAGCGCGAATGTCGCGGCCGGGGAAAACCTCTTCGAGGTGCTTGAAGAAGGCGGGGTCAATGGACATAACATCTTCAAAGTGACCGTGGATGGGGCAATCCTTGACCATCAGGATTTTGCCGTCGCGCTCAATGATCTGCGCCTTGATCTCGCCAACCTTTTCATTAAGCAGGATCTCGTGCGGCAGCTTGCCGTCTACGATCTGCTGGCGGATTTCTGGGACGCACTTGGGACAGAGCGAGTCGGTGGTGCGGGGCCAGCCCAAGGGGGGCTTCTCTTTTTCGTAAGACTTCAGCAGCGGCTTGTCGCTCCACTTGGGCGTAAAGCTGGGACTATCGCTGACCATGGAGTTGAGTCCGTTGTAGATGACCCATCCACCCTTTGCGACTTGAACCAGAGCTTTTTCAAATACCTTTGCGCGCTTTGCCATGTGTGATTTCTCTCCTAAAGAATGTTGGTCATACGGGGCCGGAAGTCTCGATGTACTGGGCCTGAGTTCATCCACAACGTTTAACGAAGCATTAGTCGAAGTGTAACGGGATGAACGTAAATCTCAGACAATCATGCCAATGGCAAGTAAGATGCTCTCCAGAAGTAAGAGTATCGGGGTAACGCAGGTAATCGAAGGAGTGATTACCGAACGGCAGGATCATGCATTGAATGGGGAAAGGGGGCGGTGAACGGAGGGTCGGGTATCCGACTCATGGGGCTCAGATTCGAACAGTTTTTTCTATGCCATCGATAATTTGTCGTTCCTCGGGGCTCGACCAGGTCTCAATGAAGAAGAGAACTTTCAGGCTGCGGCGACGCACGATGTAGCGCTGATGGATCAATAGGCGGGCGCGATTCGTGAAGGATGCCTCAAAACTTTGGGCTGAATGGCCATTGAGAATTGCGTGCGAAGACGTGATCTCGGCGTCGGAGTGGGTTTCGCGAACCTGCGCTTTGTTGGCGTCGATGGTGCTGGCCACCGCATAGATGGCAAATTGCTCGATCACGATAATGGAGCAGCCTTCCTCGCCGGAAAGTTGAACGAGGGTGTCCTTGGGACGACTATATTCCCAGCTTGCAGGGGCGGTTAGTTCGATGTGCTCAGTCGGATTGCGATATAAGAGTCCGAAAGGACCTTGCTCCAAGATTCCCTTTGCGTTCACCGAATGGCCGCTCAAAGCACGAAGAGCGCCAAAACCGACGACTGTCGATATTCCAAGAATCAGGAAAATAGCCGACGCCGCAGCCGGCAGAAGGCCTCCGGGGTTTGCCCGTTCGATTGCGCCCGGTTGTCCGTGGTCTGTTTGATCAAGTTCCGGGTAGCTTGCGAGCAGGCGCTCACGAGCAACGCGATAAGCGTCGGCGGCAATGGCGATCTGGAGTGTGATGGCGAGAATTGAGGTCCAGACGTTCGTTCGGAGCAGGAGGACGACTTGCACAGCACTGACTGCAAAGAAGCAAAGAATGCCTTTCGTTCGGTCTCCGAGGTAAAAGTATCCAAAACCCTTGGTGAGAAGATTCAGCATTGCGGCGATACGTGGATTAGCCCCTGTCAGGAGAGACGTGGCACCTGCATTCCATTCGCGCGCGGAAAAATACGCGTCCGCCATTGCGAACCAGTACACAACGAGGACCATCAGAATGGCTTGGCCGTGCAGGGTGCCGCTTCCATAGGTCACGACGGCAAGAGCGATGCCTTGACACACAATTAGCCACTTTGCATGTTGCCAAAGGCCGATGTAGAGATGACCCAAACCTGGAAAAAGTATTGAGAGGAGCAGCGCCACGGCCGGACTGCGGTGCTCAGCAGAGGGGTCTAGTTCCGACGGGATAGCCGTTTCAAGCGAGATTGGCGATGACACAGTCCGAATTGTTGCACAGCGAGCAAAATGCGGGGATTCTTCGCTGCGCTCAGAATGACATCTTAATAGAAGGGTCAGGATGACAACTTGTTGGCAGGTGCGCGCGGGCGTGGATGGCTCATGATGGTTCCGTTGCTCTGCGCTGAGCTACGGGATGGAGTATTGGTCGCGGGAGATGGGATTAAGGACTCGCTGGACGAAGATGACGCGGATGTGAATGCGCCGGGCGAAGTCAGGAAGAAACTCGGTGATGAGGTTGTCGACCGGGTCGGCGGCGTATCCGAACATGATGCGGCGGACCGTCGAGGGACCGTTGCCATTGATGCCGGGAACGTATAGGTTGCCGATTTCCGCGGCGATGGGGTACGTCAGCAAGCTGGCGAAGTTGGGCACGGAGGTGCCGGAGTCACTCTGCGCAATGGCGGTGTGGGAGACGGCGTGAAGCACTCGGCGGAGGATGCTCGCGTGTGGCATGCGGTGATAGTGCGGGTCTTCGTGGGCGATCGAGGGAATGAGGAATGTGCCGAAAGCCTCGCCGGTCGCATCCTGCAACAGGCTGTAGCCGGCATTCCTGGCGAAGCCGATGCCGCCAGGGCCGTAGGCGGTGTGCGAGTTGATGGCGACGTTGAGGGCGGCGATGTAGGTGATGGTAGCCAGGTTGCCGGGATCGGTGAGATTGCGGACTGCGAGGCGGGCTTTCTGCGCTGGACTGAGCGGGACCGCGGTGGTGTTGTCGAGGAAGCGGACGTACGGGTTCGGAGAGGCGACGCAGGGTTCGCGGGTACCGTCGGCGCTGTCCACATCAGGGCCGCGATTGAAGATGGAGCGGGTGCTGCAGGGCAAGGCGAAGATGGCGGCGAACTCAGCCGAGCGGGAGGCGCTGGGGGCCATGGGCAGCGACGCCAGGGTGAAGCCGGCCGGTGATGGCGAAGGCGTGAACGCGAACGCCGGCTTGATCAGGGATGCTTCGATGGCAGGCTGGAGGGACGACGGCGGCTGGATTTGCAGGGGGATTTGCGATTGTGCGGCAGCGGGCAGGGGAAGCAGCGCCAAAACGGCGAGGAACAACGCGGAAGACAGCATGATCTTTCGCATGGGGGCTGCTCGCCTCAGACTTATATATAGCCCGAGAGACGGATCGGCGGAAGAAGACTTGTCGGGTATTTACTTATTTTGTGAGATGTGCTATGTGACTACGATGCTGAGGGCTTATCAATCTTTGTCGCGGTTGAAGAGGATGTGGCCAAAGAATTCGGCGATGACGTCGCCTAGCGCAGTGCCACCGAGGGAGCTACCGAAGGTTTCCGCGGTATCTTTGGCGGTGCGATTGACCTGCGGGTAATAGGCGTAAGTGAGGGCTGCGCCGCCTGCGTTGCCCAAGATCTGGGAGAAATTGGGGACGGCAGCGCCGCTGTCCGAACGCGTGATGATTGATCGTGTGGCGGAGTAGACCAGCCGGGGAAAGAACTTGTGCGTCGGGCCGAGGCTGTAGTACCGGGGATCTTCGTGGAACATGGGGGCGAATACGCTGTCGGCGAGCAGATTCTCACTGGTGGCTCGGGCCGCAGAGCTCCACAAGCGCTGGCCGAAGGCTCCGCGATCGGTGCCGAAGTTGGGACTGCCGTTGGTGAGCTGCTCGTATCCCGCAGACGCAACCCAGCCGATGATTGTGGTGTAACTGAACGCGCCGGTCAATCCCATGCGGACCTTATCTCCCGCGGTAAGGACGGGAGCGGTCTGGCCCGGAATGGGATAACGCTGGGATCTTGTTGCCTCAGCAGGGGTGCCCGGCGCTTGTGCGGAGGATGCTGCCGGCGAGGAGAACTTCTCGGTAGAAGACGCGGGCAAAGCTTCACCGACGCTGCTGGAGCTACTGTTGGCGATCGCGTCGTGTGCCGAGTAGCCGGGGGCTTCCGGCAGGTTGAGCGAGGCGTTATCTGCTGGAAGGGTACTTGCCGTGGCATTCGGAGGAGCTACCGGGCTGGCCTCGACCTGGGCAGACGCCGAAATGCAAGCGCACGCTGTGGCCGAGAAGAGCACGGCGGCCGCAAGTGTGCGGCGCGTTGTGGGCCAATTTGATGGTCGAGTGGATCCTGTGTTGCGCATAAGAGTCTCTCGTTCTGTGTGATTCGGATCAGCGATTGCATCCTGGCTGATAAAAGGGGAGCAGGAAGGGGTTTAGGAGGCGGCTGCCCGTTAAGGTTAGGATGCGCGATGATTCGGATTTGTTGCAAATACGATGGGATCTGTTGATTCAAAGGTTGGGGATTACCAATCAGGCACCGAGGGTTCGATAGCACCGTTGCGGCATTGACCGGACATTTCCGCATGCGCATACTGAATCGTAGAGGAGTGTGTCCAATGCCAATTGACGATCCGAAACCGTGGGAGCAGCAGTTGCGAGACGGCGCCGCGCGTGCTGAAGAAGAGCTCCGCCGCCTGATGACGTACATGAACGATGAGGTTGTACCGGATATTCGACGTAATGGGTCTGTGGCGCTGCGTGCTGCGGCAGTAGAGTTGCACAAGTTGGCTCAGCGCATGGAAGACCATGCGGGTGCGTCGGCACAAGCTCCGCCCCCTCCGAAGGACCAGCCAAAGCCGTGAGTCCGATTGCCCAAAGACGCTGGCTTCGCGCCGCCGCGCTGTGGCCTGCACTGATGCTGGGCGTTGGCGGCTGCCATCATAAGAGCGCGTCCGTCGCGTATCAACCGCCGCCTCCGCTGGTGCAGACGCCACTTGCGGACAACAGCGATGCGAACGTAAGGCCGGTTCGTCCGCTAGGAAATAGCCGAAACACGCCGTCCCCTGCAACTGCGACTACGCCGGGCAATTTGCAGATTGAGCCACAAGGTAAGCCAATATCGAGCGAGGTTGGATTGGCGAGCTGGTACGGTCCCCCGTATCACAATCGCAAGGGCGCTGACGGCACGGTCTACGATCAGAACGCGATGACGGCAGCGCACCGCGAACTACCGATGGGTTCCGTGGTGCGAGTCACGAACCTGACCAACAAACAGTTCGTCTTCGTTCGCATCACCGATCGCGGGCCATTTATCGATGGCAGGATCATCGATCTGTCATTGGCCGCAGCCAAGGCCGTGGATATCTACCGCCCGGGGACGGCGAAGGTGCGCGTGGAGGCGTACGCTCCGCCCGAACGTCCGGGGATCGATCCGGGCGGGAAGTGGTGCGTGCAGATTGGGGCGTTTCTGGATGCGGCCGACGCGCTGCAGCTGAAGAACGATCTTATCCGACGCTACCAGTCTGCCAAAGTGATTGAGTTTGCCGGGCCAACCGGGCACTGGGTCCGGATCGATCCGAAGTACGACGACAAAGCAGCCGCAAGCCAGGTTGCCGACAGCATCCACATTCCCGATCCGGGCGCGCAGCCTTATCTTGTGCGGTTGAACTAAGCCGTCAGTCTACCTTCTTTTTGGCCTGTGCTGACGGTGTAGGCGGCTCGTAGTAGGGCAACTTCTGCTGCTCTTCGGTGGCGCGCTTGACGCCGATGTCGTCGAACAGCAGGCTCGGCGCGATAGTGGTCGACGGGATTACTGCTAGCGCGTTGGCGACGTGCTCGTCGTCCCCCGCGGCGATAATGCCAGACCGCAGGCTGCGCGTGTCGAGCTCGTCGAAGACCGCCCCACGCACCAGTTGCCGGGTGCCGTCGGGATGGACGCGGTAGAGGAGGCGAGGCACGACTTCTCCTCCCATGGTCTCAACCGTATAGACGTCGCGGTTCTGTTCCCTGGCCATGGAGAGCAGGCGCGCGGTCATCTTCTCTTTACTCAGCGGCGCGTTCGACTTGAAGATCATTACACCAATGTGCGGGTGGGCGGATTGCCCTACAGCTGCGCGGCCGTGGCCGTTCGACTCGGGAAACTCGCGTATAGGCGTGCGTCCTATGAGGTAGTTTTCCAGCTTGCCATCCTTGACCACGGCGACTGCTTGCGCGGGAACACCTTCGTCGTCTACGGCAAAGGCGCCGAGCAGCGTGTGGCCGGCAAAAGTTGTGGTGAGCGGATCGTCAGTCGCACTCAGAAAATCAGGCAGGACGCGGGCGTGGAAGCTAGAGGTGTACGCACCCTGAGTCCGAGCCGTGGTCCCCATCTCCGGCCGGTTGGCCTGCACGTTAGGGACGAAGAGCGAGTTAAGAACGTCAGCCGCCGCGTCGCCGCTGAACAGCACCGGGCCGTGGTAGTCCTCTGTCGAAACGACGGGCGCGTTGCGCAACGCGTCCAGGCTCTTAATGTTGTCAATTGTGCGACGGCGGAACGCGGGCCAGTTCTCCAGTTCCTTTGCAGTCGCAGAGGTGCTGCCGTTTTCGCGAGTCAACTGCATGCCATCAGAGGCCTGTCCGCCCACGCTGACGGCGGCCGCGTATCCCCCGTATCCCTCGCGAAGAGCGGTGCCTTCAGTGTTGACGAGATAGCGATTGACGGCGAGGCCACGTATGCTTGCGGTGGAATATTGCACGTTGGCGGCGGTCGCGCTGACCTCAGGGTCGGAAACATAAAGGTCGCTGGCTTCGACGATGCGCCGCTTCCACTCGGCGCGGTCGAGGTCTATCGCAACCAGCGGACCGATGTGGACGACTGGCTTGGCTGGGGCGAAATCTTTTTCGGTCGGCGCAGCTTCGAAGCGCTTCAGCGCGGCCTGCTTAGCGGAAAAGGCGCGCAGAGCGTTCTTATAAGCTTCGTCGGTCGCAGTCCACAGGCTGTAGCGAATGGCCTGCGGATTGTTGTCAATCGGCGCGAGCGCTACCGTGCCTTCTCCGCGGGTGCTGCTGGAATCGGTGTCATAGCTGCCGATCCGTACGGTGACACGGACGATTCGCTGGTGGCCGGAGTCCTCGCGGATCAGCGCTCCATAGTTGGCGACAGCGTCGTAGGTATCAAAGTCGTCGAGGCGATACTCGATAAAGTAAGGGCGCTGCATTCCAGGAAGCAGCAACTGCGCCTGCTCGCGGTCGAGTTCGGACTGCATGGCACGAAGGATGGGGTCATCCTTGGGCGACTCCGGCGCAGTGGCAGAATATGTAACTAAAGTTGAGTTAAATAGGAAACATGTTGTGATAATGGCTGCACGGAAGCGACTATTTTTTAATGGAGTAAGGAGCATATTATTTTGCTCCTTTCGTTGAGCCCGCCGGCGGCGTGCCTGGCGGTGGAAGGATGGGCGGGCGAGCCGAGCCCTGGGCCTGGCGTTGTGTCTCGATCTGGCTGACTAGCATTGCTGGCGCGACTGCACTCACCGGAATACTGCCTGATTCAGCACCGCAGATTCCGTTGAAGACATCCTGTTTATCGCTAGTTGCCATAATGCTATTGAGCGCGGCCTGGGGCGTTCCGACGATGCTGACGCCGCGAACGAGTTCATCGGGGCGGCCATCGACGTAGACGCGGTAGACGACGAGCGGGATAACCTGGAAGGCCTGCGGAGAGCGGCGCGTTGTAACCGCGAATCCGGAGGAGATGTCCTCGAAGTAGAGGCCGTAGGGCTTACCTTGTCTCTTCGCTTCGGCGACGAGCATGGCGCGAAGTTCGGTTTCGGGCACTGTCTTCGATGAGGTGACGATGAGGTTGCCTTGGCGTCCGGTAGGCATGTGGCCGGATTCGGCGCGGCCGTGTCCGTTGCTCTGGGCGACGCTGGCAATGGGCAGGCGCGACATCAGGAAGGTTTTGAGGATGCCGTTCTGGATGAGTTCAACTCGGCGGGCGGCCTGGCCCTCGTCGTCGAAGTCGTAATGGCCGCTGAGCGAGGTTCCTTGGAACGTGGTGAGGGTAGGATCGTCGGCGACGCTGAGGAACGGCGGCAGAATGGGTTTGCCAAGAAGTTTGGTGAAGGTCTGACCCTCCTCATCACCTCGTTGTCGCTGGCCTTCGAGGCGATGCCCGAGGACTTCGTGAAAGAAGACCGCTGTGGCACGACCGCTGAGAATTGCGGGCCCTTCAAAAGGTTCCGTGATGGGTGCGGTGCGGAGGTCTTCGAGGTTTTTCGCCATAGCGATGGTCTTGTCGGAGACCGTTTTCTGATCAGGCAGATGGGCGGCGGAGTCGGCCTCGAAGGTTTCGGCGCGGAACATATCCATGCCGTCGGCGGCGCGAGTACGGGCTACGACCACCAGCCTGGCCACGTGGCTGGGATTGGACACGCGCGCGCCTTCGGATGAGACGAAGTAGTCGGTTTCGTTGGAGGCCTGGAAGGAGACCTGGTCCGCGAAGACGTCGGGATACTCGGCGAACAGCCTGGAAATCTCGCGAAGGCGCTGCTCCCATGCAGCGCGGTCGACGACCAGTGCAGGCGCGGGCGGCAGCAGCTCCGCCTGTGCTTTCTCTGTGCTGAAATCAGCCGAGCCGTCTTCCTCTTTGGCGCGAACCTGCTGCTCGGTTTTGACCTTCAGGAAGCCGTCGAGCGCACGCGCATAGCCGCGATTGGTCGCGAACCAAAGCGAGCGTGCGATAGCGTCGCGATCGTCCGTGAGCGGCAGCGGAAAAGTGGTGATGGCACTGGTGCGGTGGTCCCCGTGGGTATTATCTTCCGCGGGGCTGCCGAGGCGGACCTGGACGTCGACGCTGCGTATGCTCCTCTCCGTCGAGTTGGTGATAGCGCCATATTCCGCGGCCATGCCGACCTGGGTCGCGTCGGAGACAGCATAGCTGAGGTAGTACGGCTTGGGCTGTTGCGCAGCGGCGGCGCCGTCCGACCCAAGCGAGGCCATCGCGCGCTTTAATTCCGCATCCAGCGCGATCGTGAGCGGGTTTTCACCGGTGGCGGTCGTGGTGGAGGCGGCCAGCGCGGTGTGCTGCGGACGTATACCCGCGGCAAAGAAGAGGACTGCCGTCGATGCGCCGGCAAGAATCAGAATCCTGTTAAAGCCGCGCATCACCGAATTGCGTTGTGTCATTGGTAGCCCCGCTCCATGCATGTAAGACTGTGACGATCAGTGTATCGGAATCGTTATCGTCCTTCGCGTGCTACGATCCGCATACTTGTTTTCGCGCTTATTCATGGAGGTCCAACGCATGTCGCTTCGCCGTGTGTTCCCGTTATTGGTAACGCTGGCTGTGACGCTGGCCGTCCCGATCTCGGGGACCGCGGCAATGACCCCGACCGAAGCGAAGGCCAGCCAGTTTGCCGAGCACGATTCAACCGCATACGCCCTACCTGCAGACAAGTTGCAAAAGGCTAAAGCGTTGACGAGAATTAAAGATGCCTACGCGTTAGCGAGCATGGTGTGGCTGCCGTTTTTGATCCTGCTAATCCTCACGCTAGGACTCGCGGCGCGATATCGGGACGCTGCCGTCCGGCTCTCGAAAAACGGGTGGGTTCAGGGATACGCATTTCTCTTTCTCCTGTTGCTGACGACTAGCGTGCTGACTTTGCCGCTCAATATATATAGTCGCCACGTTGGGCTCGCCTATGGGTTTTCGGTGCAGGGATGGGCAAGCTGGTTGGGCGACGAGGCTAAGTCGTTGGGCTTGAAATGGCTGATCGGCGGGCTGCTGACGACAATCCTGGTTTGGGTGATGCGCAAGTCGCCGACGCGCTGGTGGCTGTGGTTCTGGATGGTGGCGGTCGTCTTCGTCGTGGCTGGTGTCTTCATCACGCCGTATGTTATCGACCCGATGTTCAACACGTTTGAGCCACTTTCGAAATCCAACCCTGCGCTCGTCGAACGGCTGCACAAGGTGGTCGAACGCGGTGGCATTGCGATTCCGCCAGAGCGCATGTTCCTGATGAAGGCGAGCGCCAAGGTCACCACGCTGAATGCATACGTCACCGGCTTCGGCGCATCGAAGCGCGTGGTGGTCTGGGATACGACCATCGCCAAGGCGACTCCCGACGAGATCGCATTTATTTTTGCGCATGAGTCGGGCCACTACGCGCTGGGCCACGTCGTTCTCGGTGTTGCTCTCAGTTGCGCAGAGATACTTCCCGTCTTCTGGATTGGCTACCAGGGAGTGCGTCTGCTGCTTCGGCGATACGGCGCGGCTTGGAAGATTCCCTCGCAGCAGGATTTGGGCGCACTGGTGGTGTTGGCTCTGGTGCTGGCGATGCTATCGGCGGTCTCCGACCCGATAGACAACAGCATCAGCCGCGTGATCGAGCACAACGCCGATGTGTATGGGCAGGAGGTAGTCCGCGGTATTATTGCCGATCCGCAGGCGGTGGGCAGGCAGGCGTTCCAGGTGCTCGGCGAAGAGTCACTTGACGACCCGACGCCAAATCCATTCTTCGAGTTCTGGTTCGACGCTCATCCGTCGACTCGCTATCGAGCAGCGTTCAGCGAGGCGTACGATCCGTGGGCAGGGGGTGAGAGCCCAAAGTATTTTGCGAAGTGAGCGGTGCTGTGCGAGGTTGAATGCATGAGTTCTGAATGTATATTTTGCAGGATTGTTGCCGGCACGATTTCGGCAAAGCGTGTGTATGAAGACGACCTATGCCTGTGCTTCGCGGATCTGCATCCTCAGGCACCAACGCATCTGCTGATTATTCCCAGGGAACATATCGCGTCGCAAGCGCACGCGCAGGAAGAGCATGCCGCACTGCTTGGCCATTTGATGGCGAAGGCCGCGCAAATCGCGCGCGGCTCTGGACTGGATCATGGGTACCGTGTGGTGATCAACACTGGTGCGGAGGGCGGCCAGACGGTCGACCATCTGCATCTGCATCTCCTGGGCGGCCGGCACATGGGTTGGCCTCCCGGCTAGATCAGCCTGAGATTTCAAGATAGATAAGGGATAATAGGCGAGAGCGCTGCGGAGTTCGCAGTGGTCCGCAACGCGCTTCCTCCTGCTGCATGGAAGGCCGCTTTGCCCGGGAAGGGACTGACGAGTGTCATTGGAATCCGTGCCATCGCAACCCGCGCAAACCGCTGCGGCTCTTCCGCCCGGTGAGCCGCTGTGCGTCGATCTCGATGGAACGCTGGTGAAGTCGGACACGCTGGTGGATACGGTGATTGTATTGGCGCGGCAGAGTCCGGCCTCGCTGCTGCAATTTCCAAAGTGGATCAGCGAGGGAAAGGCCTCTTTTAAGCGCAAGGTGTCTTCGCTGGCGGCGATCGACGTGGTGCATCTGCCCTACAATCAGCCGCTGCTTGAGTATCTGCGGCAACAGTTTGCCGAGGGCCGCGAGATCTATCTCGCCACCGGTGCAGACACGCTGCTGGCCGACCGTGTGGCCGCGCACCTGGGCATCTTCGCGGGCGTGCTCGCGTCGGATGGAAGCGTCAACCTCACAGGCCACAACAAGCTCGCGGCGTTTCAGGCGAAGTTTCCGCGAGGCTTCTGCTACATCGGCAACGCGCGCCCGGACGTCCCTCTGCTAACGCATTGCGTGCATCCGATGGTGGCGAATCCGCACCGCAGTCTGAGCGCGGGATTGCGGTCGGCGAACATCGTGCCGGTGCGCGACTTCCGCGATGCGGCATCGCCCCTGAAGGCCTGGCTGCGTGCAATCCGGCTCCACCAGTGGGCCAAGAATGTGCTGATCTTTCTGCCGGTGCTGCTGGCGCATGTGCGTGCGGCTGGGCCGATCGTCGCGGCGTTCCTTGCATTCCTAAGTTTCGGGCTTGCTGCATCCGCAACGTATATCGTCAACGATCTACTGGATCTTGAGGCGGATCGCCACCATCCACGCAAGCGCCGTCGACCCTTTGCCGCGGGAGACCTGTCGCCGATTGCAGGTGTGGCTACGGCGGCCATTTTTTTTGCGTTGTCACTGACAATAGCGCTGCTGCTACCGCGAGCATTGACGACGCTGTCGCCACAATTCCCGTGGAACGGTCAGGATGGGTTTCTATGGTGGCTGGGGTTCTACGTACTCGCAACGACTGCGTATTCGCTGCGCCTGAAGCGGATCGTACTGGTGGATGTGATCGTCCTTTCGGGGTTATACACCGTCCGCATACTGGCCGGATCGGCCGCCGCCGGAGTGCCGGTTTCCCCGTGGCTAGCGGCGTTCAGCATCTTCTTCTTTCTATCGCTCGCGTTTGTAAAGCGCTTCTCTGAACTCGAAAGTCTGCGCGAGCGCAACGCGGCTGCGGGAATGATCGCTGTGAAGGGCCGTGGATATCGCGTCTCCGATCTCGAACAAATCCGCAGCTTCGGCACTTCGAGTGGAAGCGCATCTGTACTGGTCTTCTTGCTTTATCTCGGCAATCTCGACGCGGCGGCAAAGCTATACGTCCATGTCACACGACTCTGGCTGCTGGTGCCTGTACTTTTGTTGTGGCTGTACCGCCTATGGCTGCTGGCTTCGCGCGGCGAACTCCACGAGGATCCCGTGGTCTATGCGGTTACAGACAAGCGCAGCCTGCTACTCGGCGTGATGGTGGTCGCGATCGTGCTATCGGCGCTGTGAGGCCGCGATACACTAGCAGACAGGAAGAACACGATGGTGAAGGCCATCTTTATCCAAAATATTAGATGAACGAAGCTATTTCCCTACTCTCCAACTACGACGAATCCTCTCTCGACGCTGCCTTCTCTACATTGGCGGAAGAGGTGCGTAGCGAGACTGCGTCCCTTGCGGATGTGGAGGCCTTTCGTCTCCGCTGGCTTGGCCGCAAACAAGGCCGGCTCAAGCTGGTCAGCGAAGCATGGCTCAAGTCGGCGCCCGCCGATGCACGCAAGCCTCTGGGCATGCGCTTCAATCAACTGAAGCAGCAGATTGAAGCGGCGCTGACCGATGCAGAAACGGCTCCGCCTGCACTCGCTGCGAAGGCGGGCATCGACATCACGCTGCCGGGAAGCGTGCGCGCACCGGGCAATGAGCATCCGCTGCTAAAGACGATGAATGAGGTTGTCGCGGTGTTTCATCGGCTTGGCTACTCGACCGCGCTCGGCCCGCAGGTGGAGAGCGATTTCTACAACTTCGAGGCACTGAACTTTCCGCCCAATCATCCTGCGCGCGACACGCAGGACACACTTGTGCTCGCAGGCCAGCAAACCAAAGCATCGCGCGACCGGCTGTTGATGCGCACGCATACTTCGCCGGTACAGATCCGCACCATGATCGCGGAGGCGCCTCCGATTCGCATCGTGGTTCCCGGAAAGGTACATCGCAACGACGCGGCCGATGCAACTCATTCGCCCGTGTTTCACCAGGTCGAAGGACTGTGCGTCGACACCAATATCACCTTCTCCGATCTGAAGGGAACGCTGGACCACGCGATGAAAGCGCTGTTTGGATCGGCCGTGAAGACGCGTTTCTTCCCCAGCTTCTTTCCCTTCACCGAGCCGAGCGCGGACGTGCAGATATCGTGCATCTTCTGTGCGGGCAAGGGCTGCCGCAAGTGCAAGCAGTCGGGATGGATCGAATTGCTGGGATGCGGCATGGTTGATCCGGCGGTCTTCGCCAGCGTCGATCAGCAGCGTGTCGCTCAGGGCAAGGAGCGCGCTTACGATGCCGCGAAGATAAGCGGCTTCGCCTTCGGTATGGGTGTCGAGCGGATCGCCATGATCCAGCACGGCATCTCCGACATCGGCCAGTTTTACTCGGGCGACATGCGCTTCCTCGAACAGTTCGCCTGATCCGCCAGCCTTTGTGTATAAAACAGCGGCCGCACCCGTAAAGGTCCGGCCGCTCTTAGTTTGTCGAAACTACTTTACCGGCGCGGCCAGCGGACCCGTGCAGCCAGCCTTCATTGAGACCGAGGCCGACGTGAGCAGCGTCGTATCGGGATAGCTGTAGGCCTTGTGAATTGCAGACGAAGGCGTCACACCCGCAAACCACTGCAGCAGCGCCTCATTTTGCGGATGGTAGGTCATCCCATTGACGTTGATTGGATACTGCGCGTTCGGCAATCCTTCGATTACATCGCCGTCTTCCTCGTTATTCTGGCAATTGCCATTAGGCGACAGCCACCATGGTGTGGCATTGTTCACGAACGGATCGTTGAACGCCTCTGATATTTCGTGGCTGAGCGGCGCAACATCGGCAAACGTCGGATCCCCGAAGATCGGCGCGCTTACCCAGCTCGCATAGTCGAGAACATACTGCTTCTCGCGATTGCCGTTTGCTTCACTGCCGGGTTCTACGTCGTAGGTGTGAAAGCCGAGGACGCAGCAGGTGGCCGGTTTGCCAGAATAAAGAAATGCATTTGCGAAGAGGAATTTAGAGAGGTCCTTGGTTCGGATATCTCCAGGTGAGTTCAGCGTCGGCATCGGATATTGCGTCGCGTCCGAGTACAGACGTTGTCCCTTTATAAAGCGCGGCGATCTATCGAAATTGAGCAGGTCCAGGTTGGCCGGAACTACAGGCGCTCCAATTCGCGTCGTAGACCCGTGGAACTCCGAGTCCTGGCTAGAGTCCTAGTTGCTCGAAAATGGGCTATTGCCAATCATCGTCTACTGCCACGTATACTGGATTCCTCGAAACAAATCCTAGCCGGGGTATTAAAAATGACTGCTCCAGTTTGGCAGCGAATCGACTCCGAGCACGCTGCCGTTGGAGTGGTTGCCGAGCGTCCCCATGCCGCCTACGCTAGCGAGCAACCTGTGCAGCGACTTGGCATTCACACTCAGGAGAAAACTGGAGAAAGTTGATCGTCGTCAAAATTTTGTGCGAACCCAGCTAGAGGAATGGCCAGGCAGAGAAGAGCGAATAAGGCTTTCGCGCGCATAGGATCCTCCTGAAAAGTATTCAAACTGAGCGGATGCTTCGCCCCTGCAGGTCGTACTCAGCGAAGTTGGAAAGGTGCGTTGTTGGACTGTAGAGCAGCATCCCTTCACCGCACAAGGCCATATAGATTTGTCGCAAATTTTGCGAACAATTCGCGTAAGGCAATCGGTGCGTGTTGCATAGCTATCAGGACATGCTTCCAGGGCCCGCTGTGCATGGTCAGATCATCCGACTAATTGCTCCAGATCTTCATGCGGAGGCAATCGACTTCGATGTACCGGAAGTACTCATAGGAAATTCAAACGTCGATCTACAGCCTTTCGATACGATTCGCATCTTTGCTGGTGCAAGATCAGGTGCGGGAACTCGAGCAAAGGAGTCGCAAAGAGCTAATCAAACAAATAGAGACTGGCTCCAATGCCGCGCGTCTTTCGCCAAATTTGGGATCAAACGATTCGGGGCAAGCATTAAAACTCATTCAAGCGCAGCAATACCAGGTGCTGTCGCGGTTGAAGAGCCAGCCGCCGAGTGGCCGTCAGGTTGTTCACATTCACCGCGGACATCGATAGCTGGGCCAATACTTCTGTAGACATCGAACGGCGCCGAGGCGACGTGCATACTCTTCCGAAGCGCCCCAGTTTCGTCCTTGTGACTGGCCCGGTCTATAACGTCACCGCACTCACTTTCACTCCCGGCAAAACCGCGGGATGGTATCTACAGCATGCTGGTGGGACCAGCGATACGGCCAACCGCAAAAAAATTTTGGTGATTCGTGCCGACGGTTTGGTGATCGGTCGCCATTTGGGTGGCCTCTTCAATCCGGATGTCCTCTCAACCGAACTCGATCTGGGAGATGTCGTAAACGTCCTTCAAAAAGTAATTGCAGCTTCTCTCTTCTGGTGGAATCTTCTGACGACTGCACAGATCGCTTCGTCAATTACGGTCACAGCAGCTGTGGCGAACCTCTAGACTCGTATGTATGCATGCGTAGCACAGCGGCTTCCACTACTCAGCTCGAGTGCGGACCCGTCGCGAGGAAACAAACATGGGTCCAACGATCACGTCAACAACTCTGAATGAGACCGAGCAGACTGTTGCTGCGCCACCAGCTACCCGGGTTGTCCGTGCAACCCTGCTTTATGAACATCGTCGTCTGCTCGGCCGCGTGACTGCGATCGCGTTGCTTATGAGTCTCGGGAATCGCGTTCGCAATACCCAGCGCTACACCGCTGTGACGATCATCATGCCGCCAGATCAACAAGGGTCCGGCGCAATGCTGCTTGCGCCGCTCGCCGCTCGCTCGGGAGGGCTAGGCAGTCTGGCTGGAGGCTTGCTCTCCAGTCACCACCGCGGCACTTTATGCAAGTTTGTTGGAGAGTGGGGCTGTCGCCGGTAGTTTGATCGACCAATTTCACTTACAAAAGGTTTATCGCAAACGGTATCGTTTCACAACGGCCAAGCATCTCACGCGCTTCACTTCCATCACCGACGACAAGAAGAGCGGCGTCATCACCATCGCAGTCCAGGATACGGATCCGTCCGTGCTCAAAACATGGCGCAGGCTTATCTCGATGACTTGAATAGTCTGCTCACACAGACGAGCACCTCCTCTGCCCATCAGGAACGCATCTTCATTGAAAGTCGGCTTCACTCCGTTGGCGCAGACCTGGAACGCGCTCAGCTTGCGCTCAGTAAGTTTTCCAGCAAGAACAGCACAATCGATATCAAAGAACAAACTCGCAGATTGGTGGATGCGAGCGCGTGTACAGGGAGAGTTGCTGGTGGAACAGGCTGGCCTGCAGTCGCTGCGTCAGATCTATGGTGACGGAAACATGCGGGGGGGCCGAAGCTCGCATCGCAGCGCTAAAACGCGATTCATAAAATATGACTGGTCCCTCTGCACCACTGGCCTCAGGCGATGCGGGTATCCACCCCGCAGATGAGGGCGAACTTTATCCACCTTTGCGACAGCTTCCGCGCCTTGCCGTTCCGTATGCTGATCTCTATCGCCGCGTGCGAGTGCAGGAGACCATATTTGAGCTACTCACGCAGCAGTATGAATTGGCTCGTATCGAGGAAGCGAAGGATCTTCCTGTAATCGCCGTGATCGACCCTGCCGGCGTACCGGAAAAGAAATCCTACCCACCTCGCCTTATGCTTGTGCTCTTGCTCACGTTCATCTTCATTGCGGCCACGGCGATTGCAATCCTTCCACGCAATCACTGGTCGGGAGTGGACTCCGGCGATCCCCGCAAGAAGCTGGCCAATGAAGTTTTCAGATCATAAGCAGGCGGACTCGCTCGGTCGCTAGGCCAGGTCGAGGTGGTGCATGAGACGGCACCTCACGAATGCGGTGTACGGTGTGCTCAACTATGCTTCATACCCGCTCGGAATGCTGCTGACTGCGCCAATCATCCTGCACAATTTCGGCGTCTCCGAGTATGGACTATGGATGATCGCCACGGCATTCGTCAGTGCTGGCGGTATCATCGCTTCTGGCTTCTGCGATGCAGACATACACGGGTCGCACAACTTCGTGGTAGCGGAAAAATCGTCTGCATGGCGCATGCGGTCCGAAGCCTGATAAGCATCAACTTTGTACTGGGGTTCACGCTCGCGGCTGTTGTCTGGATCGCATCGCCACTTCTGGCTCGACACAACGCCGTGCCAAGCCTCATGCCCGTCGGGGAATGCCTGATCTGTATGCGAATCGTAAGCGGGTTCATCCTGATGCGTGCGATTGAGAGCGTAGGGGTCAGCACACAGCGGCTTTTGAGCAATACCGGGGAACAGTGCAGATAACCACTGCCGTCCGCCTACTCACGCTTGCGTCTACTGCAATGCTCGCCATGATGGGCTGGCGAACTCCTAGCATTCTGGTGGCCACCGTGGTATTGATGTTCGTCGGAACGTGCATGCAGTTCCGTGAACTTCGGGTGTTTCTCGGACCCGTAAGGGTGTGACCGACATTCCAGCCTGAGGCAATTAGGGCTTTATTGAGCCGCGGTGTCTTTGCATGGTTGCAGACATTGGGTAGCGTCGTCTTCGGACAGTTTGATCGAATACTCCTGGGTATTCCCATGGAGGCGTTAGCGGTCGCTCCCTATGCGTAGTGCGTTTAATTTGCACAGCCCATCTTTGGACCACCCGCCTCCGGCCTACATTTCCTGTTTCCGTACCTCGCGGGGTGCGCGGGCGTGATCTCAGGCGCAGCGTTGAAGCGAACCCTACTGAAGGCATTTCTTTGTAATTTTTTATTAATCGCCATTGGCGCGGGAATTTTGCTTCTACGGGGCGATCGCTTGATTCAAATATGGGCCGGGCCGGCCGGCTCTCAAGCGGCCGCCGGAATTCTTACACCAATCGTGATTGGCTCAGCCCTGATGGGTCTCAGCGTTTCTGGCACCTATGCGATGCAGGCGCTTGGACTTTTTCAGACGGTCGCGTTGATCAGTGTGGGCGGAAGAGCAGCGATGTTGCTGTTGATGATCTATCTGCTCCACCACCAGGGCCTTCAGGAACGCGTCGGCTATGGTGCGGTCGCGTTGCTGGTCTATCTGTCGTTGTTGCTCGGAACAGAAATGGTAAATAAACAATCGGACTCCGGCTCGTCGATGGCGATTCCATTTCAAATGCAGGAGGAAACACAGTCGTGAGGATATGGTCACTGCCGCTTCCTTCTCATCGAACATTTTCTGAGTGCAGCGTCATGCCCTGAATACGGTCACGTGCCTACTGTTCCGTCCTGAGATTTCACACGTGGATCTGATTGTCGTGCCATGGTGGACGCATATGGTGGAGTCCGCAAACTACGGTGCAGACGGCCGCGTCACAATGCATGCAGCCGAAATCGACAACATTTCTCTAAGTCAAAATCTCTGGCATTACCGCGGTCTTCCTGCGCTTGCCGCGCGACTGCAACCTGGCGTGTTGCATCTTTCTCATCCCGTGCTCTGCATGCGGCTTCGCTTCGCTGCCCAACGGTGCTCACCCTGCACGATCTGTACCCATTTGAGATTCCCCGCAATTTCCGCCTACCCCACGTAGTCTTCAATCGTTTGATCTTGCAGCAACGGCCTAGGAAAATGGATGCCGTAGCCTGCGTCTCAGATAGCACGATGACGCTGCTAGGTCACTCTGTACCATCCCTGTGGAGAAGAGCTGTGCGAATTTATAACTGCGTTGAGCGGGAACCTCAGTACACGTCACAACTACCGATTCCTCGATGGCATAGCGAACCATTGCTCCTCAGCATTGCGCAACACCGCCGGAACAAAACCCTACCGCTACTTATTCAAACATTTTGTCGGTCACTTCGTAAGCGTGAGATTGATCCGAACATGAACCTGCTGGTCGTTGGCATCGCTGGGCCGGAAACTCGGAACATTCATATGCTTATCTTTAAGCTCAGACTCAGCCGCAGCATACAGCTGCTTCATGGCTTGTCCGGGTCAGAGTTGCAGTGGTGCTAAGCACGATGCGAAGTGCTTGTTGCCCCTTCGGAGACAGAAAGATTTGGCCTTCCGGTTGCCTAAGGCCTGCTGGCGGGCGGGCGCGTTGTGTTCGGACATGCCCCCTTTCCATGAAGTTGGAGCTACGTATTGCCGCTTTGTGGCGTTAGGAAGCGGCGAAGAAGAAGCGCTAACGTTAGCGATCCGGGATACGCTGCAAGAGCCTACAGGGGAGCTGGTGTCTCTTCCACACTTGTCCGCATAGGTTCTTGCAACCCAGTCAATTCCGGTAACCACTCTTGCAGGCTACCAGCGTGTTGCACAAGACCCTGTATCTAATTCCGTGTCGGCACATGGTTACACCGATCTGTTTGGCGCTAGAGTAGGTGCGATTGCTCTCGACATGACAGTCGATAGGTCTGACCGATCCATTGCATCTCGCAATCGCGGCTGCATATGTGTCACGGGCGTTCATGGAGTGATGGAACCATGCATTCTTAAATACTCCCGATGGTATGCCGATGTTCTAGATTGGTCACTATCAGGGGCATTTGCAGATAAACCGCATATGCGGCCCGGACTATTGGGCGGCTATGTACCAACTTCCCGTCAAACGTTGCTACCGGCACTTTTTATCCGGAGGCCAACTAAGCATGGCACAACTTTTAAAAGCAGCACTCCAAAGGAGGTTTTCGTGCTGCAAGTAGTCGGGACATACACAGCTCCATTCAGTGATCTCTCTTCTAAAAAAGAACAGAAGTTGTTGAGCGAAGTAAGGGATCTAAAAGCGCACATTCTGTGGCTCGGCCTGAGTACGCCGAAGCAAGAGAGATTTATGGCGCAGTATATCGACCGCCTGCAAGTGCCTCTACTAGTTGGAGGTGGAGTTGCGTTCGACTTTCATATCGAACGTATTTACGATTGCTCCGATTGGGTAACACGACCGGGGCTGCAGTCGCTGCATCGCCTTATTCAAGATCTGGGACACCCCTGGAAACGGTATGTTCGCAATAATCCTGCATTAATCTGGAACATAACATTGCAGGCGCTCAAGTTGCGACAGTTTCCCACCAGCGGCGAAGTAGACATATTCCAAGCACAAGAGAACGTCGGAGTTGCCGATGACGTTGGAGCGTGTCGCATTTAATTCCAAATTATGCGGCACCAATATGGGGACAATTCATTAACGCGTGGATGACGAGCCGTGAGGCGTTCATGACTAACTTGGAGACAGCTGGTATTGCAATCGGAATAGATTAGATCGACGACCTAGCTGTCCGGTCGTCGGGAATGCCTGGATCGAAGGGAACGCTGAACTACGGCGAGCTCTTGTCGATCGTTAGTTTTCTACCCCATCTGCTTTCGCCAGGCAGCCAAGGCATTTCACAAATGTATAGCCACTGAGCCGCTTCGCGATCCAGCAACAATATTGTTTTGTAGGTGCCTATGAATCTAAATATAACAAAGTCGGAAAATACGATAATACCCCTGCGGCGAGTAGTCTAACCTTGCCCTCGCGGTCGACTTCTTCCTTTCAATCCACTCCGTCATTTCGGTGTTTTGTGTGCGCCGTTTAGGTAAAGATCCGCAGATAGATACCGAGACCAAGCTTGGGTTCAATTTCTTCATCCTCGGGCTCGTATGCTTTGCGCAATTAGGGACTGCGAATCAAACGTTTCACGCCACCTTGCGCTTAGCTAGCATTCGGTGGGTAATTTTGTGTCTGAGTATTTCCGGATGCGGTCGATTGTGGAGCGAGACGGCTTTGCTCACCACCTCTATCGTTTACTGGTGTGGCACCGCCTCCGATGTCGTGATAGTGGTCCTGCTCTTGACCGCCGGTTCTGCAAGAGGAACCGTGATTTCGTTGATGAAGGGCTTTGTCTGGGGTGCTTGCTGCATCGCCCTGATCGCTTGAATGATGCACACGCAGTACGATCTGCGGCTCGGTGACGGCAACTTCTATAATTCCAATACAGTTGCTGATATCTGCGCCTTTGCGTTTTGCTACTCTCAATACCTGCTGCGGCGGAATGAAGGTAAGTCGACGCTCACCATTTTATTTCTGGTGACACTCATTCGCAGCCTAACTAAGACCACCATCGTCGCTTTCCCTGTGAGCGCATGCTATCTTCTGATTCAGGATTGATCCATAGGCCGCAAGGTCAGGATACTTTCACCTTTGCATCGATTTTAATCATCTTTGTCTTCTAGGGTCTCTCCGAGGCCTATTGCGATTTCTATACGACGTACGGCAATCAGTCCGAGACTTTGACAGGACGAACCGCAATATGTGGCCTATGTACTAGGAGCAGCAATTCAACATCCCTTGATCGGCCATGGGTTGGATTCCATGTGAAAAGTTGTTCCTACTTTTGGAATATGTGAAGCAAGACACGCCGAAAACGAACTCCTGGAACAGCTCTATTGCTATGGCCTAGCAGGCGTCGTCGTTCTCTGTGGCCTATACACAAGTCTCTATCAGAAGATTGGAAGAGTTCAGCCGGGGCCGGTCAGGATCATCTTCGTCAGCATCCTGATTTACGTAATGGTCACGGATTTGCCGAAGCTGAGCCTTTCGACCTGCTGCTTCCTTCATGGTCAGTGGTTATGATTGCCATGCTCGTGAACTGTGCCGAAGAAGTGAGACAAGAAGGGACGATCGTATTGCTCCGAGCGCCGTTTGAAGCTGATTCTGCGATGGAATTGTCACCCAATTGTAATTTGTGAGCATTCGCCGAAATATTGGATTAGTATCGGCCAAAATGGTAAACGGAGGTCGAAATACTATGGTTACTGATACTGATTTGGTTGGAGAAGAGATAGAACTCGATAGTGTGTCTCCAACAAACCTCGGCACAATCCTTGTCATTGAAGATGACCCGCGCATGCAGAAGGTCCTGCGCAGAATCTTTGTTAGTGAGCATTATGCTGTTGCCGTCGCCGGTGATGGTCAAACTGGGCTTGAGTTGTTTCAGAGCGAACGGCCGATCGCTGTCGTTCTCGATCTGATTCTTCCGAAGATATCCGGCCGCGAGTTGTGCCAGACCTTCAAGAGCCTCTCGAATGAAACTCCGATTGTTGTTCTGAGTGCGATCAGTGAAGTGGTCGACAAGGTGCTGCTCCTGGAATTGGGTGCGGACGACTACGTCACCAAACCCTTTAGCCCACGAGAACTTACGGCTCGCGTTCAGGCAGCGATCCGAAGACAACGGAAGCCAGTCGGGGCCACATTGTTTCGTTTTGCGGATTGCGAGATCGACTTCAAGAGTATGGGCGCGCGGCGTAACGGTATTCCCGTGATCCTCACTGCCCACGAGTTCAAGCTGCTGAAGTTCTTCACAGACAATATTGACCACGTGCTTACACGGGAGCTTCTGCTCAATGAGGTTTGGGGATACAACTCGTATCCGACTACGCGGACCGTCGATAATCAAATACTGAAGCTGCGTCAGAAGCTAGAGCCAGATCCGGCCAATCCAAAGCATTTGTTGACGATTTACGGTGCAGGATACAAATTTGTCCCATAAAGTCAAAGTTGGTTGCACGTCGGACGATGCCACTATGGAGGCAAGTCGCACCCTCAAGAGGCAGGGCATCCGAACGCACGTCCTGCTTGTTGTCGCCATGGCGCTGGTCATTTCAATCGTCACGGGTGTAAGTCTGCTGCTGATCCGCAATCTCCTGCGTGCCGAGGTGACCAACAACTTGTCGCAGGATCTCAGCCATTCCGTCATCACTTTTCAGAATCTGCAAGCCGAACGGGTGGGAGCGCTTGAGCGCGAAAATTCTCTGCTTGCTAAACTCCCGACTCTCAAAGCCTTGATGACCAGCGGTGATGACCTCACCATTCAGGATGGAGCAACTGAATTCTGGCAACTGAGCGGAGACGACCTGTTTGCTCTCGCGGATTCGAGTGGGCGGGTAGTGGCAGCGTATTCCAAAGGTGCACCCGCTGACGCAACTCTTCGTCAGGGAATGAAGGCTCTGTTGGCTTCTCGAGGCAGACACTATCTTATCGATGGTCGTGGGCTCTATGTCTGCTCGATTCTTCCGGTTTACTTCGGAACCGATGAAGAGGGGACGCTCTTGGGGTATGTTGTCAGCGGCGTTTCCATTGAACGAACGGTGCGCGAGATCAGCCAGCCTACCGGGGTGGAAGCTACTTTTCTTAGCGGCGGGGCGATTGTAGCCAGCACACTGAGTCCTGCTGGGCAGGCCAGTTTGGCGACGCAGCCCCGCCTATTTTCTGGACCGCTGGAGGAGCCGTCAACAGTAGATTTTGGCAGCACGCGATTTCTTGCTGCGACGGAAGACCTATCCGCAACCGCCACTTCTCCTCTAAAGCTGCTCGTTCTGAAGTCCTTCGAGCCAGCGGAGCGTTCTATCAATCGGATTGACCGGATGGTATTAAGCGCCGGCTTACTGGCTTTGCTTTCGGGCACAATTCTGATGGTTGCACTTTCGCGGCTGGTGACTCGCCCGTTGGAGGAGCTTTCACGAAGTGTCATAGCGTTCGGCGTGGGCGATGGAAAATACCGAATACCAAGGTATGGCACGCAGGAAGTACGACAACTCAGTACAGCCTTCGCCGACATGCGCAACGAGATTCAGCAGGCTAACCGGGCACTGCTTGAATCAGAACGACTAGCCACGATTGGCCGTATGGCAAGTTCGGTATCGCATGATCTTCGCCATTATCTGGCCGCAATTTATGCGAACTCGGAATTTCTTGCTTCGGATCGGCTCTCGGAAAAGGAACGGACGGAGATCTTTGCGGATGTGCGTACGGCGGTGCATGGGACGACCGACCTGATTGAATCGCTGCTGATCTTCAGTCGCACTGGAGCTGGCGTTAAACGATCGCCGGAGTTGATGGCCACGCTTGTGGAGAATGCGGCTACACTGATCCGCGCGCATCCCGATGCGGAGGGAGTGTCGCTGGTGACGCGGTGCGACGATCCCGCGCACACCGTAATTACCGCCGATGGCAAGCAGATGGAACGTGCGATTTCGAATCTTATGCTCAATGCATGCCAGGCCGGGCGCAGCACCAAGGTCGTCGTTGCCCTTGAAGTACGGGAGGAGCATATGATTGTTAGCGTTATCGACAATGGCGAAGGGGTTCCGGAAGGCATTCGCAACAGTCTCTTTGAACCCTTTGTTAGCGAAGGAAAGCAGAAGGGTACGGGCCTTGGTCTTACCCTGGCTCACTGCATTGCAGCTGAGCATGGAGGAGAGGTTGTCCTGCTGCGAAGCTGTCCTGGTGAAACGATCTTTCAAATGAAGTTTGTGCGCGAACTTCAATCCTATGATGAACCGGCCGTATCCGAGGCAATTCGTCGCAAAAGGGTCATCGAGCATGAGAACTTACGGTTCTAGACCAAAACGATATTATCCCGTTCGAAGCGCAATCCGAGTAGTGCCCTTTCTGGCGCTGTTCTTCGGACTTGGGCCGCACCTTCTTGTCGCGCAAACCGGAAATCAAGGGAGCCTGTTAGAACAGGTGCGGAACTTGACCGACTCCATGGCGCGAACGCAAGCCCAGCTTCAGCAGTCGCAACAACAACTCGACGTGATGCGTCAGCAACTGTTTGTATTGCAGCGTCAGATGGCGCAAACCGGATCAAGGGTATCGATTCCTGAGCTTTCGGCTCCTACTCCGCAAACCTCTTCTTCCGTGTCAGCGCCGAACGCCTCCAATGCGGCTGCCGCGATCGATGACCTCCGGGAGCGGCAGGCAATGCAACAGTCCCAGATAGCTACTCACGAGCAATCGAAAGTGGAAAGCGAATCAAAGTATCCGGTTAAGATCACTGGCCTGTTGCTGCTGAATGGTTTTATCAATACAGGAGCCGTCGACATGGCGGCTACGCCAACCATTTCGATTCCCGGTTTGGGCAGTACAGGAGTTTCGCTGCGGCAAACCGTGCTGGGTTTTACGGCCCGCGGTCCACATCTGTTTGGTGCTCGCAGCTATGCCGATCTGAATGTGGATTTTGGTGGCAATTCGCAGCTAGGCACTCCGACGACGAGCTACACCGGGTACTACAACGCCAACACTACGTTACTGCGGCTCCGCACCGCCCACGCGGGCCTAGAGTGGCAGCACGCCGGGGCATATTTCTCGCTCGATCGCCCAATCTTCAGCCCGGACGCGCCCACTTCGCTGGCCGCAATGGCCGAGCCGGCGCTGGCGTGGTCGGGCAACTTGTGGACCTGGAATCCCCAACTCGGGATCACCCACGATATAGGGTTGTCGGGCTCTCGCAGTCTCCGCCTGCAAGCCGGATTGATGGATGTTGGCGATGCTCCTGTGTCTCCGGTCATTCACTATGCCAGCACGACAGGGGCAACGCCCACCGCAGCAGAAGCGAGTCGCTGGCCCGGCGCGGAAGCCCGTATCGCGCTCGTCGGCTCTAACCCGGACGGGGGCAACCACATTGGATTCGGCGGTTATTTCGCGCCTCATCTCAGTCCGGCAGGCCAACGCTTCGACGCGTGGGCTGGCACCCTGGACGCGAGGTTGATGCTGCCCGGCCGGCTTGAACTGACTGGGACCTTTTACCGCGGAGAAGCATTGGGCGGTCTTGGGGGCGGAGCATTCAAAGATTTTGTGGATTACGTCAATCCGTATTCAGGCAAGTACTACTTTCGGCCGCTCGACGACGTGGGAGGATGGGCGCAAATAAAAGAAAGATTCAGTGAACGGCTGGAATTCAACACTGCAATCGGACTGGATAATGTCTTCGCCCGAGAATTACGTCGATATGCTGTTCCTGGCGGCACCATGTATCAGAATCTTGCAAGAAATCGCACCTATACCGGTAACGTGATTTATAGTCCGACCGCCTACCTACTCTTTTCGCTGGAGTACCGATACCTCTACAGTTCGCCGATTGCCGGCATGTCGACGGGGAGCAATATCATTGGCGTAGCCGCGGGGTACAAGTTTTGACGAGAAACAAACGGCTCTGTAATTGGATACTCTTTGCCGTTGCAATGGCGCCGGGCATGATTTGCGCCCAGACACGATCTTCACCGCTTCAAGTCGGGGAAGTACAGCTTCGGATAAATTCAACGCAGGCGGGAAAACATCGGATCGTACCGGCCGTCATTTGGCTGGAGCCGCTCGCAGGGGCTCCGGCTCTACCCTTTTCCTCCGCCAGACACTACACGCTACTGCAAAAGAATCGACAATTCATTCCGCATCTTCAGGTTATTCCGGTAGGCACCGCAGTTTCGTTTCCCAATGCTGACCCTTTTTTTCACAACGTCTTTTCGCTTTTCGATGGCAAACGCTTCGACCTCGGCCTCTATGAGGCTGGCTCGAGTAAGTCAGTCACCTTTACTCGCGAGGGTGTCTCGTATATTTTTTGCGATATTCATCCAGAGATGAGCGCGGTTGTACTGGCGCTGCCGACGCCGCTCTACGCGGTGGCGGATGCGAACGACTCGTTTGTGCTCCGCGATGTTCCTTCGGGAGATTACAACCTGCACCTATGGGTGGAGGGAGTGCCGCAGAATGTTGTCGATGGCTTGACTCGCCTCGTGCATCTTACCGCGCAAACCGTTGATCTCGGGATGCTGGATGTCCCGACTATGTCCGGTGGAATGGAACATCATCGAGATAAATTCGGGAACACGTACGATCCGCACTCCAAATCCCCGTACGGACCGTGATGCCCGAGGTAAACGTTCACACTCCGTCAGACCCGGACCTCCCAACCCTTTTCGTAGGTGCGTCCCCACATCTTCATCGCATCGGCGTCGTTGAGGACGCGTCCGGTCTTGCTATCGAGCTTGAGTTCGCGGTTCACTCGCCATGCGATGTTCGAGAGTTGGAGCATGGTGACGCTGGTGTTGGCGACGGCGATCGGCGAGTGTAATTTCTCCCCCGTTCGAATCCCTGCGATCAGGTTGGCAAAGTGCGCGTCGGTCATGCTGTCGCGACTGAGCAGGTCGCGTGACGAACCCTTGTCCGACGCCTTGAAGGAATCGGTCATCTTGCCATTCAGGTCATACACCTCATAGCCCGCACGATCGATAAGAACGGACCCAGTAGTGCCATTCACCAGGATGCCGCGATCCCGACCGAAGTACGGCATACCGTTGCAGCACTTCCCCTCCCACGTAATCATCTTGCCGGAGTATTCGAAGTTGGTGACCATGGTGTCGTAGAACTGCCAGTCATCCTGGGTCTGGTAGCGCCCAGCCGAAGCAGTGACGCGCTCGGGATACCCCGCGTCGAGCGCCCACCGTGCGATGTCTACTTCGTGGGTTCCGTTATTCAGGCTCTCTCCCGTGCCATAGCGGAAGAGCCAATGCCAGTTGTAAGGATGGATGTTGTCTTTATATTCGCTACGCGGCGCCGGCCCTTGCCACAGATCCCAGTTCAGCGTGTCCGGTGCGGGTACAACTTTGCCAATACCCATCGGCTTGCGCGAGTTCGAATACCACGTCTTCGCGAAGTAGGCGCGGCCGATGAGACCATCGTGAATCTGCTGAACCATCTTAATAGTGTGGGGGGATGATCGCTGTTGGTCGCCAACCTGCACGAGCTTGCCGTACTTCTGCTGTGCTTCGACCAGCAACTCGCCTTCGCGCGGATTGTGGCTGGATGGCTTCTCGACGTACACGTGCTTTCCGGCCTTGAGCCCAAGGACCGCCATCGGAGCGTGCCAATGATCGGGGCAGGCAATCGTGATGACGTCAACATCCTTTGCATCCAGCGCTTTACGAAAATCGCCAAGAGCAATTGGTGCATAGTCCAAGGTCTTCAAAGCTTCGGCAGAATATTTCGCCAGCACCGTGGAGTCGACATCGCAGCAGTAAGCCAGGCGCGCGTTCGCCCTATTGTTCGCCACCGCGGACAGGTGAGCGCGGCCTCGACCATTAAGACCCACAACGGCGAAGTTGACTCGCTCGTTGGCGCCTAAGATCTGTCCATAGCTTTTAGCGGTACGGGTTATTGCAGCTCCCGCTGCAGAAACGGCGATCCCGTTGATGAATGTGCGACGTGTGACCATGGATGCTTCTCCTCCGATTGGTTTGCAAGATTAGCCTAAACCTTCAACCATCTTTGTGTCAGGCGGCCGAGACCGATAGGGCCTAATCCTTCGGTATTGGCAGGCGATCGTTTGACACGAGATGAAAGTAATTTCATTCTTGATTCAGCTCTTGCTCATCTCAGCCGACCATCTTTCAATATGGCACGTGATTCTGACTAGCCGGCGGATGAGCGATAACGGAGCCTCACCGTCAAATCTTCGTACAGTCCAGGAGATCCATGAAAACAGCAACCACGGTATTCTTTGCAACGATATTGACCGTTCTGAGCCAGGTTCCGGCCTCCGCTCAGGAGACACGAGACCAGGCCATCGCAGGGATGCGCAAGGTGGATGCGAAAGAGATGGACCCCACGTACACCAAGCCTGCCCCATACGCACAGAAGCTAGCGGAAGAGGCGTTGGCGAATCATCCTGAGGTGATCTTGATCGCGATCCACGCGCAGCCGCCTAGGCACAAGAATCTCATCGTCGCGTCAAATTTTGGTCGCATTGGCAAGATCGGGGATGAAGATGATCTGCGCTGCATCCGCACTGGCAAGAGCAATCTCGAGCTGAATGCAACCGGCAAGCATTTTGAAGATGAGCTGATTTTGCAGGACGCCTCCGGCAAGACGATTGGCGCATTGGGTGTGGTCTTCAACTTCAAGCCGGGGGATGACAAAATCGCGCTGGCCAAGATTGCCGACCAGGTTCGCGATGAGATGAAGCCAAAGCTTCCAAACAAGGCAGCCTTGTTTGGGCCTGTCAAGTAACGCGTACACGCCCGTTCGACGTTGTCTTGATTGCGACCGGCAAGTGACATCATCGTCACCTTGCCGGTCGTTCTCTTGTTGGCGAGTTCGACTTATAGGCGGCAGATGAGTAACTCACGCTCGTAGATCATCTCCGGCGGCAGATGGTCGTGCAGAGCGATGAAGAGCTCCTCATGCCCCATGACTTCCTGCTTCCATGCAGCGCGGTCTACGCGCTGTAGCTCGTCGAATTGGGCTTGCGGAAACTCGAGACCGTTCCAGTAAATGTCTTCGTAGTGGGGCGTCCAGCCGATGGGCGTCTCCTTGCCTTGCGCTCGGCCACCGACTCTATCCACAATCCACTTGAGTACGCGCATGTTTTCGCTGAAGCCCGGCCATAGGAATTTGCCATTCTCACTCTTGCGGAACCAGTTCACGTGGAAGACTCGCGGGGTCGTGGAAAGAGAGCGTTGCATTCTGATCCAGTGACGAAAATAGTCTCCCATGTGATAACCGCAAAACGGGAGCATGGCCATGGGATCGCGTCGCACCTTGCCGAGCGCGCCTGCGGCAGCCGCAGTTGTCTCCGATCCCATCGTGGCTGCGGAATATACGCCTGCACTCCAGTTGAATGCCTGAAACACAAGCGGCATAGTGGTCGAGCGGCGTCCTCCGAAAATGATTGCGCTGATTGGAACTCCAGCGGGCGACTCCCACGACTCGTCAATCACGGGACATTGCGAAGCAGGCGCGGTAAATCGACCGTTTGGATGGGCGGCCGTTGCTCCAGTGGCCTTGGCAATCTCGGGCGTCCAACGCTGGCCTTTCCAATCCAGGCATTCGGCCGGTGGAATATCAGTCATCCCCTCCCACCAGACTCCGCCGTCGGGAGTCAGCGCGACGTTGGTGAAGATGGTGTTTTTGCGCAGGGTTGCCATTGCGTTCGGGTTCGTCTTCGCGGAGGTGCCGGGCGCGACGCCAAAGAATCCGGACTCCGGATTGATCGCACGCAGCGATCCATTCGCATCTGGCTTGATCCATGCAATGTCGTCGCCGACCGTCCACACTTTCCAGCCCTCCATGCCGCGCGGTGTCACCATCATCGCGAAGTTGGTCTTGCCGCAGGCGGAGGGGAACGCAGCTGCGACGTAGGTCTTTTGACCCTGCGGATTTTCCAGGCCGACGATCAACATGTGTTCTGCCATCCAGCCTTCATCGCGGGCAATGTTCGATGCAATCCGCAGGGCGAAACACTTCTTTCCAAGCAGCGCATTGCCACCGTACCCAGAGCCATAGCTCCAGATCTCACGCGTCTCAGGAAAGTGAACGATGTACTTCTCGTCGTTACACGGCCATGGAACGTCCTTCTGGCGTCCGAGAAGGGGTGCGCCAACACTGTGCATGCAGGACACGACGCGCTGAATATCCTTATCGATCTCGGCCAACACAGGCAAGCCTACGCGAGCCATGATGCGCATGTTGACTACGGCATACTCTGAGTCGGTCAGTTGAACGCCCAGTTGCGACATGGGCGATCCGACTGGGCCCATGCTGAACGCCAGCACATACATCGTTCGACCGCGCATGCATCCGCGGAACAATTGTTTCAGCTTACGTCGCATGACGAAGGGATCTTCCCAATTGTTTGTAGGTCCGGCATTGTCCTTGCTGAGGCTGCAGATGTAGGTTCGCTCCTCAACTCGCGCTACGTCTTTCGCATCGGACCGGGCATAAAAGCAGCCGGGCCATAGATCGGGATTCAACTTCGTGAAAGTTCCGACATCCATCAACTTTCCGCAGAGAAAGTCGTACTCCGCCTGTGACCCGTCGATCCAGTGAATAGTGTCGGGCTGGGTCAGGTCGGCCATCTTCTCGACCCAGCGGGCCAGGTGCTTATTGGTTGTCAATGGCGCAGAGATGGTCTTTATCATGTCGTCTGGTCCCTCCTCAATTGTTTGTTCGATGTATCTCCGCAAGGGATTTCTCAAAGATACGTAACTTTTTTGGGACAAACTTTCTCAAAGATCGCTCGGGATATTTGGCGAAGCTTGAAATCAAAATGAGTTACTTTACATCTTCGTTTGGGAAAATTCCTCAGCCGGATCTTCGCTTGCCATCGGCGTCGGCTGGACTCGTACTGTCTGCGCAGCCGAGTGTTGGAGATCAGCAACCTGGCGGGGAGATAGATTGAGGAGCGGAAGCTCTATACGGAGCGTCGTGCTCTTGCCTTCCTCGCTTTCGATAAAGAGGGTGCCGTCGTGGGCTCCGCAGATCGCCTTCACGATCGCCAGCCCAAGACCGGTGCCGCCGGATTCCCGAGTTCGCGCCCGGTCCGCACGATAGAAGCGCTCGAAGACATGGGGCAGCGACTCGGGTGAAATCCCAATGCCCGTGTCCGCAACTGTGAGCGCCGCACGTTCATTTTCTGCGAGTAATCGAACCGTGATCCTGCCGCCGTTGGGAGTGTATTTGATGGCGTTATCGACCAGATTTACAATCACCTGCTTCAGGCGCATCGCATCTCCGGTTACAAAGACAGGTGCGGTGATTTGGCATTCGAGCGCAATTTCCTTCTCCTCGGCCATCAGTCCCATATGTTCGAGAGTCACCTGCAGGATGTTGGTCAGGTCGATTGGCAGCATCTCCATGCGCTCTCCACCTCCGTCCAGCCGGGAGATCGTCATCAGACTATTAACAATGCGTGACATACGGTCGCCTTCTTCGAGTGCGCTGCTGATGCCGTCCATCGCCGGTGGGGTTAGGTCTGGAATTTGCAGCAGTGCCTCCAACTCGCCGCGGATGATGGTGAGCGGGGTACGCAATTCGTGCGAAGCGTCGGCTGAGAATCGCTGGTTGTGGGCGAGCGCTTCCTCCATGCGTTCGATCATGCGATTAAGCGCGAGCGACAGCCGTTCCAGCTCGTCGCCGGATGGAATGATTGGCAGGCGCTTGCCCATATGCGTGAGGCCAACATGCTCGGCCTGTTCGGTCAGTTCCACGACCGGCCGCAGTGGACGGGCCATCAGCAAGTAGCCACCAACCGCGGAGATCAGCAGAATCGCAGGTGTCGCAATCAACAGAATCTTGAGCAGACTATAGAGCAAGTGCGTCAGGGGTTCCATGCTCGCGCCGGTCTCAACCAGGATCAGTGCGCCGCTCGGCGGCCTGTAGCCCATGGTGTACATCATCATGGGCTGTCCGGCCGCGTCGGTGGCACGATGAAAGCTGCTGAGGTTCAGCGGATCGGCAGGCAGCGGCAACGTAGTAACGCGCAGCAGAGGATCGCGTATATCGCCTGACTGGTAGAGCACTTTGCCACCCTGCGAGACGCGCACGAATGGATCGGCAATGCCGGGAGGATACGATTCGCTCATCTCGGCCAGGAACCAGGCTTGTCCTTGTTTGTCCAGAGGCACGAGGTAGTCAGCCACGACGGTACGCGCCGTGTTGCTGAGTGACCGCTCCATGGACCTGGTTAGATACGCCCGCGCGCCCGCATACACGGCAACGCTGAAGAAAAGCAGTGCAAGCGCGAGCATCCCGACGTAGAACGCGGTGACCCTTGCGCGAAGGGAGTTGCGGTTCATGATTCGTTCACGCCGCGAATCATGTAGCCGGTTCCGCGCACAGTGCGAATCATCTTGAAAATGTTGCCGTCGTCAACCTTCGCGCGAAGGTGGCGCACGTACACGTCCACAATATTGGTAATGCCGTCGAAGCTCTGGTCCCACACGTGCTCGATAATCATGTTGCGTGAGAGGACGCGCTCGGCGTTCTGCATGAGGTACTCAAGCAACGCATACTCCTTGGCGGTCAGTTCCACCCGCTTGCCGCCGCGCTTCACCTGCTGGGTGAGGCGATCGAGTTCGAGATCCCCAATGCGCAGCGTGCTCGACCGGTTGACGGGTCCGCGGCGCAGCAGTGCCTTTACGCGCATCAGCAGTTCTGCAAAGGCGAATGGCTTGGTCAGGTAATCGTCCGCACCGAGTTCAAAGAGCTTCACCTTATCGTCGATAGAATCTCGCGCGGTCAGAATCAGCACCGGCACAAAGGTGTTCTTCCGCCGCACTCGCTGCAGCACCTCGGTGCCGGAGACGCGCGGCAGCATCAGGTCGAGGATGATGAGATCGTAGGGATAGGTTTCCGCAAACTCAAGCCCTTCCAGACCGTCCGCGGTAATGTCGACCGCATACCGTTCGGCGATCAGCCCTCGTTTGACTAGGGCTGAGACCTTTTGCTCGTCTTCAATAAGTAGGATTCGCATGATCTTTAACGCCTCCATTAACTAGGCCGGGCATGAACCTTTGCTGAACCATACATAAAAATGGCTTCATGCTCCGAACCGGACTTGCGTTAGCAAAAAAGCGCTTCCAAGATGAACACATTTTTATATGGACTTCAAGACAGGCTCATCCAACGCCCAGAAGCTAACTGTTGTGCCTCAGGAGCCACCATGCCTATTTCGGTAATTCGCAGAGTAGTTATCGCCGCTTCTCTTGCCGTCGTCGCCCTACCGGGGACTCAGGCTCAGAACGCGTCTTCGGTCAAGCTGCTCAAGTCAGTCGATTTGCCTGGCTATAGTGGCGATTTCGACCATTTCGCGGTCGATTACGATCGCAACCGTCTTCTACTGGCGGCGGAAGATCACGGCACGCTGGAAGTCTTCGACCTGAAGACCTCTGCGCACCTGCGCAGTGTCGCCGGCTTTGGCGCCCCGCACAGCATCCTTGTGCGCAAAGGGTCACCTACAGTACTGGTTACGGACAGCGAAAAGCAGGGCGCAACCCTACGAGATGCTGCAACCTACGCGAAGAAGTCACCGGTATTGTTGACCCCCGGCTCTGACACCTCGAAGTATGACGCCGTCTCGAACGTGCTGTACATCGTTACCGGCGGCAAGGACGTGGACATGAAGACGGCGAACCTGGAAGCCGTCAATCCAGATACTGGCGCGAAACTCGGCATGGTCACCTTCCAAGACAATCATGTCGAAGCCATGGCCTTCGTCGATAGCGATCCTCGCTTGTTCATCAATCTCACCCAGACCAACAAACTCGCAGTTCTTGATCGCAAGACGTTGAAGGTACTCAACATCTGGCCGGTGTCACCTGCACAACAAAATGCAATGGTCGAGTTCGATCCCGCGCAGCACAGGCTTTACGTCGTCTGCCGCGCTCCTGGAATGGTCGTCGTAATGAACTCGGATACTGGAGCTGTCGTGAACACGCAACCCGCGCCGCTCCGCGCCGACGAGGTACAGTACGACGCAGCCTCGCATCGGCTCTACGTGCCCGGCGGCGAAGGGTACATGGGCATCTACGACACCTTGGACCCTAACCATCTAAAGCAGATTGAAAAAGTAACTACGGCGCGGGGGGCGAAGACGGCACTGCTTCTGCCTGCGCAGCATCGTTTGTTTGTGGCCGTATCACCGGGGGACACCAAGGCAATGGCCAAAGTGCTTACCTATGAAATAAAGTAGTGCCGGCAGAACCTTGTCGCCGCCCTCCAACGGAATCGAGTACGTTCGTTAGCGGTGCCATCGAGACGCAACGAGCGTAGAGAGAGACGCATGATCGCAGCCACATCGGTCACCTCACATCCCGTGCCAACGAAAAAGCGCAGGCAGTCGCTGCTCGGCCGTGCAACTGCCTTCTTCGTCTTTCTCTTTGAGAAGGTGATGCCGGATCCGTTCGTCTTCGCCGTGCTGCTCACCTTCCTCGCTTCGGTGCTGGCATTCTTCTTTGCGCCGAATGCATCTCCGAGACAAGTTGCCGCGGCCTGGTACGCAGGTGTCTTCAATCTATTTACCTTTGCGTTTCAGATGGTCATCATGCTGGTGGCGGGACACGCGCTCGCCAGTGCTCCTGTGATTCGTCGCCTGCTTGCCCGGATCGCCGCGATACCGCGCTCACCGGAGGACGCAATCTCGCTCATCATTGTGGTCTCAATGATTGCGTCATGGGTGAACTGGGGACTTGGTCTGGTGACGGCAGCTCTGCTTGCCCGAGAGATGGCCAAGCGGATTCCGGTCGACTTCGGCTGGCTCGTCGCGGCGGGTTACAGCGGCTACGTCATTTCAACAGAAGGACTCTCGGGGTCGATCGCGCTCTCACAGTCGACCCATGGATCCGCCCTCAACATCGTCGAAAAGATCACTGGGCATCTCACCCCACTCTCCGAAACCATCTTCACCCGGTTCAACCTAATTCCTATCGCCGTGCTTCTGGTGATCCTTCCAATCGTGTTCCGCTACATTGGTCCGACCGCCCAGAACAGCCAAGCCGCCGACCCTGCGCGCCTGCGAGCGGAAGACGAGGACACGCCGACGAAGGAGGAAGCGGGTACATTTGGAGCGATGCTTGACCATGCCTGGATCTTGAATGTGATGCTCGTTCTCTTCATCGCCAACGCCGTCGTTATGGAGCTCATACGTACCCACGGCTCCATCGACTTGAACTCCGTCATCATGACACTGCTGGCGCTTGGCTTGCTACTCCACTGGACTCCGGCAGCCTACGTCGCCGCCATTAAGCACGCGGCCCGCAGTTCCGGCTCACTCATACTTCAATACCCTCTCTACGGCGGCTTGATGGGTATCATCACCACCACTGGTCTCGCTGGAGTCCTGTCTAAGGTTTTTATCCGCTACTCTACCGCGCACACGCTTCCCTTCTTCACCTACCTGACGTCGATGATCATCACTCTATTTGTGCCCAGCGGAGGTGGTCACTGGGCTGTGCAGGGCCCCTTTGCCGTGCCAGCGGCGCAGATTCTCCACTCCTCCCTCGCCGGTACCACCATGGCCGTCGCTATGGGAGAGTCAGTCGCCAACATGGTGCAACCCTTCTGGGCGCTTCCTATCCTTGCCATCGCCGGCATCAAGATGCGACGGATGATGGGATTCATGGTCATCACCTTCGTCGTCTCCGCCATCATCTTCGGCCTGTCACTACTGTTTCTGCTTCCTGCTTCATAAGGCCAGCTTTGTGGACAACCGCACCTCTGGTCAACCAGTGGCTGGTGGAGTATTCTCCGTTGTCGTCACCAAAAACTCGGCAACTATGACACCGAAGATCCGTATTCTGCTTGATTAGTCGCGGGATTCGCTCGCTCAAATAACACCGCTCAAAAACAGGTGAACAAGTTTTTATCTAAACTTCACAAATCCTTCATTCCGGCCACCGTAAATGACATTCGGCACACTTTGCATCTGCTTCCCGGAGTTGAATAGCGCACTGGCCGTTTGCCAGTAATGAGGGGTTCCCAATGAGTACGCGCCGCATACATGCGAGATTTCTGATCTTCCTTCTGTTGCTTGTGGTCCCGGCAGCCGTATCGTCCGCGCAGGTCTCGACAGGTACGATTGGTGGCACCGTCACCGACAGTAAGGGCGCTGTCGTCCCACACGCCGCTGTCATCATCACTAACAACGACACCGGCATCCAGACCCGCTCCGTCACCGGTTCGACCGGCGACTACTCCGCACCCAATCTGCAGACTGGTGCCTACACGGTTTCAGTCTCTGTGCCCGGCTTCTCCGAGGGGACGATCAATAATGTTCAACTGAATGTCGGCGCTGAGCCGGAGATCAATTTCTCGCTCAAGGTTGGTGTAGTCGGCACGACGATCGAGGTAACCAGCGCCCAGGCCACTGTCGATCTGATCTCCTCCACTACGATGCCCGTGGTTGATCAGCGAACCATCGTCGAGCTGCCCTTAAATGGCCGCGACTGGACCTCACTCGCCAACTTGCAACCCGGCGTCGCCGCGGTCCGCACCCAGCCCGCTGTCGCCGTCAGCAACCAGCGCGCCAACCGCGGTGTCGGCTCGCAGCTCACTGTCAGCGGAGCACGTCCTCAACAGAACAACTACCGCGTGGATGGCGTCAGCATCAACGACTATTCGAATGGCGGCCCCGGTGGCGTGATCGGCTCGAACCTTGGCGTCGATGCCATTCAGGAGTTTTCCGTCGTCACCTCCAACGCCACTGCCGACTACGGCAAGACGGCGGGCGGTGTGATCAACGCCGTCACTCGCGCCGGTGGCAACAAATTTCATGGCAGCGCATACGAGTTTCTGCGCAACTCCGCTCTCGATGCACGCGATGAGTTCGATGCAGTCAACTCCATCGCCCATTTCCGCCGGAACCAGTTTGGCGCCTCCATCGGAGGCCCGATTCACCGAGACCAAACCTTCTTCTTCTTCGACTACGAAGGCCTGCGCCAATACAAGGGCATCAGCATCAGCAGCAACGTTCCCAATGCCGATGCACGAGGCGGGCTGCTCGTTTGCACTCAACCCGCACTTCCCGCCTCGCAGAACCCCAACTGCTTCACGCCAGGCACCACTACAGTAGCCGCATCCGGAACCACGGGCAAGCAGCAGACCGCCGTGAACTCCTCTGTCACCCGCTACCTCACTTTCTACCCACTGCCAAATTCCGGGACGATCAACAGTCCCACCAGCGACATCGGACTTTTCCTCTTCAACGCGCCCTCCGTCAGTCACGAAAACTTCTATACGGGCCGCCTGGATCACAATGTCTCTGCCAAGGACAGCCTCAGTTCCACTTACTTTTACGACACTGGCGCTCTTCAGTCTCCCGATCCGTTCAATATCCGCATCACCGGCAACATCGCCCAGCGCGAACTGGTCACGGTTGGCGAATCCCACGTCTTCAGCCCGAGCATCATCAACTCGTTGAAGGTTGGATACAGCCGTGTGGTCTCCATCGCACCCACTACGCTGGCTGCCATCAACGCATCCGCCGGAGATACTTCCCTGGGATTCGCGCCGAACCTCCCTGTAGGCCTGATCAATGTCGGAGGTATCTCGAATTTCCAGGGAGGTCTCAAGGCCACCGGCGAGTTCGACTTCCACCTCAACTCCTACCAACTCTACGATGACGTCTATTACAGCCACGGCAATCACACCATCAAGATCGGATTCGCCGTCGAGCGTCTGCAGAATAACCAGCTCGGCACTGCGAATCCCAACGGCCAGTTTGTCTTCTCGAACCTCGCGAGCTTCCTCTCCGCAACCCCCACAAGCTTCAACGGGCCACTCACGCAAGGGACTGCGCCACGCGATCTCCGCCAGTCAGTCTTCGGTGCATACATCACCGACAACTATCGCATCACCCCGACCCTCACCCTGAATCTCGGCATTCGCTATGAGCCCGTCACCGTCCCCACGGAGACCGCCAATCGCCTCGCACTGCTGAAGACACTTACCGCCAATCCCACCACCGATCCGACCGCCAATCATACCGGAAGCCCCTACTTCCAGAACTCCAGCCTCAAGAATTTCGCACCCCGTATCGGCTTTGCATGGGATCCCTTTAATAAGGATAAGACCTCTGTCCGCGGCGGATACGGCATCTACGACACGCAAACGCTCAACTACCTGTACGAAGGTCTCTCCATCTTCACCGCGCCGTATCTCCAACTCGGCAACGTCTCGGCCGGAGCCTGCCCGCCCGCGCCAGCACCCTGCAATACGCTGGTTGCTGGAGACTTTCCCAAGAATGCTTACGCCAAAATGAACGCGGCCGGTCCCGTAGGTCTGCGCTACGCCTACACCGACCAGCAGCCCAAGCGCGGCTTCATCCAGCAGTACAGTCTGAACGTCCAGCAGCAGTTCCCGTACGACTTCACCATGCAGGTCGGCTACGCCGGATCACGCGGTATCCATCTTCCCTACCGTGTAGACGACGTCAACACCGTACAGCCCATCATCGACGCGCAGGGCTACGGATTCTTTGGTCCAAACTGTGCTGCTGGAAGCTGCAAGACCACCGCTCAACTCACCGCCGCCAAGTTGAACCCTAACGTCGGCCAGATCTCTGCTGTCTTTATGTCTGGCTATTCCCACTACAACTCGCTTCAGGCAAGCCTGAACAAGCGCTTCGCTCACAGCACCCAAATGGGACTCTCGTACACTTGGGCGAAGTCAATCGATGACGGCTCTTCGTCAACCTTTGGCGACACATTCGCTAACTCCGTCTCCAGCCTTCCAACCTGGGCGCCCGATCGTCGACGTGCTATCTCCGACTTCATCGTCGCGCACAACATCGTCCTCAACTACCTCTACGAACTTCCCAAGGTCAGCGAGACCTCACCCCTCTCTGCGCTGCTTAACGGATGGCAGTGGGGAGGCATCTACCAGTTCAGCACCGGGGAGCCCTTCACTCCGCTCATCAGCGGCGATTCCCTTAGCCTTAAGAGCGGAGATGCCTTTGCCTTCCCTGATCGGCTGAGGGGCCCAGGCTGCAGCGGAAACCCAGTCAAATCATTCAGCGCCACCAATCGCTCTTACGTAAATGCCGCATGTTTCGCCTTCCCCACGTTCGACCCGGTCACCGGCTACACCCACCTCGGCAACGCCGGCCGCAACTCCATCATTGGACCAAGCCTCAGCGAGTTCGATACTTCCCTCGTCAAGAACACCCGCTTTAGTGCTTTCTCCGAGCAGCTTAACATCCAGTTCCGCGCCGAACTTTTCAACGTCCTCAATCACGGTAACTATGGCCCTCCCCCGAAGGCGGGCACCCAGTTCTTCAGCGCCAACGGATCTCCGCTCTCGGCGGCCTCCGCAGGAGTGCTTGTAGGCCCTGCTGCAACCAGTTCACGTCAAGCTCAGTTCGCGCTAAAAATATTGTTCTAATACGAGTAGACAAACAAACCAGATTCGCGGGTGGGAGGGGACAGCCAAGTCTCTCCCGTTTTCTGCAGTGGCGGAAGGGAAACGTTGGGAAGATTCAAGGATGTCGGGTCTAACTATTTAAGCGGATAGCCGCGTCCAAGTCGAGTGTTCTGACTTGGTAGGATATCGATTATGACTGCTTATAGGAAGCGTGCGCTCGTGACTGGAGGAGCAGGCCTGATCGGTTCTCACATCGTCGACCTGCTGCTCAACGAGGGTTGGACGGTTCGCATATTCGACAATCTGGAGCCGCAGACTCACAAACATGGTAAGCCTGAGTGGATCAATCCAGCTGCCGAATTCCGGCAAGGCAATGTGCAGGACTACGAGGCTATGCGGTCCGCGCTGATCGACATCGATGTTGTCTTTCATGAGGCGGCCTACGGCGGATACATGCCTGAGATGGCGAAGTATGTTCTCGTAAATAGTTTCGGCACCGCGCAAATGCTGGAAATCATTCGCGACCATGAGCTGCCAATCAGGAAGGTTATCGTTGCAAGCTCGCAAGCTGTCTACAGCGAAGGTGCCGCTGACTGTCCGGAACATGGACCCGTGGTGCCTCAGCTTCGCCCCGCGGAGCAGCTTCGCTCAGGCGACTTCCATGTCCACTGCCCGGTCTGCGGCAAACCGACGTCCTCGATCCCAACGCCAGAGAGCACCCCAGGTGGAGGCGAGACAGTCTATGCCCTAACCAAAGTCGATCAGGAACGCCTCGTCTTGCTTTGGGGCAAGCAGACTGGTATTCCGACCGTCGCGCTTCGCTATTCCTGCACCTACGGTCCAAGGCAGTCGCTGTTCAATCCCTACACCGGGGTCATTGCGATCTTTTGTACCCGCTTGCTCAACAATGAGCCGCCGGTCATGTACGAAGATGGCCTGCAGACGCGCGATCTCTGTTTCGTGGAGGACATCGCTCGCGCTAATCTGCTGGTCGCCACCACGGATAAGCTGGATGGCCTGCCCGTGAATGTAGGCAGCGGACGCGCCACCAGCGTGCGCAATCTTGCCGGCATCATTGCTGATCAGCTAGGTGTTGCAATTGCGCCTTTGGCCCGAGGCGAGTTCCGTCCGGGGGAGATTCGCTCGCTCATCTCAGACATAAGCCGCATTCGCACCATCGGTTTCGAGCCCCTGACCACGATCGAGCAAGGGATCGCCCGTTACATCGAATGGATCAAAACCCAAGGCGCCATCGAAGACTACTTCAGCAGGGCTGAGGCAGGTTTGCGGGCCAAGGGGATTGTGCAGAGCGTGGAGGCTTAGGTGTTGGTTTGTCGATGCGAGCGGACAATTCGGGACAACGATCGCTTCGCCTGTCATAATTACACCGAGGCTAAACTCGTTGAAACGTTCTCCGAATCAGGGGTTCACCCCAAGACTTAGTATCCGTAGCGTGGCTTCGCGGGCACGGGTTTCGATTGCTACTGTCTCTCGCACGATCAATCACGTGTCGACAGTAAACGCTGTGCTCGCGGCCAGGGTTTGGAAAGCTGTCGATGAGTTGAACTACTTCCCAAACAGCCAGGCACGCGCGCTCGTTTCCGGTAAAAGTAAATTGCTGGGCCTCATCATCTCCGAGATAACCAACCCTTTCTTCCCTGAACTGATCCAGGAATTTGAGAAGGTGGCCGTTGAGCGAGGATACGAGATTCTGATCGGTTCCACCAATTATGAGCCCAAGACAATGGAGCTCTGCGCACGCCGTATGTTCGAGCGACAGGTTGACGGAGTCGCGATTATGACCTTTGGGATCGAACAATTTCTTCTGGACCGATTCGCGTCCGACGATGTGCCCGTCATCTTTATCGATATACCGTCAAAGCATCCGCGCAGTGATATTCTTTCGGTGGATTATCGCGCCGGGATTTGGGAAGGCGTCCAGCATCTTGCCGCGCTCGGACATCGCAAAGTAGCTTTCATCAGCGGACCCTTACAGCACCGTTCGGCCGGTGCACGAAAGTCGGCATTTCTTGATTGCATCCGCTGCGCGGGGATCAAACCCAACCAGAAATGGCTCATCGAGGGGAATCATACGCTGGAAGGCGGACGCGACGCGATGCAGAAAATCCTCGCGCTGCCCGACCTTCCGACAGCAATTATGTGCTCCAACGACATGACCGCCATCGGAGTGCAACACGCACTTTTCGATGCGAGCTTGAAAATTCCAGAAGACTTCTCGCTGATCGGATTCGATGACATCCACCTTGCTGAATATACGATTCCGCCGCTGACCACCGTCCAGATGTCGTGCAAAGATCTGGCGCAGGCCGCGATGACCAGTTTGCTCTCGCGTCTACAGCCGCGGAAAGATAAAGTCGAGCCAGAGGAGCCCATCACCACACGACTTGTTGTGCGCCGGACGACCGGACCGCCGAAGGCTTCCTGAACGCCCGGCGCGTGGAAGATCCACTATCCCGCTGATTCCGCTTGAGATCTTCAGAAAGGCACGGCTTGTAGCCGGCTACTGCTGAATTGCCGGCCAGTCGCCGGGCCAGGTAATGGTATTCACGAAGAGGTAGTCAAGATAGTTTGAGGCGACACTCAACGCGTGATACGTAATCAAGTCGCCGTGCACTGAATCGATGAGGACGGTGGAACCGCCTGGTGCGGTCCAGAGCGCACCGGACTGCAGAATAATGATTCCCCCGCCCTGCAGCATTGACGTTCCTGACTGATCCACGAACGGCCCCTGCGGACTGGAGGAGCGTCCCACTGCAATTTTGTAGTTGTCTGTGGAGCTGACGTTATTGCAGCAGTAATCAAACGAGACAAATAGGTAGTAGTAGTTATTGTGCTTGACGAGATTCGGTCCCTCGATCGGATTATTCTGAACTAATGGGCGCGTGGCTAGATTAACGATTGCGGCGTTGATGGTGGAAAGCATACCGGTCGCCGGATTGATCTCGCGCTGATAGATCCCTCCCCAATAACTTCCGTAGGTCAACCAGATGTGGTTCACGGTTCCGGACGTATCCGTGTCAATCAGAATACTGGGATCGATCGCGTTGAAGTTGTCGCTGCTCTGAGACGAGAGCACGATGCCCTGATCCACCCACTTGTAAGCAGGGTCGGTCTGGATCATGGTCGTGTTGGTCGCGACGCCGATAAGCGAGTGGTTCTGGCCAAAAACGGAGGCCGCATAGTAGACATGATAGAGCCCATTGAAGTAGCTGATGTCGGGCGCCCAGAAGATCTTGAAGGCCGGAAAGACGTTCAAAATAGTCTGTGGCACGAAGTTGAAGACTTGGCCGCATCGCGACCAAGTCAGCTTATCGGTCGAGCAATGGATGGGGAGATAGCCTACCTGCGGATTCCCGGGTTGATCGCCGGGGTCAGTAGAAAGGGAGTAGTAGACCCCCGCCTGGTAGACGATCGAGGGGTCGTGTACCAAGGTGATTGCGCCAGACAGAGCGAAAGTTGGGGCCATTGCCGACCCCGCGGCGGGCGTTGATGTCGGGCTTGAGGCGGGCGGTGAAGAGCTGCCGCAACCAAGAATAAAACCGAGCGTGCCGACAGGTATGATGCGGAGGAAATGGAAGCGTCTAAGTAGGTGACGGAAGGGAGAAACCAGGAACATGTGGAACTCCTACGCCGGTAGGCAGGGGTTCGCCTGGCCATATAGACGGCCCGGTAAATGTTTACTGAGTGGCTTCGACTCTACGGTGTTCGATCATCCACTGTCAATAAATTGCGGCCCTACTGGACGCTAAGCTGGGGTGCTACCTGGCGAGGGGGTTTCGCCCGGCAATGCTGGAGGTACCGCACGAGCTCTTCGACCTCATCTCCGGTGAGTGCCTCCCGAAATGCCGGCATTGCCCCGCTACCTTCCAGAATCTGCTGACGCAACGCATTCTTGTTCTTTCTGCGGCCGACTCCGCTGAGGTCTGGTCCCTTGTGGCCGCCAATCCCCCCGATCGCGTGGCATTGAAGGCACCCCTTATCATGAAACTCTGTCGCCCCGCGCTCGTTCGCGGGCTCACCCGCACCTTTCCGCGTGAGCGACAGAGTGAAAACCAAAAGTAGGACGAAGCGTTGCCAGATCTTGATCGGTATTCTCAATGGCTTTTTTCAAGCGATGTGGAGGGTCCCATGTCGGTATCGCTGTGGACGTGCCAGGGAACGCTCTCCGCGGCGATCTCGTCATGATTTCTCAGGAACTCGAGCGCGTATGTATTCGCGGTCGGATCATCTTTTTGGTCGGCGAAGCGTGCAGACTCAATCGCTGCCTCCGGCTTCATTCCAAGCCGGCGATAGAGAATAGAAAGGTTGTAGTGGGCTGCAAGGTCGTCTGGATCGATGGCCTGTAGCCGCTCGTACTCGCCCCTGGCCTGCTGATACAGGTGCTGTTGGTAATACGAAAAGCCGAGTTCCCGATGAGCGTCGCGCGAGTTTGGAAAAGCTGCAGCGACTTTCTTCAGATCATCAATTGCACCGTCGAGGTTGCCCTGGTTCCGCTCCACCAAAGCGAGATAGTAGAGCGCCCTCGGATTCCCCGGGCTGAGGCTAAGCGCCTTGGTCAGATCAACGCGCGCGACGTCATACTTCTCCCATTGGAAGTTCGCCAGCGCAATATTGGTATATGCGTCCACGTAGTCCGGCCGCAGCCGCGCCACCTGCTCAAAAGCGTGTACCGCCTCGCCGTATTGTTGCGCGTCGAGCAGACCGATGCCGTAGTTGTTCCAGCGCATCCACTCCGGATTGTCGGCAGGATCAGCCGGTTCCGGATCGTTCGAGCCAATGCGCAACAGCCGCGTTCTTGTTGCCATGACCACTAGTGGCTCGGTCGTATGCTTGCCCATGCCAAAGTCGATGAAGTGCTGATTGAAGCGGCGGTAGTCGACCTGCGCAGTTACGGATAGCGCCCCGGAAGTGAGTTTTTCCGGTACACGGAACTGATAACGTACCACCTGCGATCGTCCCGCCTGGATCGTGTTGTTATATGCCACAACGCGGTTGGCCCATACCTGGTGCAGGTCGTTCAGTTTACCTTCCTTGTTGATCAGGCGGTTCGTGAAGCTATGAGCACGCTCGTCGAGACTGCCGTCAGGCTTCAGGAAGCCACTCTGCATAATCGTCGCGCCGGACGGATCCTTGACGGTGAATTGCACCCACGATTCATAGATATCGCGCTGTTCCGGGACATGGCTGTGCGCCGCTCCCTTATTCTGAATGACCACCGAAACCGTTACCGCATCGCCACCGTGCAACGCGTAAGGCTGAGTTCCAAGAGGCGCGACCAGACTATGCTCGGTCTGCTTCTCCACGGCAAACAGGTCCACGTTGAAGACGCCTGCCTGCAGGAAGGCCACAGTCTTCTGCAATTGATCGTCGTAGTGAAAATAGGTGGGGATCATGGTGTTCGCGCCCAGCCAGCGGTGCGAGGCGAACTGCCCGTTCTTCGCTCCTGGGTCCAATCCTGTCAGAGGCGCCCTCGTCATGTGACATGTCTGACAAGTAGAGACGGCAGGCTTGACATAAAAAGGTAGTGGCGATTGCTTCGCGTACGACGACATCTGCCATTCGTCGGAGAGAAAGATAGCACGTTGCCATTTATAGTCGTTCAAGCTAGCGGGCAGAGCAGCTTTGTGGCAGCTCGAGCAGAACTCGGGCGAGCGATAGAAGTCCTTCATCACTGCCTTACTGTGTCGGTCGAGATGCGCCAGAATCTCGGCGTCGCTCACCTTGCCTACGATCGGTTTGCCTGACTCGTCCAGCAACACCGTCGGTTGGCCCATCACATAACTTCCAGTGCCGCGCTGATCGACCTTCTGGATGGAGTGGCAGACCGAGCATGTGATTCCATCGTCATCAGTAGGGCGCTTCTGCGCTACGCCCTTGGTCATCGACCCGGACGTCAATGCGATGGGATTGTGGCAGCCTTCGCAATGCCGCCCAAACTCGACGCCCTTCCCATTCATCAGCAGGCTGACGTTCTTCGTATACCAGGGCGCTCGGAATGAATTTGCGTGGGCCGACTGCCTCCACTGCGTATGTGCTTCCTGATGACAGTGTCCGCAGTAGGCCGCCGTCGGAAATGTCTTCGGGTCAATGAACTCGCCCGTATCAGTTGTCGCATTGGAAGGAAGGAATGGCTGGCCCGCACCGAGGTGGAAGTCATAGGTCTGCGCGATGTGCTCGCTATAAACGTGTCTTGCAGCTACCGGATCTTCATCCGCGTGAGCCGTCTTTGTTGGCACCAGATGCGCCACGGCCGCGGAGATCATGCCACCGGCGAGCGCGCAGAGTAGAACGTGTTGAACCCTTCTCCAATTCATCTCGCTGGCTCCGCAGATGTTTTCTTCTGGCCTGAAACCGCACCCGCGTGCGCTCCACTCAAAGGCACCGGAGCGAGCACTTTACCCGTGCCGCTGCCCTCGACCACGTTGTAGATTGCGTCCACGCCGGGGAGCGCGATCTGCTCGACGACTCCGCTCGGCCAGTGAACTTCCAGTGATTCGATCTTAGCCGCCGCGCCAATTCCGAAGTGCAGACGTGGATCGGAAGACGACGCAAAACTCCCTCCGCTCACTACATCGCCTCGTTGCTTGAAGCCATTCGCCTTCAGGTAAACCGTAGCGCCGATCGCATCACGCGGGCTCTTCGCGCCTCCCACCAGCCGCAGCCCCACCCAGTGATTCTGGTTAGCGACCACGTTGTGCAGGAAGGACGGCGTTCCATCCAGATTGTTGATGATGGCATCGATTTTGCCATCGTTGAACAGGTCGCCGAAGGCCATGCCCCGGCCGACTCCCAGCTTCGCTAGGCTCGTTCCCTCGACCGCTGGAACCAGCTCCAGCTTGCCATTGACATTGTGAAACAAGAGCGGCCGCTGCTGCCAGGTCGTGCCCCAGTTCATCTGGTCTACCTGCGGGTAGACATGCCCGTTCACTTCGATTAGATCGAGCCAACCATCGTTGTCGTAATCGAAGAACGAGGTGCCCCAGCCTAGGAATGGAATGGTAGGCTCCGCAATACCCATCTGATAGCTCACATCGGTGAAATTTGCGTCGCCATCGTTGCGGTAGAGCGGCTTGTAGTCGTCGGAGAAGGTCGTATTGAATACATCGATCAGCCCGTTGTGGGTCAGGTCGCCGGCTGCAATACCCATCGACGCTGTCTCTCGGCCACTTTCGTTCAGGGCATAGCCGGAGGCAAAGCTCGCATCCTCGAAGGTGCCATCGCCCTTGTTCAGATAGAGGTAGTTGGGAGTCGAGTCGTCGGCAACCAAAAGATCCATCTTGCCGTCGTTGTTCACGTCGACGAACAGAGAAGCCAAGCCATAATAGGCAGCTTTATCCGCAACGCCAGCGGCAGCACTCACATCGGTGAAGGTTCCATCTCCGTTGTTGTGGAATAGATGATCCGGCTCACCCTTTAGACCGCGCGGTCCGCACATTACCTTGACACCGCGAAACTGGCAGAAGCTATACGCTACACTCCGCGATCCCTGGGCTGGAGGATCGGCGATTTCGTAGTGAACATACCCTGGAACGAAGAGGTCCAACTTGCCGTCGCCGTCGTAGTCGCCCCATGTCGCTCCGGTCGACCAATTGCCCAACGCAACGCCAGCCTTCTCCGCCACGTCGGTAAACGTGCCGTCGTGATTGTTGTGATACAGCCGATTCTTGCCGAAGTTCGAGACATAGATATCGGGCCAGCCATCGTTGTCGTAGTCCGCGATCGCCACGCCGAAACCCCAACGGTCGTTTGCCACTCCGGCCTGCTGAGTCACGTCCGTGAACGTACCATCGCGATTGTTGTGGAAGAGCGCGGCGTGTGGCGGCGTCGCCTTGCCCGACATCGCTTCGTAGGTCGATCCATTCACCAGGTAGATGTCCATCCATCCGTCGTTGTCGTAATCGATCAGGCCGACGCCCGAGCCCACCGTCTCCAAGATGAACTGCTTTTCGGGCGTCCCCATCTTGTGTCGCCACTTCGCCAGACCAGAACTCTCTGCGATGTCTTGAAAGATTACCGGGCCGGTCTTAACGAAGCCGCCCGCTGTGATCGGCCGATGCTCCGGATCGAGCACCACCGCGTGCGGACCGCCCGTATTCACGCCGCCCATCGCCGCGGGCTGCGCGCCTTCCGTAGGCCTCTGCGCCTGCTGGTCGGTGGTTGATTGCGCCGCTGCAGGCAGCACAAGGCAAGCCAATAGCAGGAACGAAGAAAATCGGAAGAGCTGTTTACTGCGTCGCATGTTTACTTCTCCACCGGCACTTGCACCGGCGTTTGAACCGGCACGCCTGTTTGCCGGCGCAGGCTGGTCCGGCTCGTCTATTGTTAGCATTTTGTCCGTACTGACGTCATCCACCTTTTGATTGATACCGCTGGGCCATAAAATCTCAACTGACTTTACCATCACATCGCTGCCCAGGCCAAAGTGCTATCCATGCGGTGGCGCCCAAACCTCCATTGTCACTTAACATCCTCGTCGAGCCGGGCCGATGGCCAACCATCCTCCCATCCCACCGTCGAAATGTGCAGCGCCGGCCGGCCGTTCTCTGCGCTGTAAGCATGAAACACAAGTATGTCTTTATCAGCAGTATGCAGCAAAGACCCTCCGCCGGGCCCAAGCCACTTCCCATTCGCGCTCAGCAATGGGGATCCGCCACCCTCCAGCATCGGCTTGCCATCGCGATCCGCATAGGGCCCAGTCACGTTTTTTGAGCGACCAACCGTCGTCCGGTAGGTGCTCTTCAGCCCGCGGCAACACAGGTCCCACGACACGAACAGGTAGTAGAAATCCCCGTGGCGAAGGATGAACGGCGCCTCAATTGCCTCAGTGCCAGGCGGCAGATCGGGATTGCGCGGAGTCACCGAAGCCGTCTTCGCTCGCGCTGCCAGCGAATATTGTCGGGTGTCCTTCGCCGACAGCAGACCGGTCTTACGGTCGAGGTGCCGCATCTTGATTCCCGTCCAGAAGCTGCCAAAGGCAAGCCATGCTTCACCTTTCTCATCGAGAATCAAGTTCGGATCGATCGCATTGAAATCCTCTTGTTCGGTGGAACGAAGCACGAGTCCGCGGTCCACCCATTTCGATCTCTCACTCGTCGAGTCAAGGGTCTCGTTAGTGGCCAGCGCAATCCCCGAGGTGTTCTTCCCGAAGACCGAAAATGAGTAATACAAGTGGTACAGCCCATCAAAGTAGGAGATGTCGGGAGCCCAGAGGTCCTTTGTCTGCGGACTTATGTCGTGAATCCAGGTTGGAACCGTGTCAAACACATGTCCGCATCGAGTCCACTGATGCAGATCAGGGGAGCATCTGATCGGAAACTGTCCGATCGGCGCTGGCCGAGCTACGCCTGAATCAGTCGCTGATCCCGGGGGGGCACTGACGCCGGGTTGGCCGGATGACGCAGCGTTTCCCGGTGGGGCCGACGCTCCCAACGGTCTAGGCGGATAAGCCGCTCCTGTAGCGAAGACGTAGTACGTGCCGTGATCGAAGCCAATAGATGGATCGTGTGTTCCGGCAATATCGCCCGACAACTCGAGCGCCTGCGGTGTCTCCGCAGCCTTCTGACCAACAGCGCCAGTGAACGCGAAGATTCCCAGGATGACTACGGCTGCTGAGCTGCAGTGTTGGTGTGAATTTTTCATCGTGTCTCCCGGGATAGCGATTGTCATCCCTGTTGCTTCGTCCGCGCTCACGCCGCTGATCGGCCAGTCAGACCCGCTAATTGCCACCATCCGCATCGGTAGGAATCTGCTCCTCGCGGGGTAATTGCCGATGGTTGTCTATCTTGCTCGCTCGCTTGTCAGCCTGCATCTTTTCCGCCGCATCCCGCAACATGCGGAATTGTGCCAGCGCAGCGTTCGCCTCGCCCATACGGTGCATCCGGCGATATACACGGGCAGCTGATAGAAGGCTAGCGTGTTCAGCGTCGTGTCGCCTCTGGCGATACTCGGACGTTGCAGGTTAGCGATTCTGGCTGCATCTTGCGCAGGATCCACCTGCGCTCGCCCCAGATAATAGTATGTACTCTCAAAAGCCTAGCTTGAGTTGCATCGCTTGCTCCAGCAACGACACCGCTTGCTGCCATCGCCCCAAACACAGACTTCTGCTAATCCAGATCATTTGGCGGGAGTTCCGCGTCTCCTCGCCGACCAGTATAGTGCAACGTTTCATGCCCATCCGCGATCGAAAGGCTGGCAAACGGTGAAAGCCTGCCTGCCCTATTGTTGATTGATCAATGGTCAATAATGAATCTTCAACACCAACTAAACGTTTCGCGGTCCGATCAACAGCCGCTATCGAGATTCTCAGAACTCGTAGTCGAGTGAGAACTGGATACGACGGGCCGCGGAGGTGCCAATTGGACGATTGAACGTTTGCTGCGCCACGGCGTCTGAGCCGTAGGCCGTGCTCATCAGCGAGACATTGCGATGATTCAACAAATTGAATGCCTCGGCAACGAGGTCGAGATGGCCATGGCCGAGCGCGACCATTTTGATAACGCGCAAGTCCAAATCGACGCTGAGTGGTGTCGAAAGAGAATTCCGCGCATACCCGATTGGGCGAGCTGCGAAGGGGTAAATATGTTCGCGATTGCTGTCAAGCCCAATAATCGGATGTTCACGAAAACCGCTTGCGACGTTAAGGATGGGCGCAAACTCAAGTCCGGTAAGTAGACGAATTAACTTGCCGGGGTTGGCGTTGGCGGCTGCATCCTGAGGGTCGTTTAAGTCCGGGCCAATCAGCCAAAGTCCACTCAGGGTGAGGCGATGTGGCTGATCCTGCAGAGATGGTGCTCGTTCTACTAGGAGATCATACGGGTTCTGTGGCTGCTCGCTGTCAAAGGATGCGTCGTCCAGAGTCTTTGAGAAGGTGTAGCCAGCGAGGAGTTGAAAATCGTTCGTGAATTGACGGTTGAGCGTAACCGTTGCTCCGTCGTAATTTGATCCCGCCGAACTGGCAAACTGGTTGATCGCATCATAGGCAGGGTTGAGGCGCAGTGGCGAGAAGACCAGGGTTCCGAGCTGTTGCGGTTTCGGAACACTGACCCCAAGGCTCGCTGCATTTTGCAAAGTCAACCGAGCGGGTTGGGCGAGGTTCGTGTTCGTCGTGCGTCCAAGGTGGACTCCGTGAACGTACTGGTACTCGGCCTTGAGGGTGGTCCTAAGAGGCAGAGCTAGTTCAGCGCTAAACGAGGCGACTTCGCTATAAGGATTTTGGAGGGCTTGCTGCACGGTCCAGATACTCGGAGCCACGGATGTGAGCGACTGCCGCGGCCTGGCCCCGGTGCGATAGAGAGTGGTCGCCGCTGTGTCTTCCAGTATTTGGCTAAAGCCACGACTGCCATCCAGTTGCAGAAGTCGATCGACGGTCGACAGCAGATAGCGGTCATAGAAGATCCCGAATCCAGACCGGAGAACGAGGGACTTGCCAGGCATCCACGCGACACCAACCCGAGGGCTGAAGTTCAGGGCATGCTGAGGAAGATTCCCGGGGAGGTGATTGTCCTCGTACCGGATACCGAGGTCAATCGCCAGGCTGCGGGCGGTGGTCCAATGATCTTGCACGTACGCCTTAGACCGATATCCTGTGAAGTTTGAATTGGGAGCGCTGTAGAAGGATTGAATGAAAAAATCCGGCGCCGCGGCGGTGAATGCGCTGAGAGTCGAGAAAACGAAGAACCCGCGACTTCCATCCAGCACCTGGGCACGCAGAGACACGCGGTCAATCCCTGAACCAGCTTGAATGAGATGATGCCCTCTTTGAAGCATCGCGGCTTCCTCAAATTCAAGATGCGTCTCGAATCGCCGGCTGTTGCCCTGATACGGAGTCCCAAATAGCGCAACTCCCGGGATGAGCACCCCAGGGAACACTGCCGTCCCTGTGCGCTCGACTGCTTTTCGCTGCGAAATCTCAAAGCTGAACTTGTTGAGAAACTCGCTCGAGAGGTTTGAGGTCAGAGTTCCGTTGATACTGTTGTCCGCGGTAAACGACGAGCCACGCGCCGAGCGGTCAGAGAGTTCGTCAGTGTTATATGCGTCTGCCACATTGCGGGAGTTGGTGAAGGCGTACCGCACCATGGCGGATTGGTGAGCCGAAAAGATACTGTCCAGCCTCCCGGAGACCTCGGCCTCTTGATCTGTTGTGGGAAAGAAGCCTGTCTGCAGCGTAAGTCCCTGGACTGGCCCTGGCCGCTGAAGTGCAATGTTCAACTGGCTGATGGTCGCCTGATTGAGATCGTTCGCATCTTCGCCGCGAGCCAGTTCCTGTTCGGCAGCTGCGTAGTAGAACGTCTTGTTTCGCTGAATCGCTCCACCCAGCGCCACTCCAGCTCGAAAACGATTTTCGTCAGGCTTGTACGGGTAAATCCCGAGTGGCGGGGTGCTGTTCAGTGCGCCGTTCTGCTCGAAGATGAAGGCGTCTCCATGCCTTTGGTTCATGCCTTCGCGGGTCTGCACGTCGATGGAGCCGCCCGCGGCGCCTCCGGACTCGGCTGAAAATCCGTGATTCACAATCTGAAAATCGCTGATTGCTTCCGGGGAAAGCTGAGTGCGGCTACTCCCCGTGAACTCGTCGTCGTCGGAGACACCATCGATATGAACGGAATTACTGGATGGACGCAGGCCACCGAATCCAAAGCCGCCGTTACTTTGAGAAGTAGTCTCCTGCGAAAACACCGGATTAGCGGGTGTGGCCTGTGGCGACAGCAGGACGAAGGTCAGGTAATTGCGATTCGAGATCGGAAGTTCTTCGACGCGATCACGATCGATATTGACGACAGACGAGGTTTGGGTAGTGTCAAAAGAGGACTGCCCTGCACTGACGTTTACCGTTTGACTGGTTCCCGCGATCGCAAGAGTAAATGTCAGTTGACTGTTTCGCCCCACAGCCACCGTAACAGCGGTATGGGTGGCCATCGCAAAGCCCGGCGACGAAGCACGAACGGTAAACATCCCGCTTGGTATATCGAGGAGCGAAAATATTCCTTCGGGACTTGCAATCTTCACTCGCTCAAAGCCATCTTCACCCGAAACCGTAATGGCGGCTCCGGAAAGCGGGCGGCCATCTGTCATAACGACAGAACCAGAAATCATGCCGCTCTGACCCAGTTGCGCGTACAAAGGAATGACAGCGGTGAAGAAAGAGCCGACGCACAGCAATACGAACTCGATACGAAACATGGAGGAGAATCTCCGGGAGGCAAAAGGAAGCGTGGTCCATGGTTGCTGGGCAGTGGAAGATGGTGGCAGCTCGAATCGCACAGTCCGCTCGTTGAGGAGTATCCTGCCGGTTGGTGTGCGGCGGTACTGTGTGTTCTGGTACTCGATGAGTTTACTTTGGAGCGGCAGGTGTGATTCGGATGTTGCCCATCTTCATATCGCCCGGCATGCCTTTCATCTTCGTCATCCGAACCGCAAGGTTGGCAAGCATGTCTACGCAACGCACACCCACCACCACCCCGCTTTTACGGAACTACGACGCCAAGTTCGCACTGCATAGTGTCACAAAATCGATTTGCTTCGCATGTCAGGACCTTAGTCCGGCGGCCGGCTACGGTGCCGGAGGCGGGGCGACGCCAACGATCCTGACCCGTGAACCGAACCGCTTGAAATCGCGGAACTCTATTTCGTTCAGCAGAGCCTCGTGCTTGCCCTGCCGGATGCTGACCGCCGCGTGGATCGGCATGAGATAGTCGTGCCCGTTGACGGCGATGTAGTCGTAGTCGACCGCAAGCGAGGAAGCATGGATCGAGAAGTTCCGAGGGATTTCGTCGGCCTCGAGGGTGATTCTGCGGACCCCGAAAGTGGCCGAATCGATGTAGACATTGCCGTGGAAAGCCACGTTTAGCTGGCTATTGTTACTGCCGGTCAAACCGTAGTTAGAGTTCTCCTGCCGAACCCTGTAACTGAAGACCTGCGCCTTTCCTGAGCCGAGAATGTCCGTCTCCTTCCACTGAAACTCCGCCTTTGCGTCAGGTTGGAATACGGCGCTGAGGACGCCGCCGAACTGGCCATGCGAGCTCATGCCCTTGAGATCGTCCGGCGCAATGCTGCTGCGTTCGCCGTTAGCCTGCAGCATGGTTCGGGACTCGATGCGATCCTGAAACTTGAGTAGCTGCGCCACCTGGTCCTTATGCTTCCACTCGCCGCTGCCCGAGGAATTGGTCGAACGAGTCGTGACTTCGACACAGTAAAAGTTTGGCAGTGACTCAGCATAGTGAAGCGCCCTAACTCTTGCGCCGTCGATGATCGACGTGATTTCGCCGGGCGGCGGAGCGGGAACAGGGTCCACGGGAGAGGTGATGACAAGCTTGCTCGGCGACAACGCAGCGATGCCGGGGAGATTGGCATCGTCCGCAGAATCGTCAGGGGCGCTCCCGGGAACCGTGGGTTTCGCACCGTCGGCGCTGGCCAACTCGGTACCGTGAATGATGAAGGTGAGAGTACGAAGTGTAGACTTGGTCCCCTGTGTCAGGACAGCTGCCACCTCATATTTTCCCGGCGAGAGCGAACGGGCCTGCATGGTCGCGAGGTAGGGTACGGCGGTGGCGGCACCTGCGTCGGAACGGACGGGCAGGAGCATTCGACCAACGGACTTTCCATTCTTGTGCACCTGCATCTCCAGCTTGATAGCGTCGCCGCCGTCGCCGGGATGGATGATGAAGAAGAAGGAGATGTCTTTGGCATCGCGCGCGACTTCGCCCGAAAGATTGGGTACCACTTTGGCATTGCCATAACGCAAGGGCTCAAGGGGGTCGGCGTCGATGCGGAACGGGTCGGTACGCCGAACCAGGGCCATGTCGCTGAGACCGAGCCCGATGGGGTTGGCAGGGACTTCGAAGTTGATGCGCTGGGCGCCGGCCTTCTGGCTGTTGTGATCGAGGATTGCGGTCTCTAGAACATAGTGGCCGGGAGGAGCAACGAAGTGGCGTTGGAGAGTTACGACCTCAGCCTGGGTCGCTTGCAGGGACTCGATGGCGCCGCGGCGGGGAATGTCCTCGGAGAAGTGGTCGATGACCGTGCCTGCCGTGTTTTTAATCTGCGCGACGATCGAGAGGTGAAGGGAGTAAAGCCTGGTGTTGGTGTCTTCCCGGACCTCGACTCCGGACAGCGGCGCTTCGATAACGAGGGTGTTGACATTCCCGTCGACGAGTTGGCCCATGCGGAGGACTCCAGCGCGGAACTGGAGGTCGTTGGGGAGCTGCTCGGCTTCAAGGAGCTTGAGCAGCGGAACTTCGAACGGCTTGACGGTGGAAACCGAGCCAGGCGCGAGCGCAAAGTAGCCGGCACGGTAGCGAAGGACGATATTCTTACGGAGCGAGGCGACATGCACAGGGCGGAAGCTGCCATCGTAGTCCGCGATGGCAGGAACAAAAGTTGCCTCGTAGTATGTGGTCATATCGTCGCCAAGGCGTTTGAGGGGCTTCTTTAGATTGTCCCCGCCGACGATGTAGGCTCCTCCGGTATTTGAAGCCAGAGTGCCGAGCGGGCTGCTGGTTCCGGAGAGGCCCTCGGACTCGATACGCCCGGCCTGGTCGATGGCCGCATTAAATGTGCCTTGACTGGTTGGCTCAGTAGATCCCCGGCCGCCCGCCGCCCTGGCAGCCGCCGTAAGAGAGCCAACGGAGGGGGCGATCGCAACGGACGCCAACAGCTTGTTGCTGGAGCGCTCGTCCAGGGCGCTGAGGTCGACAATGTAGAAGGTCACTCCGGAGCGATTTGCCTCGCCAACAACCGAGCTGACCATGTCGACTGCGTTGGAATCCATCTGAAAGCCTTGAGTGAAGTAGATGACGACCTTGCGGCCAGCGATCTCGCGCTGGGTCCGGGCCAGAGCCAGCAGACCGGCGAGCGTTGGTTGGCTGTTCTGGTCCTGGATGACACGCTGCGATTCCATGAGGCCGGCGAGCAGCACTTTTGCCAGAGCGCGGTCGGTGGCGGGAACGGTGTTACCTGAGGCGTCGGCACCGGTCTGTGCGACTGCCTGTAGATCCTTCTCAGGGCCAGCGGAGTTCCCGGGATCGCCCGGCTTATCCTGTACGGTAGCCATAACCACCGCTTTGTCGATTTCGGCGCGGTCGGAGGTGAATGTGTGCAACAAGCGGAGGCGGCTACCGACGTTCAGGACTGCGAATGACGAGCCTTCGGGGATTGCCTTGATGATCCTGGGTGCGATGTCACGGGCGTTCTTGTCGCCGGCCGAGTCGAGCCTGCCGAAGACCAGGGTCACCTTGCGCACGTTCGTTGGATCATCTTTGATGAGATGGAGGTTGGTCAGCTTGACGGTAGTTCCACCGTCGGTGACGGCGATCTGCGACGGCTGGAGATCCAGAATGGGGCGACCTTTCTCGTCGTGAACGAGGAGATCGAGAGACACTTCTTCGGCGTTGACGGCAATCGCAGCAGCGACAGGCCCCGGAGGAACTGGCGCCTGGCCGTGCGCATTGCAGTCCACAAGAAACATGGCGAGTACTGCAGTTGAAAGCCGTAGCAGTATCTCGCGAGTGGGTCGCGGCAGTCTGCGATTGGAAGTGAGAAGCACTGTTCTACCCGTGGGCGTAGTGTGATTTCGAAATGAAATGGCAGGTGCGTGCAACAAGTGTGTGCGACTTACTATATCTACAATTCTCAGCAGCTATTGCCGTCGACGAGCGCGGAGTAGGGGAATCGGATGAAAAAAAGCCGTGGATGCAGTCTGCCGCTAACCCCTCTCCACATGAAATGCCTGCTAACAGGGAAAAATTTAGGGAAAGCTGCGCGTTTTCGCTTGGTCCTACCTAAGAAAAAGTCGAGCAAACCCGACGTCTTGTGGGGATGCCTCTCCAGCGTGAACAGGGAATAACAGTAAACCTACAGGGAGTTTGGATCTACGTCATTGACGTCTCCTGTGATACCGATTGGGCGCACCGGGTGTGGGAATGTTGTCCGCGATCTGTGCTCCGCTGGCATGCGCGCGGGTGAGTGCAGTGGTGAGGGTGATGCCCGTGCCGAAGACTGGTGCGCCGGCGGCGTGTGCATACTTGAGCGGTTCGGCGATGGTGATAACGGGAACGCCTCTTCTGCCGCCGGAGGCAACAACCGCTGTCTCAGAGTTCGCACCGCTGTCGATGGTGATGGTCTGGCCGGGTCGGAAGCCAAACGCGTTGGTGACTGGGATCGTGGCCGCACCCACGCCGGTGGCGGTGTCCACGGTCGTGGCGCCCGGCGTGCCAATCGTCGCGACCACGGTGGTCTCCTGGTTCGCTCCGGTATCGATTGTAATGGTCTGGCCAGTGTCAAAGCCCTCCACGCTGGCGACTTTGATATTGGTCGCGCCGGCGATCGACGAGGCCGCCAAGGCTGCAGCGGCCTGGGTCACGAAATCCGTGCAGTTGCTGTCGGTGTCGCTGCCGTCCGGAGAGCGACCCGCGCTCGTACCCGGGCCGGGCGCAGCCACATGGCAGCCACTCTGCCCTGATCCGGCGGTTGCCTGGTAGCCCTCGGCAACCCATGGGTCGACCAGAAGGCCGTAGTTGAGGCTGTCGACAACCAGTCCACCAGCGTCACGCAGCACCATGCTGCCGGCGCTCGGGGAGAGGGCGGGACCTCCGAACCACTGGTTGGGCTGCACCGTTGCCTGGTAGCCAGCGATCTTAGCTTGCCCGTCGTGCACAACCGAGTTGATGCCGTGTTCGTGGACCAAAGCACTGTCGAGCGCAACGCCGGTGCCCAGAGGCTGAACGGGTTCGTTGCTTGCGTGGGCAAAAGCCGTCGCCGGCTGGAAGCTGATCCCGGTTCCGCGATCGCTGAAGGGCATGTTTGACGCATGACTGAACATTAGCGGTGCGGCAACGTCGAGGCCCGAACCTGGGGCCATTACCGCCTCGCCGTTGGGATGCGCCTGGGCAAGGGCCGGCGTAAAGTCAACGCCGGTGCCGGTCGGACCTGGGGTGCCAACTGTGGTGATGGTAACCGTCTCGCCGGGGGTGCCGACGGTCATCTTGTCGCCCACTGTAAAGCCGTTTGCGTTGCGGACTTTGATATTGGTCGCGCCAGCGCCCGCATTCGCCAGCAGAGCGGCGCGGCTTGCCTGCGTGCCAACGTGCGTGACCGTGACCGTCTCGATCCCATGGCCGACACTGTCGATGTCCAGCCTGATCGTGTCACCGGTCGAGATATTGGCGACAGACGTCACCTTGATGTTCGTCGAGCCAGCAGCTGCATCGGCGCCCAGGTAGGCCTGGGTACCCTGCTTGCCAACTGCAGTAACCGTTGCCACCTCATACCGCTCCGTCGTTCCTGCGACACTTGGGTAGGTTGCACCGTGACCGATGGCCATCTTCTCGCCGACCGCGAAGCCGGACACGTTGGTGACGGGCACGTTGGTTGAGCCAGCGGGGATCGTGATCACAGGACCGTCAGGGAGGGGTTGCCACAGCGTCGTGTTGTTGCCCACCGCCGTCCCAATACTTCCGATCTTGCGATTCTCCAGGTTGGAGCCAGTGCCGATGCCGATTGCATCGCCAACTGTCATGCCGGTGGTGCTCCTAACGTAAATAGTGGAATCGCCTCCGCGCGCGGGAACAGCCAACCCGGAGCTAGACAGACCGAGCACGTAGAAACCGCCCGCGGCGAGCTTGGTTCCCGCCGGAACTTTGATCGCTGAAAAGATGGCTTGCTGGGTTGGGTGTTCGGTCAAAGTCCAGTTGGAGACATCAACGCTACTGGTTCCGGCGTTGTAGAGCTCGATGAATGAGTTCGTTGAGTTGGCGGGAGCGAGAGTGCTAACGCGAAACTCGTTGATCTTAATCGGGCTGACGTTCCGGACCTTCTCCGCGATTGTTGCCTCGAGATTCTTCCCGCTGTTCACAGGGTTCGTCCACGAGGCTTTGGCAATTAGGTCGCCGTTAAATGTGACCGGCCCCGAAGTCACCTTGAAAATCGCGTTCACGCTCGTACCGGATGCGACCGGGTCGGCGAACGTCTTCGCGGTTTCGGTTGTGCCTGAAGCCAGTGCACTCCATCCCTTAGGTGCGAAGATGCTCAGCTTGACGCCAGAGGCTGGGGCGCCCGTGGTGTTTGTAAACGTCACCGTGGTGTCCTGCGATGATCGCGGCGAGAACGTCTGAAGTCCTGAAGGAGTGGCAGTAGCCGACACCGGCCCGAGGCTCAACTGCTGCACGTCATATCTGGCGGCAGCGACGTTGGCCTGTACAAGTTGGTCCGTGGCGTTGGTCGGGAAGGTCTTTGCGGCCGTCATCGCGCCTTCATAGAAGGTGCCCTGCGAACTGTTGCTATTGTCCCCACCATTGCCCAGGAGAATAGCCCCCTGCTTGCGCATCGGGTCATAGGTGGAGTTGATGCGCGGTCCGTCGAACATGACTGATAGGCTGCCGTGCTGTGCGTCGCCCCCCATGGAGGTCCAGTGGTGTGGTTCGCCCTTGGCCATCGCGGTCACGAATCGCCATGTAATGCTTGGCAGGTTTGCACACGATTTGGATCCATCCGGGTTTACACAGCCGACCAGGTTATTTTCCTGGTCAGTCATAACCCATGGGCCCGGGGGCGAACCGTGATACCAGCCTGCGGAGTCACCGTAGTACGTTGTTTCCATGGTTCCGTTGCCGTCGTCGCGGCTGTCGGTTTCCGCGTTGCCATAGTCGAAGCAGCAGCCTGCGTTGTAATGCAAGCCGTTGATGACCCAATACTGCCCTTCAGCCTGGTCGTCGACCGCGGTACCCTTCACGTCGTTCTGGCGAAGCCCCATGCCAGGCTCGATGAAGACGCCATAAACTTTATGGCCCATAGCCGTAATTGGCGCCATGTCGGCAATAGGGAGATTGTTGAACCCCCCCATGGCTGGACCGCTGAATCCGCCGCGGGGTGCCTGGGTGAGGTCGTTATGCTTGCCGGACTGGTCATAGATGGTGGCGATCCAGCAGTAGGTGTTGGCGCAGAATGCATCCTGTTTGGCGGCGTCGGCGTATCCGCCCGCATCTGAGCCGGAAGGCGGGACGACACCGATGTCCAGGGTCGTGCGGTCGGACTGACGCAGGACCTGATAGAGAGGTCCGTTGTAGGAGCCGTACAGAGCGCGTGTGGTGCTGTGAGCGGCGACGCATGGGTTGCCGGCAGCGGCATAGATGTCACATGGTCCTTCCGGCCTGTGCGAATTGGGTTCGGCTCCGGCCTGTGCTGCCATTGCTAACGTGGTGCCACTTAGAGTAACCGCCAGTGCGACTGTTAGCGCGAGAGTGATTCTCATTTTCATGTTTGTCCTGTTTGCTCTGCCGAGTTTGTTCGGCATCTGGAATTCTCACGGTTCCGGGGATACAAATGCAAGCGAATCGAAGCGCATGGCAATGAATTGCTCATGGAATCACCGAGCGAAGTATTTCGAAAGATAGCCAAATTGACTTGTCCACGCTGCACAGCAGTCTCAACCCCGAAACGCGTGGAAGGAGATTGTGAGGGAATAGTACCTGGTGCTTCCGGATAATAAACAAAAATTGGGTTGGCAACGGCACTTCACTCACGTACTATTCTGCGATCCCAATCGGTGACTGATTCGACGCGCTGAGCTTTTAGTTTCCGCTGTGTCTGCTAGGCGTATGACTCGGATTTGACACGCTTACAAATGCGCTAATGATGCGCAATTGAAGCGTGCATACTTCCGAAGACTATCCACATCCCGAGGCTCTGATATGAAACAAGCCTGCAAACTGACAATATCGAATCCGCTTGCCGGCATGGTGCTTCGCCCGCGGCAGATAGCCGCCTTCGCATTGCTCTGCGTTCTCGCAATCGGCTTGAGCGCGAACGCGCAGCAGACGACCGCCACCATCGTCGGAAACATAACAGATACCACTGGCGCTGTGATTGTCGGTGCAGTTGTGAAGATCACAAACATCGGGACAAACACCATCCGTACGACGGTGACGGACGGGTCGGGAGTGTACACACTGCCCGGCATCCCTGTCGGCACTTACAACCTGACCATCGAAATGGCCAGCTTTCAGTCGGAAAGAGTAGACGCTATTATCCTGGAGGCCAGCCAGACTGCTCGCCATGACTTCAAGCTTTCCGCCGGCAAGGTGAGTGAGGTTATCGAAGTCCAGGGCTCCGAAGCTGCCGCAGTGCTCCAGACCGAGACGGGCGCCGTGGGTGAGGTCATTAACGCGAAGAAGATCGAAGATCTCCCTCTCAACGGGCGTAACTTTATTCAATTGGCTCAGTTGATTCCCGGGGTCAATACTGGAACCTCCGGGTCCATCACTGTACGACGAGCGCGTGGATCGGTGGGCTCCACGGATCCCAACGGCGGCTCAACGGCGATTCAGGTGAATGGACAACGAGATACCCAGAACCGCTACTCGATTGATGGTATTGAGTCGATGGATTACGACGCATTTACTTACAGCTTCTCCACCTCCGTCGATGCAATCGCGGAATTCCGCGTCGACACAAGCAGCAGCGGCCCAGACGGCGGCGCGGCTGCAGGCGCGAATGTGAACCAGATCATCAAGTCAGGCAGCAATAAATTGCACGGCACTTTATTTGAATTCAATCGCAACAATGTCTTCACGCAGACCTACGATGCGATCGCTAAGATCGACTCCAAACCTCCGCGGTTGAATCGCAATCAATTTGGTGGCAACGTCGGCGGCCCGGTCGTCATTCCACACGTCTATAACGGCCATGACAAGACCTTTTTCTTCATTAATGCGGAAACCGGCTATGGACTGAATGGCGCAACTCCACAGCAAGCCACTGTGCCCGATGACAGCGTACGGAACGGCATCCTCGATTCAAGCATCTTCGTCGGAGTGCAGGCGGTCCCGGGAGGCTGTCCTTCTGTCTGTGATCCTTTCACGGGCACCGTCTATCAGGTCGGCGACAAAATCACACTCAATGCGAATTCGGCGCTCTTACTCAAGCCAACCGTAACCCCAGTAGCAACGATTGGGGGCACCGTCGGCCCCAGCTTGCTTACCAACTTTCTGACAACTCCGATCAAGACACTCAACTTTCAGCACCAATACATCGGTCGTCTGGACCATACTCTTGGGGCGCGGGACAACATCAGCGGTCACTACGTTTACGATGACACCTTCAGCAACGGAGTCTCATTTTATGGTCACGACAATGACGATAATGACGCCGTGACTAAGCATCTCGCAATGTCAGAGACCCATATCCTCTCTCCTGCAATCGTCAACGAATTCCGATACGGCCGGCAGGATTTCAAGGAGTTTGAGACATTCGGGACCACCGGCAATCCGGCCTATAACATTGCGAACGGCTTGCTCGGAATTCCATTCTCGTCCTCAGACCCCCACTTCTACGGGGGAATAAACACGACTATCAGCGGCCCCGGCCAGACCTATCGCCTGTTCGGCAACCTGCGCAACATCGGTCCGCGTAACCGCGCCAATGGCATTAACCAGTTTGTCGATAATTTGTCTTGGCAACGCGGCAGGCACGCGATGAAATTCGGCGTGGATATCGGCCGGCGCACGGACTATTTCAGCCAGGCGCGCGACCCCCATGGATCGTTCTCGTTCGATGGCCGTTATACCGGTTCGGCACTGCTCGACTTTTTGCTGGGCTATGTCAGTGGTGACAGCATCAACCCGACGGTCACCAGGACGAGTATTTCAAGTTTGATCCAGGCGTATTCCTTCCAGGACAACTGGACGGTGCGCAATGGCCTTACTCTGAATCTTGGCATACGCTGGGACCACTATGCACCCTATACCCAGGATGACGACAAGTACGCCGACATCTATATCGGGCCAGACGGCCTAAATCCCGGGAACGTCGCCACTCCTGCCAACTCGCCTTATGGAAGAGGCTTGATCCAACCGGTTTACCACGATTTCCAGCCCCGCCTCGGATTTGCCTGGCAGGTCGAGGAAAAGTTCGTTGTGCGCGGCGGGTATGGTCTCTACTTCACACCGGAGATCGATAACGCCTGGTTTGCCATGGCCGAAGGTGCGCAGGCACAAAGTGGAGCCGCCCTTACCGGAAATCCCGGTCGAACCGGAACGACTACCGCCCTCAAGTTACCAAACTTGACCCTGACCAACCCGTTCCCGGGAGTTGTAACCGGAGGACCAAGCACCTATCCCTTTGCGATCGCAATGGACCAGCATCTGCAGGACCAGATGACGTCGCAATTCAACCTCGCTATTCAGCGGCAACTTCCCGGGAAATTTAGCGTGGAGGTCGGATACGTGGGCGCGCTCGGCCGTCACAATTTCGTTACGGAGAATGTGAACATCCCCATGCCCATCAACCCCGCCAGCACAACGTTGTCGGTCAATGCGAGACGTCCGAACCAGAACTTCCTGCGCAACGTTCAAGCAGACTACTCAATTGGCTCATCGACCTATCATGCGCTGCAAACCAAGGTCGAGCGGCGTGTCGGCCAGGGTTTAAATATCCTCGCTTCCTATACATGGTCGAAATCGATCTCCGGGCCGGCAGACATCGGCGGAGCCGTCGGCGGTGGATTCTATGGCGCGGCTCCTCTCAACGTGTACGATCCTCGCACGGATCGGTCGCTTTCGCTGTTCGACATTCCTCAGCGGTTTGTTGGGACGGTGCTGTATGACGTCCCTTTTTTCCGCCACTCAACTGGATTCAAGAAAATGCTGCTTGACGGATTCCAGGTCTCTACCATTCTGACCGCCGCGTCCGGCATACCCGCCGCGGTCACTGACACCGCGCAAACGACAGCTACAGGAATCGCGTCAAGACCCGACCGTGTGCCCGGAAAGGTGGTCAGCCTTGGTCGATCTGGCAGAACTCCCTTGGCGCAATTCAACACTGCGGCCTTCACGGTTGCACAACCTGGAGAGTTTGGCACGTCGCCACGCACGGGCGCCGTACGGCTCCCAGGTGTGCTGAACGATGACTTCTCTGCGACCAAAGGATTCAAGTTTGGAGAGGTGCGAAACCTTCAGTTACGCGCCGACTTTTTCAACCTGGCGAAACACTATAACCCCGATCCATCCACCATCGGACTTGCACGCAACGCGGCAACTTTTGGAAAGATCAACAACGGTCTTTCTGGAGGCTTCGCAACCCGCGTCATTCAAATCGGCGCAAAGCTGTATTTCTAGCAACACCAGCGGTCGCTGTTGTCCGAAGTCAGTCGCTTCGTATGCTGCGGTCAGCTACGTCTATGGTCGCGGGGAATGATGATGCCAGTAGCAGCCCAACAAACTGATCTGTCCAGACGAAATTTTCTCATTACCTCGGCGGCCGCCTTCACCAGTCTTCATACCCTCGTTTCATTTGGCCAAAACGGCAAGGAGAAGGTAGATCCCGCCGCACCCCGCGGTAGGCAACGCAACCTCCTGGTCAGGTCCTGTACCGCCGAAAAGCTAGCCAAGTCGCTGATTCCGTCTACAAGCTATCGCCCTTTTCCCACCGTCACCGATCGCAAGTCATGGGAAAGCATTTCTCCCGCAACCCGCGTAAGTCTTGTCACCGCGGGTGAAAAGTATCTTGGATTCAAGTGGCCCGAGATGCCGGCAGCGGTATTTCTCGAGTACGCAAGAAATGGAAATCGTACGGACTACGAGCGCCTTCGCGGTGCCCGGATGGCCGCCCTTCAGGCACTAGCCTTCGCTGAGTGCATCGAAGCGAAAGGCCGCTTCGTCGACGACGTCGTCAATGGAATTTGGGCAACCTGCGAAGAAAGCTTTTGGGGAGTTCCCGCCCATCTCTACATTCAAAAAGCCGACCTCGGTCTGCCCGACCCTCGCGATCCGATCGTGGATCTGTTTGCGGCCCAGACGTCTGCTTTGTTAGCCACAGTGGTGTACCTGCTCGGAACCAGTCTGGACGAGGTGTCGCCACTTATTAGGGATCGAGTTTATATAGAGTGCGAACGCCGAATCTTTGATCCGCTTCTCAAGCAGAATTTCATGTGGATGGGCCTTCCAGGCGGCAAGGCGCGGCACGACCTTCCCTGGATTGAAGTGCCTGAGGGAGAAGTTCAACCAGTCAACAACTGGGACGCGTGGATCTGCTGGAACTGGCTGACGACGGTCCTGTTCGTCGACCAGGACGAAGATCGCCGCGGCAAGAGCGTACAGAAGATTTTTGTTTGCCTGGACAAATTCATCAATAGCTATCCCGACGACGGTGGCTGCGAGGAGGGTCCCGGCTACTGGAACGTCGCTGCCGGAGCGATGTTTGACGCGCTTGAACTCCTGCATTCGGCTACGAATGGGGCTGTCGACATCTACGGCGAGCCGCTCATCACAGAGATGGCTCTCTACATGAATCGCGTGCATGTCGGTGGCAATTACTACCTCAACCCGGGCGATGCCAGTCCTATTATTCATCTTGATGTCGACAAGATATTCCGGTTCGGTACTCGCCTGAAAAATCCGGACCTCCTCTCGCTGGCAATCTCCAGCATGCCGGCTGACTATCTCCCGAGCGCGCTGCCTGCCATATTCGCCGAAGCAAATTTACGTCGCCAGCCGCATGCCAAGCCGCGCTTGCTTCGCGATACCTGGCTCCCTGATTCGCACGTCATGGCAGCCCGCTGCAAAGCTGAGTCAACCGACGGTCTGTATCTTGCTTGCATCGCGGCCGACAATGGCAAGAGTCACAGCCACAATGACACAGGCAACTTTTGGGTCTACTCAAATGGCCGGCCAGTGCTTATCGACCTCGGACAGGAGACATATCAGAAAAAGAGCTTCGGTGCCCATCGCTACGAGATTCCCTCCACCCAATCACCGTTTCATAACCTGCCTACTATCGCAGGCGTTGACCAAGGCGTAGGGCCTCAGTTCCGGGCCACCGATCTTGCTTACAGTGCGGATGATCGACATGCAGAGTTGAGGATGGAGCTTCGCAATTCTTACCCAAATTCGGCCAAGATCAAGACCTGGACCCGCACCGTAGGTTTGGAACGCGCCCGCAATGCGATCACAATCGAAGACGTTTACATCTTGACCGGCGCGACCAACGACGTGACGCTCAACCTTATGACCGCATGCACGATCACCAAGGGTGCTGGCCAACTTCGGCTGGCCAATTCTGACGGCTCCTCGTGTGCCGTTATCACTTTCGATCCTGCGGTCTTGTCGGCCAACATGGAGACGATTTATCTCGACAACGAAGAGTTGGTGCAAAACTGGGGTTCCGCGGTCTATCGCATACGCTTCAAATCTCTTCGATCTGAGACGTCCGGAAGTTTGAAACTACTCATAACCGGGACATGAGCGGTCCACTGAATTTTTGTGATTGTCGGTTGCTCTTATCCTTCACCGATACATGACCAACCAGCGAGCAATCGCAGCCGAAACCGGTCTCCATCGCTGTGCGAAATGTTTTCAGGTTTCCGGATAGTTCTCGTTTAGCTCAAAGTTTTTCAAATTTGAGAAATCGTTATCTTGACTAGGAGTCGAGGCGGGGATTAGAAAGGTTTGTCGACAAAATACACAGGGTGAACCAATATGAAACGCAGACTTTCCCGCCGCAAATTCATTGCTTCCGCCGCACTCTCAATGGTGCCGTCCGCAATCGCATACGCCCACTTAAAGAGTTACCCCCTCCTTTCCTTTTTAGCGGACGAACTCAAGACAGCTAAAGGGCTCAAGGCAGACTGGAAAGATGCCGGGGTGATCGACTTGTCTAATTCTCCGCACGCCAAGCTGAGAACTGTTCCGGTGCGCGCGGTCGTTATCCAGGATGGTTTCTGGTCCAGGAGACAAAAGACTAATTTGGTCGCAAGCATTCCCAGCATGCATGACGAATTGCTTGAGCATGGTCGCATGGATAATTTTCTTCGACTTGAAGGCAAGTCTACTGCCCCGCAGAAGGGACCTGTGTTTTCCGACTCGGACATATACAAATGGACTGAGGCGGTCGGGTTTCAGTTACAGATCGCTGACAACCCTGAGCTAAGGAAGACGACCGAAGCGATGATCCGTGATGTCGTCGCTATCCAGGAACCGAGTGGATACCTGAATACTTATTACAACGATGATAGAAAGCTGTTGCGTATGCAGTACGACATCCAGACCACCGGCCATGAGCTTTATTGCATCGGCCATATGCTTCAGGGGGCGATTTCATATTATCGGGCAACGGGAGATCTGACCCTGCTCAATGCAGGCAGACGGTTTGTAGATGATTTTCTAATTCCTAACTACGGGCCGGGTGCAAACCAGAAGGCTATTGTGTCCGGTCATCCAGAGATCGAGATGGCATTGATAGAACTCTCGCGTACTACTGGTGAGCGCAAATACGTGGACCTGGCCGGGTACATCCTTCACGGGGATCAACGGGTTCCGCTAAAACCTCAGCAGATTGTCTATATGTACTGCGGATCACCATTCACCTCGCGGACCAAACTTGAAGGCCACGCGGTGCGGGCGATGTATGCGTGTTGCGGGGCCACGGACTATTACCTGGAGACCGGTGATCAGGCCTATTGGAAGACGCTGAATGTACTTTGGAACGATCTGACAGCGCATCAGCTCTACATAAATGGCGGTGTAGGAGCGCGGGCAGTTGGCGAGTCGTTCGGGGATCAATATGAGCTCCCAAATGCGCAGGCCTATGGCGAGAGCTGCGCAGCAATCGGAAACATGATGTGGAACTGGCGGATGCTGGCAGCCTCCGGCGAAGCGAAGTTCGCCGACGTTATTGAGCGAGCGCTTTATAACGGGATCAACTCGGGTATGTCGCTCGACGGAAAAACCTATTGCTATCGCAATCCTCTAGCGTTCGACCCAGCGGGCGAATCGAGAGACAGACATCTGGTTGACGGCAAGATCCGCAATGCGTGGTACGACACGACCTGCTGTCCAGCAAACCTTGAGCGTACGTTTGCATCGCTTTCAGGGTATTTCTACAGCACAAATACGGACGGCATTTACGTTCATCTGTATGACAACTCGGAGATGAACTGGCACCTGCATGATGGCACAGCCTTGAAGGTAGAGCAGAAGACGAACTATCCATGGAGCGGCGATGTAAAGCTAACGCTTAGACCTGCGGTTCCGAGCGAGTTTGTCATGTACGTCCGAATCCCGGGCTGGTCGACAAAAAACAGCGTCAAGGTAAACGGCGAAGAAGTAGCAGGTGCAAAGCCGGGCGAATACCTTGCGATTCGGCGACGTTGGGCGGAACATGACACGATCGATTTGAACTTCGATATGACCACGCACCTGCTGAAAGCAAACCCTGCTGTGTCAGAGGATCACGGGCGAGTCGCATTTCAGCGCGGACCGCTCGTGTTCTGTATGGAGCATCTGGACCAGCAAGAGCACAGTGTGGGAATGAACCTTGCTGGCTACACGGTGCTGCCGGATGAATCAACGACCGAACATTACGAGGCCAATTTGTTGGATGGAGTGATGGTGCTGACTCATCCGGCAACGATCAGTAAGTCAGCGACGGACATGGCTCTGTACTTTCCCGCCTCAACTCCGAAGATGCCGGAAAGTCCAACAACAATAAAGCTGATTCCTTACTATGCATGGGCAAATAGGGAGTCCGCATCGATGCAGGTTTGGATCCCGTACAAGGATGCCCAAAGTTGATGATGGCTAATCGTCATTGAAACAGCCCGCGATCTCTAGACCTATCTCCAATAGAGATCGCGGGCCGAATGCTTAGGTTTGCTGATAAAGACGGTAGGATTCGTCCTTGATTTCGGGGTAAGGGAGCATGCGGACTTTACCTTTGTTGGTTGCGACTTCCCATGCCGGGGAGTTGCCAATGCGCTGGGCGGCGAGCAGTTGATTCTGACTCATCGTGGAGTCGGAGGGCTCAATCGCGAAGAGGGCGACCGGCCCATAGAGAAGAGCGACCAGCCGCTGATGATGGTCGTCGATGGGCGTGAGACGCAGGGGCATGTCGAGTGAGAATTCGACGCGATCGCCGTCCTTCCAGGTCCGGTCGATGTTGGCCCAGGTGCCGGGCGTGAGAGTCACCTCAATGGGATTGCCGTTGATTGTGACTTTGGACTTGCTGCCCGCCCATGCGGGGACGCGGAGGGCGATGGTGAAATGCTCTGGATGTGAGAGCGCAAGATGCATGCTGGTGTCGCCGTTGGCAGGATACTGAGTATCCTGAGTGAGCGTGACACGCGCGCTTCCCTGCTTCCAAGTCACGCGTGAGGGAACGTATAGGTTGACGTTAATCCCCTGTGCGCTGCGGAGGTACGAGCTGATACCGTAGTCGGCCGTGAGCTGTGGGAAGGTGCCGGCGCAACAAGGCCACTTCTGCTCGTAATCCACCTTTCTGGCATCACGATTGTAGTCGGCGTAGTAGAAGCTGACGCCGTCCGGGCGAATCGGCCTGGCACCGAGGATGGTGTTGTAGAGAATGGTTTCCATGCTATCGCCGTAGCGGCTATCGCCGGTAACTCGCATCAGGTAGCGCGTGATCTTGAAATGGCCGTAAGCACCACAGGGGGTTTCGAAGCTGCTGTGTGTCTTGATAAGGCTATCGGCAAGTTCGTCACTCTCTGGCTTGACGAAGCCTTCGTTAGGGCCCCAGCCACCGGTGGCATAGCTCTGAGCTTGAACGAATGCGAAGCCATTACGGACTGCAGCAAGGTGCTTCTCACTGTGATCGGTGATGTAGGCCTGCATCGCGGAACAAAGGCCGTTTACGTGGCTGTAGGCGTGTTGTCCGGGAAGCATGTTCTTGTTCAACGCGAGAGGTCCGAAGTAAGTGTCATCCTGCAGGAAGCGTTGAGCAAGCTGGCGATAGCGTGCACCAGCACCGCGCTGATATGCGAGATACAGATTTTCAGGAAGGGTGTAGGTCTCGTCCCATGTCCAGGAAATGTTTTTGTGAGGTCGCGCAGCCATCTCTTCGCGGTTGAGGGCTTTGGCAGGAAGATAAGGCAGGACTGCATCCGTCGCGTGGTTGAGGACAGCGAGAGCTTGCGGATCACTGGCGAACTGGTGAGCGTCGATCAGACCGCAGTTGGTCTTGTCGAAAGTGTAGGCAGGAAGGCAGTAGTTTTTGTAAAACTTTTCGCTGATGGTTGGCGCGAAGCCGGCAACTAGCCTCTGGACCTTGGCCTGGGTGGCTTTATCTCCAGTAACGGCGTAGGCCCGTGACAGACCGGACACCCACTGTCCGAAGGTGTGGCCGGGCACATAGCCGGTCATGTTCTTGGGCGGGTCGAAGAGGTCGGAGGGAGAGTACCAGCCGCCAAGGTCATCACCGGGAGCGGGCATGCCCGAAAGCTGACGAAAGGGCTTGAGCATGCTGTCCTCGTTGAGTTGGAGAAACAGCTCGTGATTTTGCCGAAACTGCACAAGCATAGGGCCATCGAGGAGTTGCACATCCCGGTAGTCGAATTGGGTAAGGGGCGTGCGCGTCATGCTCATCGCAGCCGGCGAGTCCGACGCATTCGCATTTCGCAACACTGCAACACTTGCGGCCAGGGCTGCACTATTCTTCAAAAACTCTCGACGGCTTGGTTTAGGCATTTTGGAATCCTCGTTTTCATACTCGTAGCCAGCTATGTCAGCTCGACTCATTCTCCTGGAGTGACGAGTTTGAGTTGACATGGAAATATCGAATTGTGGGCGCCATCCAGAGTTGGGAAAACGGGTTACGATCCGACGCGCCTTCACTGCCCAGGTTGGGCCTCCTGAAGAATAAACTTCGTTTTAATTTCTTGGTTATGCACCTTAGCGTCCTGAAGTTTTCTGACCAGGACCTCCGCTCTGTCCGAGTGATGCAATTTATGTTCAGCGAGGAGTTCCTGATAGAGCGCAACTTCATCGTAGGGATCGCGTTTTGTAGCCTCCTCTGCTTGAATGACGACGCTCCCACAATCATTGTGGCGGAGCAGTAACACGCATAAGAGATCTCGCGCGGGTTGATAGCCAGGTTCAAGTTGTACGGCACGTTGCGCGGCAGCTATCGCCTTTTCTAAAACCGTGTGGTCCGGATTTTCGACTTGCGAAAGCGCTTCCGCGTAAAGATATTGTAGGAGCGGATCGTCATGGTGAGTATGGCTCTCTTCTTCAAAGAGCTTCAACGCAGCAACAGCGTCGTGCTTCTGATTAAACAGCATACCGATGGCATCTTGGGCGAATGACAATTGGGGGTCAAGACGATGAGCATCCTCAAAATCTTTAAGAGCGCTTTCCATCTGGCTCATCTGCTCCTCGAGAACACCGCGTGCCAGATATAAGCGCGCCTCCGCGGGAAGCTGCTGGATACCGATGGTAAGGAAGTCTGCTCCGACTTTGAATGCGCCATGATTGAAGGACATCTCTGCGAATGCCAGGTATGCCATGGCGTCTCGTGGCTTTAACTCGATTGCTTTGCGGAACCATTCGACGGCTTGCGGCGTTTGGTTATTGGCTTCGGCGATTTGAGCGGCTAGCAAGAACGCGGCGCCATCCGTCGCGGCTGCGCCAAGCAAAGGCTGTAGTGTGGCGAGTGAGCCGGTCCAGTCTTTTGCGTCTGCCTGCGCGCGGGCAAGGGCTATCCTGTTCGTGCTATTGTCCTGCAGCGCCACGAGCCGGGATATCTGACGAACTGCATCCGCATGTCGGCCCAAAGCGACCAGGCATGCGGCATATTCTCGCAAGGCTGATGGGGTTGCCTCAACGTGCGCAGGTGCCTTGTTGTAGTTTTCGACAGCACCGGCACAGTCTCCTTCACGCACGTTGAGCGAGGCTAGCATGGCATAACCGGTCTCGTCTGCGGGACGAAGTAGGATGACCCGTCTTACGAGAGCTTCAGCTTCGGCGTTCTTGAGGAGAAAGGCGGTCTCTGCCGCGCCCTCGAGTGCAGCGAGCGATTGCGGGCATTGAACCATCGCGGCACGGAAGGCTTCGAAAGCGGGCTCAAATCTTGCTTCTCCGCGATAAGCCAAACCTAGAAATACCTTGACGCTACAGTCGTTTGGTGTGGCGGCCAAATAAGCTGTCGCTGCCCGCTCGGCTTGCTGAAAACGGTGGGCTACAAGCAGATTGTATATCTCCACTTTTGTCCCCTGAACCTGCTGCCCGGAGGATCGTCGCACTAAGTCTGGCAGCAGCAGCAGCAGAATGCAGAGAACCGGGATCGTGATACTGATTCGGTTTGACTTCATAAAAAATCAAGGTAGCTCTTTTGCGGCAAGGCTGCAGCTGGTCGGCCAGCCGCAGCTCTCGTCTCAGGTTAGAAGGTAAGCTTGCCTCCGATTTGAATGAAGCGTGGAACTGCCTGCCCCGTGGCTCTTCCAAAGTTTCCGTCGGGTAAATTCGTGTCCACGTTTGTCAAATTTGGATGGTTGAAGACATTGAAGAATTCAAGTCTTAGCTGGAACGATACCGACTCCAAAAAATTAGTATTCTTCAGGAGTGCCGCGTCCCATTGCTGGAAGGACGGCGCGCGAAATGCAGCATAGCGTTCGTTGCCTTCCGTTCCAAAGGCTGGCTGTGCAAAATTTCCCGAAGTAAAGATCCCCTTCAGATAGTCCTGCCTACTGGTCTTGTAGCTGTAACTGACTACATCCGGATAGTCGCGATTGTCGCCGTCTGCGTTATAGTCTCCGCTATTCGCGGCATAGCCAATATATTTTCCAGTTGAGTCCTTCAATGGAACGAAGGGAGCATTCGTTGCAACCGTGATGGGATTTCCATTTTGAATTATAGTTGTCCCACTTATTTTCCATCCAGAAGTTACTCTGCCTATAAAGCCTCTGCCTTGGTCGTACCCGGGGAACTCGTAGTTCCACGCCAATGAGAATCGGTTGGGCGAATCCCAGATAGAAGGAGCATAGTACTGGTGTGGATTAATATATGTGGGATAAACCTGGGTATCGTCCTTTGATGCCGAGTGCGTGTACGAGGCGTCGAAGAAGGCCCTGTTGAATCTGCCCCGCAGCGCAACGATTAGGGCATTGTAGTTTGACTCACGATCGTTCTGCGTATAGCTGACCTGCCCAAAGCTGGTGTTGAGACGAGTGGGGATCAGGCTGTTATGGGCAATCAGATCACCAGCCCGAGAGTTGATATCCTGCCCATAGCTCACGTTGAATACCTGGCCGCCGCCAGAGAGAAGTTTGCGACCAGCAGCCCCGGTATATATGAACGAACCTACAAGATGTCTGCCGAGTTCATGATCCACCGCAGCCGAGTATGTGTAAGTTACCGGCGAAACCAGGTCCGGGTCTATACCCCCAATATTGAATTGCAGTCCAGTAATTCCTCCCTTTGCATTCAGAGGTCTCGCGGGCAGTACAGGATAAGGGAAGTTGAACGGTTTTTCGTTAGCAGTCCCCAATCCAAATATGGGAGCAGGCGACCCACCTGCCTGAAACGTGGGAAAAATATTTCCGGGAGGATTGCCGCGGTACTCTTCCTGAAGGTTCGCCAGAGTAGGCCAATTATGGAAAAAGCCGAATCCTCCTTTGATCAACCACTTACCATCTCCCGTTGCATCCAACGCAGCGCCGAATCGTGGGCTGAAAACATCTGTTACCGATCGATTGAGAGCATGATGGTGTGGGATGACCGAGCCATTTCCAATCCGGTCCTGCAATGTCGGACCAGGCCCCATGAAGAAGTTTCCAAAGACTGTGCTGGGGGTACGAGCGTAGGGATTGCCAAAATCATCCCAGCGTATCCCATAGTTGAAAGTCAATCTGCGGCTTGCTTTCCAGGTGTCCTCAACGAAAGCCCCATGTGTCGTTCCAGCGGCGTCCCAGCTGTATTGCGTTTTTTCACCAGTAGTTGGATCGTAGGCGACGCCTGACTCCGTAAACACGTTATCCCGAGCGAGATCGAGTAGACTGCTGAAGTTAAAATTCGGCTGATCATAGGGTCCGTTGAATACTTCCACGTCGTCAGCGAACAGCCCCTCATATCCCAATCGAAGATTGTGCGAGCGCACGATGTGGGTGATTACATCGCGCCAGTGGTAATTGTGTTGGATGAAGTCTCCCTGAGCAAAGCCCGAACCAAAGCCCTGACCTCCGCCGGTGACGTTCACTACCGGAATGCTAAAGAGGCCGGTTGCGGGCTGAACACCCTCAACTCTCATCGCGGCAAAAGAAGCTTCGTTTACCGTATCAGGACTGAAGGTATGGGTTTCGTTGCCTTGCACAGCATATTGACGAAAATTGTTCGTGGTCTTGAAGGCCGCACGCGGATTGGTTCCGTTATTGCTGAGCGTCGTCCGATAGAAGGTTCCATACAAACGCTCTTTGCCAAAATTCTTATCTACTCTAAGGTTGTATTGAAGACCGTTGCGGTATGCCGTGTTGGAATAACCGCCACTGTCGAGAATCGGTGTACTACATGGAAGATTGAATGTGGACGGAGTGCCGCAGATCGGCGACCCGTTTGTATTTACCGGATACAACGTAGCGGCCGTCTGGACGACGGTGACGTTGGAGACATTAGTTACCGGATATGTGTTGAGTAACTTCGTCCCGATCGTGTTTGGGAAGGCGCCGGCGGCCCACGTCGCGAATGCGGGATCGTTGAAAGTGATGTTCGAGGTGATCGCATTTGACGCCCGTAGAGGCTCGATCGCGAAGAAAAAGAAGCCGGCCTCATGCCTAGGGATAAGCGGGCCCCCAATAGCCGCAGAGATGTTGTTGCTGTGGAATGGGTTGTACCTATGCGTAAATTCGGTTGCAGCCAGAAACTTTTGATAGGTGAAGTAGTCACTGGCGGTCCCGTGATATGTACTTGTGCCGGACTTAGTTGTCATTGTCATCTGTATCGAGCTGGCGCGACCGTAATCAACGTTGTAAGTGTTTGTCTGAATCGTGGCTTCCTGGATGGAATCTGGGTTTGGAGTCAGATTCAGAACTCCGGGACGAATGGAACTACTTACATCAAGCCCATCCACGATGTACATGTTGCCAACGGCACCCTGTCCGTTAGCGCTGGCATCAACTTGTGTCTCCGTTGAATAATTGTCGCGTCCAGAACCTGGGCTACCATTCGACGTTACCCCGGTTCCGGTGACGCCTGGGGCAAGTGTGACCAGAGAGATCATATTGCGGCCCGCAAGCGGTAACGAGGACAGTGTTTCTGTGGACAAGGTCTCTTGAACTCGAGTATCCCCCGTGTCGAGTAAGGGGCCTTGGGAGTTAACGTTGACTGTCTCGATCGAACTGCCAACCGTAAGATTAACCGGGATATTAAGGGGCTGATTAGTTTCAAGGGTCAGCGTGGTACGGGACGTACTAAAGCCTTTGATTGTGGTCGTCAACTCATAAGGCCCTGGGGCCAGACTCACGAATTGGTAGATGCCGGCCCCGGAAGAGGTGGTGACTCGTTGCTCATTTGTCGCAGTGTTGCGAAGTTTAACGGCGGCGCCGGGTATCACGGCCCCACTAGGATCAGCAATGACGCCTGAAATGGACCCGCCAAACTGGGCAAATGCTCCATGAGCAACAAAAATCATCGAGCATAGTGCGATCAAAGCAAAGATGCGTCTTCCGGCTATTGCCATCGTGATACCTCCGAAATTCAAGTGTTAGTGCTAGCTCAAAGCGCCTGCAATGTTCGCACTAAATAAAAGGTTTACTGAGAAAAGGTTTACTGAATACTACAAAATCTTTTAGATAGATAAATGTGAATCTATGTATCCTGGGCAAATTTCCATCTTTAGTTGGAGATCGCTATGGTCCGATGTAACGAATTCCAGAATTTATAGGCGCGGAGGCAGGCTTGTCAAGAGATTACTTCAAATGGATATTCGCCTCAAAATCAGCAAATGGATATTCGCCTCAAAATCAGCGCCGAATCAAGCGTTTGGGTGACCGCTAGAGTGAGACAGTGCGAGAAATCCTGCATGCCCCCGCGTGAGATTTTCTTGGCGAACGGGAGTTGAGATTCAGCGTGAGCGAGGTAGGGGAAGCGGAGGTGCATGCGCAGATCGTACCCGTAGTTGGTGGTCGCGACGAACTAGCGCCGCCTCAGGCCTAGCAGATTATCCTCCGCCATCAGCCGGGCTACGCGTTTGTGATTCACCGCCCAGCCATGGTTATGCAGCTCCCGCGTCACCCGTCGTAGCAGTAGTTGCTGCGATGCGTGACCACGATCTCCAGCATCTTCGCCTGCAATTCCATCTCTTCGGAACGCGACTCGCGCTGCTGCCAGTGACGATAAAACCTGCCCGGCTAACCTGGCCCAGCCGGCACATCGACTCGATACTAAGGTGCGCTGCAGAACGCTTCACTTGGACTTCCTCGTAGGTGCAGTCTCACCGGAGCCGCTGACGTCGAGCCTTGATTCTGCGCAACACACCTTGTAAGACATCCGCTTCAAGCACCTTAGTCGCAAGCGACTGCTTCAACGCCAGTTCTACTTCTTCAACGCACACTCGCAGCTGCCCTCCCGCTTGCTCGTCTGATCCTAGCGAATCAAACGGTCGCGCCAGTTATAGAAAACACGCTTGTGCAACCTCAACTCAGCCGCAAGAACACTATGCGACCCACTCCATCCGAGCTACCGCAGCCCGCTTTCCTCAAAACTCCATTCCCGGTAACTCGCTTCATCCACTCCCCCATTGCATGAAACTCGGGACTTCAACACTGATGGGGTCACTCCATGCCTTACGGAGGTTATCGGAGATTAGGTTTACCGATGGGTTTGGCTGGAACGTCTGAAGGGCCGGGAGGGATGGCAGGTTAGAGGCGGAGGGCCTGGCCCGCATTTTGCCTGCAACCCGAACCTCCTGTGCTAACGATGTGGACACTGCCACCAGTCCGGCCCGAATTAGAAGGATCATCGCACGCACAGATACTGTCCTAAAGTGCGTGCAAGTAAGCTTAAACAACGACATATGCCCCTTCGGTCGATTGAAACTTGTAATGCACGTTTCAAACAATTAGCAGTGAGTCTACCGGGACATTTGTCTGAAGTTTTGGCTTCGGATAGTAAAATCTGCGTGATTACTGTAGGGCTTACATTTAATACAGCCGACGCGTATTAGGAGCTTTCGAAGAATGGCAGAGTGCCCTAGACTGACGTGTGTGCCTGAAGGCCTACCCCGTATCATCAGAGTCTCCGCTTGAAACAGGGACGCGTCTATCTCGCCGCCGGTTTGCAGCTCAACCTGTCGAAATAACCTGGCTGTGAAGTTTGTTTCGCGGAAGACTTGCCGGACGGCTTCATAGACGCCCAAATCCTGCTTCTGCATGGCACTGCTATCCACACCTAAAAGGCACAGCGTCAACGCCACGACGCTTGATCGCACGAATGCAGCCTTATGGATGAAGTGGGTCATAGCATTTTTTGTTCCCGCCGCGGGCCGTGTGCCGGCTGGTTGGTCGATGGAGGTGTATTCGTCGCAGCGCACGTCCTTCAAGGTCTGCCTGATACCGGAAAGCCATAATATTTCGACCGTCGCAGCCTTCTTGAGACCGAGTCCGAAGTGCAGGCGCTTGTCGCTTGAGGAAAGATAGCTTCCCGCGGTCGAGACCATCTCCCCCTGCGACCCCACGGAGGTCTTCACCTTTACCTCTGCGCCTATCGCATCGCGGTTGCTGGTATGCCAACGAGCTTAAGTTCAAGCCCGTGACTGGAGTTATCAGCGCGACTGCGGATGATGTGTGCCGTGCCGTCGTTGAAAATATCTCCGACCGCCATCCCGCGAGCGACCCAGGCCTGCTGAAAGACGTCGCCGGACTGCGCGGAAACATCGACGAAGCCTTTGCCAGTGTTGCGCGCCAGCAGCATCGGTTCGCGATAGTGAATGGAGGAAAAATTTTGCTCGATGTTGTCGAGGTCATGTCCTTGGGTAATGAGAAGATCCTCGCCCGCCGGTCCTGCCGTCATCGCGTCCATTGTGGATATGGGCAATCCTTTCGTACCATAGCAAATGACATCGACGTAGTCGCGCCGGAGCAGGCTTTGCCGAAGCTCCCCGTCGCCAGCGCGTTTTGGCTGCTCAAGCCCAGCCTCAAGGTGCTTGGCCTTGGGCAACCGCAATGACCTTCGGAGAAATACTCATGAAGATTTCAATTTTTCGTTGTTCGCTTGCCGTTACGAAGAGGGCGATCGCACTATCAATCCCGCAGCCGCCGGGACTGAAAAAGATTAAGGTATGCAGTACCCAAAACTCTGAGGCAGCTTTGGTGCCTAGCTATTCCGCATTCCTTCTTTCGGCGATTCTTTTAGCGGCCCTGAGTTCCGCTGTGGGTTGTTCTGCCAATGGCGGAGGCGTTGCTGCGACCAACCCCACCCCTGCGCCAACCAGTACCACTTTGGCTCTATCCAGTTCTTCTGCGAATGTTGGGGATTCGGTAACCCTTACGGCCACAGTGACCGCTGGCGTGGGGAGTTCCCCCACGGGATCCGTGACCTTCAACGATGGCACGATCAGCCTTGTGACGGTTGCGTTAAATAGCTCCGGGCAAGCGGTGGGATCAAGCTCGACCCTGGCTGCCGGCACTCACAGTCTGACCGCCAGCTACATAGGCAACACCTCATTTGCCGCTTCCAAGTCCAGCGCGGCTATATTGATCGTGGCGGTCCCAACCCTACAAAGCGTTCTGACCCTTGTCGCCTCTGCGGCCACGGCCGTGCAGGGACTACCGGTCGAACTAGTTGCTACCGTAGCCGCCGCGTCTGGCTCTGGCTTGCCAACCGGCATGGTGACGTTTTCGAATGGCGCGATCAATCTTGGGACAGCGTTGGTGGACCCGACAGGAGCAGCACACTTTACTTCGACTTTGCTTCCCGCTGGCGCCAACTTTATTCAAGCGACTTACAACGGCGATGCAAACTATGCTACTTCTACGTCTGTGCCGGCCAGCGTGGGCGTCAATCCGTCGGCCGCCTCCGTATACAGCAACCCCCTCACACTCAACGTAACGAATTCTCTTCGGGCCGAAAGCTGTGCGGACCCTGCCATTTACAAAGACCAAAACGGCGGCGTCAACACATGGTATCTCTATTGCACGGGCGATGCGCTTTACGCTGGAGATCCTAGCTATCGATACATTAATATCTTCCACTCATCCGACCTCGTGAATTGGACCTACAATTCAAACGCATTCTCAGGTTTGCCGCGCTGGACAAGTGCGAATCTGCAGTCGCTGTGGGCGCCAGCGATAAAGTACTTCAACGGTCACTACTATCTCTACTACGCAACTCCGGAATCGAATCTTCCAGGCAATAATGGTTCAGCGATCGGCGTCGGTATCAGCACAAGTCCAGCGGGTCCTTTTGTGGATTCCGGAGGTCCAGTCGTGGATGGGTCCCCAGCTACAAACTGCTGCGCCGGATACTACCGATCCACCATCGACCCCGATGAAATCCAGGATTCGTCTGGACAAAGATGGATTATTTTTGGCAGCTTTACCGGTGGTATCTTCGTACGCAAGCTTTCGGCAGACGGTCTTACGTCAGATCTGTCGAGCGAACTTCAGATCGCAATCGACAATCGATATGAAGGCGGAAACTGGTGGTTCCATCAGGGTTACTACTACCTCTTCGCATCCGCGACGAATTGTTGCAATGGACCGCTAAGCGGCTATGGTGTCTTCGTTGGCCGTTCAACATCCCCAGCGGGCCCGTACCTCGATGCTCAAGGCATATCCATGGCCGCGATCAATGGGGGAGGAACGCCAGTAATTAAGATGAACGGCAATAGCGTAATTGGACCCGGGGGTAATGTAATCTTCACCGACGAGGCAGGCCAGGATTACATCCTCTATCACGGCCTCATAGACAAAAGCCCGTATTATCCGGGTAGTGTGGGATATAGCAAACGCCCGGGCTACATCGATGCCATCGACTGGGTTAACGGATGGCCTGTGACCCGAGGCGGATTCGGGCCTTCCGATCGAGAAGCGCCGCAGCCACTCCCTGCTGCACAGCCTCACGGCACCAACAGCTATGCTACGTTTCTTAAAGCGCAGGATGCTCCTCGTACAGCAATTGCACCCTTCTCAGATTCATTCACGGGCACCACACTAAAGCCGCAATGGTCATTCATCCATGGCGCTCCGCCGTATGCCCTCACGGGAAGCGGGTATCAAGTGCAGACGGTTGGTTTCGATACCACGAATGCCATGCCGAAGGTTCCTCTCCTGGCGGAAGCTGCACCTGCTGGCGACTACATGGTGGAGACGCAGTTGACCATCAGTCTTCCCGCTTCCGGCAATGGACACGACTTCGCACAAGCTGGCCTCTTGATCTACGGCAACGACAGCAACTATGTTCGTCTGGATTTATATTCGAACAGTGATACACGTCAAGTCGAATTCATTAAGGCCGAAACAGCAGAGGCCGTAGGGTATCCGACCTGGGGTGGAACCCAACTTGGGCCTCCGAGTGTAGCCACCCAAGTCAGTGCCTGGTTGCGGATCGTCAAGAGGAATGTAAACGGTCAGGAGCACTATACCGCTTACAGCAGCGGGGACGGTACGAACTGGATTGGAAGTGGCACCTGGACCCACACACTGGGGGCGGGGGCAAAGATATGCCTTTACGCCGGAAATCTTGCCGGATTTACTGCCGGCTTTGCCTACGTGCGCGTATCGAACCTTCAGTAGCGAACTCAGGCCGGCCTGCCGAGACTGGCAATGAAGAACGGCAGCTATTGATTGCCTACTCAAATCTGGATCGGAGGCGATGGAGAATGATCGCAAACACTGTATGTTGCCCGTTTCTACTATTTTGTTTGACGAATGCGCATGGTACGGCTGTTGTGAATGATAACAAGTTAGCCGGCTTGCTTAGAATGGCCCAGGGAGATCCACCAAATGAGCTCGCTACGAAGGATTTCTGTTCCACTTTTCGCTCTCTTGTGTGCCACGTCGAACGGCGCAGCCCAGGTCGTTCCAGCAGCCGTACAAGCCGCTAAGACTCAGGGAGGCAGTTTCACAGACCCGCTGCTCGATAGTGGTCCCAACCCCGGGGTCGTTTAGTAGAAAGGCTTCTACTACTACTCCGACTTGCCTGCTGCAC
>JANYLK010000132.1 GCA_025357875.1 Granulicella sp.
GACCGGTTCCGCAAAATGGTGTTGTCGCGGGGCAACACGGACGACCTCGGAAAGCTTTATTCTGCATGGCTCGGTGCTGAACCAGGTACCGGTCCAATGTTGAAGGACCGTGGTCTGGTCGGCGACAAACCGTAGCCCACGGCAGGCCCCGCATCTCGGGAAAAGATGTGGGGCACTGACCCGTCGTAAATTTAGGTGCATGCGCCTGAGTGAACTTACTCAGCGGTCGGGGCCGGATCCAGTGCATCGATGAACAGGCCTGCCCAACTCGCGACCGGCTCAGCGTAAGCTCCGGTGACTGCATCTCGGCTACCTTCGAGCGTCGCCAGTTGCACCGCAAAGTTGCCTACGGTAGAGCTTTCAGGCGACCCGCGGTGAACTTCAAGATGCGTCGCTTGCTCCGTAAGCCGATTGAGAAACGCGTTCTGGTTTGCGCCGCCCACGATGAATAGACGCTTCAACGTTTTGCCCGTGAGGAAGGCTACGCGATCAAGTACCTTGGCGTACCGCGCCGCCAATGAGTGGAAGATAAGGCTGGCGAACTCGGGTGCATTGTCCGGACCCTCATCGAGGGGCATGAGGCCGCGCTTGACCCGTTGAGCATTGATGCGCTGCGGCATGTGTTCGGGTAGCAGCAGGTCGGGTTCATCAACGTCCAGCAATCCAGCAGGGCAGGGAACCAGTTCGGATGCAGCGACGAGCTCAGCGACTGGCCAGACCTTGCCGTCGAGCGCCCACTGATCCGTACATTGGCGGATCAGCCACATGCCGTTGACGTTCTTGTGGAAGCAGACGAGATCGCCGACGGCACCGAGATTGGTAAAGTTTTCAGCCGCTGCGGCCGGCCCGTTGCGAGGCTGCTCAATCAACGTTCCAACCAGCGACCAGGTTCCGGAACTGATGTAGGCCCAGTCGTTGCCTGTCGCGGGGATGCCCGCGATGGCGGACGCTGTATCGTGGCAAGCCGGCGCGATAAGGGTCGTATTCGCGAAGGCCGCTAATTCAGTAAGGGGGCCGGAGAGCTTGCCTACATCGGTTCCTGGTGGGACCAGTTTGGGCGCGCTGGCAAGGTCCAGTCGAAGCGCATTGAAGATCTCACGACACCACTGCTTCTTGTGCAGCTCAATCAATTGGGTGTGGGTCGCATTGGTATACTCCGCAACGCGCGCGCCACCCCAGTGAGAGAGCAGAAACTCTGGCAGGTTAAGCCATTGCTGGCCTTCGGCAAGGCCCGCAAGCGAGTCGGCGTGCAACTGATAAACGGTATTGAGCGGTAGTATCTGAACGCCGGTCAACTCGCGCATGCGCTCCTGGCTGCACTTGCGATGGGCGGATCGTTCAGCTTTTACCGTGCGCGGATCGCGATAGCAGAAGGGATCGGCGAGTGGAATTCCGTCAGAGTCGACGCGCACATAATCCACGGCCCAGCCATCGACAGCAATAGAACGAACTCCCTCTGGGGCGAGGCCGGCACACTTGCGTAGGCCTTCTTCCAATCCCGTCACAATGCCGTTCAAGTCCCAGCGCAGGCCACCGTCGATCTCACGCGGATTATTTGCGAAACGATGGACCAGTTCGATGCTCGGTCGGCCATTCTTCCATCGCAGCAGCGAAACGCGACAGCTCTCTGCACCGAGGTCGACTGCGATTGAAGCTCTTTCATCATGGGGTTTCAGGGGCCTGCCGAGCGAGCTCTTCATTCCGTCTTTCTCGTTCTCACCGTAAGAAAGCCTCGGTCAATCCGCCGTCGACGGGGATGATGTGGCCCGTAGTGCAAGGCGTGTAAGGCCCTGCCAGAAACAGAATTGCCTGCGCACAATCCGTGGGGTCGATCGGTTGGCCGGTCAGGGTCCGCCTTGCGTAATACTTCGCCAATTCGTGACGCAGATCGTCGTCGCTGGACTTCTCGTCGAAGGCGAGGTTGTACTTCTTCAGGCTCGCGATAACGCGATCGCGAGGAAACATAGTCGAACCCTTCACCACAGTTGCCGGGCTAATGCCATTGACGCGAATCTTCGGCGCGTAGGTAACGGCCAACTCGCGAATCAGATGACTTAGTGCGGCTTTGCTGACGTCGTAAGCCTCCGTGCCTCGCTTCGCAACGACCGCGTTTGCCGAGCTGGTAAGCACGATGCTGCCATCAATACCCTGCGCGGTGAATACAGGGTGAGCCTCGTCGGTGAGCATGAAGTTTGCGGTGACATTGACCTCCAGCGTCAACCCCCACATCGGATCGGTGATAACGCCATCGGGCGACGAGGGGAAAATTGCTGCCGTATTAATCAGGATGTCGAGCCCGCCAAACTGGCGCACCGTCTCGTCGAGCGCGGCGCGAATGGTTTTCCGGTCGCGGATATCAATCTTCACGCAGCCGACAGCCTCATTGCCGGCGATCGCTTTCGCCTCCTCGCACACTTGTTCGGCGCCCTTAGTGTCGCGGTCTGCGACCATGATGTGGGCGCCACGCTGTGCCGCAAGCAGCGCAACTTCGCGGCCGATTCCGCTGCCTCCGCCGACCACGAGCATGATGCGACGGCTCAATTCCTTCTCCGGTGGCTGACGACGAATCTTTGCTTCCTCGAGCTTCCAGTATTCAATGCGGAACGCCTCGCTCGGCGGTAGCGCAACGTAGTTCGCGTAAGTCTTAAATGCGCTCGCCGCCGCCGCCGCCGGGCCGGCCTGGGGGATGTCCGTGCAATCGACTCCTGCGCCCAAGGCCCCCGCACCCCGCATCACGCCGATAGCGTTGGTATAAAACTCGCCGGTGATGCGCGACTCCGTTTTATTCTTGCCGAAGCTGAACAAGCCAACGCCCGGAACCAGGACGACGGTAGGGCTCGCATCCCGAATCGCAGGCGAGTCGGGCAGCGCATGCGCTTTGTAATATTGGGCGTATTCCGCCCGGTAGGTCTCCAGCGCGAGGTCTATCAGCTCATCGAGTTGACCCGCATCTCCGGTGGGATTCCACTCGATAAACATGGGCCGGATCTTGGTTCGAATGAAGTGATCGGGGCAGCTTGTGCCAAGGTGCGCGAGTTGCTTCGCCTGCGCTGAGTTGACGAAGTCGAGCACGTGTTGCGTATCGGTAAAGCTGCCGATTACTCGCTGCTTGCGGGAAACAACGCCGCGCAGATGCGGCATGATCTTCAGCGCGATGGCGGTGCGCACGTCCGATTCGCGGCTACTTACGCTGGCACCGCCGAAGTGTTTGTGGCCGAGAGCTTCAGCGTGGCGAGCAATGAATTGTCCAAGCTGGTCGATGATGGTGATGGTCGAAAGATAGCTCTCGCGCTGCGTCTCGCCCCAGGTAAACAGGCCGTGCCCGCCCAGCACCACGCCATCGCATCCTGGAGTATCTTCGACGATCCTGCGCAGCATCATGCCCAGTTCGAAGCCCGGGCGTTGCCATGGTAGCCACGCCAGTTTGTGGCCGAACTCCTTATTGAATTCATCCATCTTGATCTTGCCGTTGGAAGATGCCGCGAGTGCGATGCCCCAATCGGGATGCAGATGATCCACGTGCGGGAAGGGAAGATATCCATGCAGCGGAGTGTCGATCGACGGCGCAACCGGATTATTGCCGAAGGTGCATTGCGAGTAGAAATCGACCATTTCATCCTCAAACTCGACTCCGCGATAGACCTTTTCAAGCTCAAGCAATTCGTCAAGTCGAAGCGTGGCAAAGCCGGAGCGCTTGATGCTTCCAAGATCGCCGCCGCTGCCTTTAACCCAGAGAATCTTGCGGATTACGCCGTCCAGCGGATCTACCTGGTCCAACTTAGAACTTGTGTTTCCTCCCCCAAAATTGGTGATTCGCAGGTCGGAGCCAAGCAGGTTCGACCTGTATCGCAGAAGCTCTGGCGGATCGAGCTTTGACGCGATCGCCTCATCCCATTTGTCTTCGAGAAAACGCAGTTCTTTGCTCGCTGCCATTACGCTGACCTCAGTTCTTGGGAAGTAAAACAGCCCCGTCCATCATTCCACATGCTGCGTCTGCAGGGCAATTTCGCGGCGGCTGAGAGAATTTCTTGACGTCAGGTCAACCATCATTGAGCAACGCGATGCAGCGCTTCGTCGTAAAGCGGCAGCGTATGAAGAAAGATCCGTACCAGCGGCGGAGTTGCACTGCGGAAGTTCAACCCGCGATCAGTCTGGTCACCGTTCAGGATGCGCGTGACCTGCCATACCCCGCCGACATACTGGCCCTCTTCCGCCCGCAGAATCTCAAGCTGCTGATTTGGCGTCTTTGTAAGTTCGGCAGAGGGAAGCGTGAAGCTAACACTTGCATCGAATCCAGTGACCAGAAAATTCAACGGCCCAAGCTGCGCGACCATAGCGCGCCCCTGCAAGGATGGCGTTCCTGGAGGATAGGTACCATCCGGTTGCGGAAAGCCGAAAGAGACCACCGCATCGGCACTCGCAAGATGGATCGTCTGCCGCGCCGCACCCTTCTCTTCGACTGCAGTCAGGAGCTTGCCGTCCAGATTGAGCTGTGCGATCTCCTGCTCAGATGCGCCGAAGAGCGCAAAGTTCTCCGCCGGAGTGCCTGGGCGAACAACTGCTCCGCTGAACCCGCCTTGAGCACTTGCAACCTGCGCCAAGACCTGATCCGCAGGCTGAGTAACCGGCGCCGAGCGATCTATCCCAAACGGAGCAAAGCCGATCGCACCGTTCCCCAGGGCATAAAAGAAATAGCGCCCAAAGTTCGAGCCCATCTGGCTCTCCGGAATGAAGAGTGGGTTATCCGCACGGTGATATGTCGCGACGATGTTGCGGAATAGCGTGAAATCGTCTGAGTAAAAGTCCGGCGCCAGAATGTCGATCGACGGTGCGGCCGCCTTCCAGATTGCAACATTGCCTTGCTGCGGACCACCCGAGGGATAATCCTGCCCGGCACTTGGACGGTCGCGATTTTCGAGCGCATGGACGGGGTAGGCGAACCAGACATTGCAGTACATCGGCAGCGGATATTCGGCCTTGCCCGCCGCCGCAACTTCGTTGATGTAGTGTGCGGTGGAGTAAGCCGCGAAGCTCTCATCCGCGTCCGCGCCAAAGGTCTTCATCCATGTTCCCGAGGCGACGTGAAGCGAGCGGGCGAGATTAGCGGGCACGTCGCCCTCAAACGCCTTCTGCGCAGCCGGAGCAAAGTCGCGGATGGAGCCGACCGAGCCGGACTCATTCTCCACCTGCACCATGATGACGGTGTGGTCGGTCCCGTCGATCGACTTCACGTGACCCATCAATGCGGCAAAGGCATGCTTGTCGGCGTCCATATTTGTGGCGGAGTTAGGCGACATCACGTCGAGCAGCTTTCCGTACGAGGTCTCTTCGCGCGGGTAGGTCTTGGGATCGGACTTCATCCACTCCGGCACGTAGTGATTCTGCCCGTTCTTCCATGTCCCAAACCACAGCAGCACAAGATGGAGATGGTGTTCGCGTGCCTGGTTGATCAGCAGGTCCACGTTGCCAAAGTCGAACGCGCCTTTAGTCGACTCAATCTGCTCCCAGTAGACGGGCGCTTCCACAGTGTTGGCATGTAACGCCTCTGCAGCTGACCAAGCACCAGGAAGCGTCGCGGCCCACGCGCTGGAATTATTGATCTGCCCACCCAGCACGAAGAACGGCTTGCCATCGACGATCAAGGCGAAGTGATTATCACGCTTCTCGATGTGCGGAATGTCGTTGGTCTGAGCTCTGGCGAATGTGATGGGAGTTGAAGCAAGCACAAGGGCAGCGACGAGAAACTTTTTCATGGACCTTCCATTTCCGAATGCGAATGCAAGCGGAATTTTACCTGAGACATGAAAGCCTGCCGCCTTCGTCCGGGTCAGCTATATTTTGCGAACCAAGACTCCGGTTGCGCTCGTTCTCGGAATCGAGGATAATAGACCACGAAAGCGAGGCTCACGATGGCTGCAGCTCACGTGCTCGCACTACCCAGAATCGCCGGCTATGATTTCGAATCAGGCGCCGACCTCGGCAACCCGGTAGAGCGCGCCGAACTCTCTTCCGCGGCAATTCGAGGCTTCCTCAATATCGCGAAGAAGTGGAAGCTCACCGAAGAGCAATCACGAGCCCTGCTTGGCGGCCTCGCCTCATCGACATTTCACGCCTGGAAGGCAACCCCGAAGCGAACGCTCGATCAAGACACGCTTACGCGCATCTCGCTTGTCATCGGCATTTATAAGGCCCTCAATATCTACTTCGGCCAGCCCTGGGCCGACCGCTGGATCACGCTCGAAAATCGCGGCCCGCTCTTTTCGGGCAGAACCCCGCTCGCATACATCATGCAGCGCGGCCAGCCCGGAATGATGGAGGTCCGTCGCATGCTCGACGCGTGGCGAGGTGGACGTTGATTCCACCGGTCCAGCGCATCGATCACAACGGGATGCATCGTCTCATTCCGTCGCGATTCAGTGAAGGCGGCACCGTCCTAGACGAGATCGCCGACGATGATGCCATGCTGGAGCAGCTCATCCGTCTGGACGGTGCCACCAACGACCGAATTCAAGGCGAGCAATCCGGATTAGTTGGAATCAGCACGTACGAGCTGATCTACGGCATTCCAAACGCCCACATTGTTCGCGCAGCTTTCCTTCACACCAGCGAGGCCGGATCGCGGTTCAACGATGGCACACGCGGTGCCTGGTACGCGGCGGACACGGTGCAGACATCGCTCGATGAAGTGAGTTATCACAAGACAAGAAGGCTCTCCGAGATAATTGTCCCCGAAGCTCCGGACCATGTTCCAGAGAAGGAGCTCTCAACCTACGACGATTGGCTCGCAAACTTCCACGCAGACTTCCACGCACTCGATCCCGCGGAAGAATATGCGGACTGCCTCGCCGCAGAGCCAGTCCCGGAGTGCTACGCAGAGCCGCAGCGCCGCGCACGCCAACTCATCCAGCAGAAATCAAATGGAATTGTGTATCCCAGCGTCCGCCGCAAGGGAGGGAAGTGCCTGGTCTGCTTTCGCCCGGCGCTCGTGTATCAGCCACGACGGCACAGGCGCTATGAAATTACGTTCACGTGGGAACGCCAGCGCTACAAACGCACCGTGAAACAAGTCGTGCCATAGCGATTCTTCCAGCGCTATTCGAAATATAACTAGAAAATGGTGAGGAAACGGCACATCGCCGATGCGTAAGAGAATACGCGGCACGCTAGTTTTTGAAGTTAATTCGTCGGTGTCTCCGTGATGCAATGACATTTGCTTTACCCCTCATCCCGCAAAGAGCGGTCATTTTTCCCCGAACGATGCGAACAAATTCGACACTGTCTCGAACCTGCCAGCCTGACGCCATCGCGCCGAAGATTAGTAGGGCCGAATCCCAGCCTGATACGGGATCATCGCGAGTGTTTCAGCGATTATCCTTTGTCGTCTCATGGGTCGGGTCGCGCTAGCTTTTAAGGGCTAGTTCATCGTCAGATACACGGAGGTAGAAGTGGGATCGACGTGACCGAGGAAAGTGGAGAGGTGCATCAATCGGCAATTGGGATCGATGCCTTCTCGGTACCATCGAAGCAGCGTGGCGACAGCAAACGAATGGCGTAGATCATGGAGTCGTGGTGGAGACACGCCTGGTGGGATATGCAGTTCCAGCTTGGGCCAGAGGGCATGAAAAGTGATGCTGATTGTCCCTTCATCGACGCTGCCACGCTTGGAGTTGAAGGTGAACATTGGTAGTTCGGAAGCTGGCGTGCTTCCATACCCTTCTGCCACGTAATCTTTCAGAAGCTGTATCAGACGAGGTCCATTGGCACATATCGGCTTTTGGCGAATTTCGTCTCCCGGATGAATAGCAGATTGCGTGTGAAATCAGCATCGCCCATCTTCAGTCGTGACACTTCGCCTATATCAATTGCATGCTTGCGCAGCGAGGCCGATGTCTTTGCTTCCGCTCGATGCTGAACCAACCATTCGGATACAAATTCCTCGACGAGAGCAACGGCAGATTCAACATCTGTGCAGCCCCTCTTCTGCGCGAACTCAGCAAAGCAGAAAAGCCGTGGCAACCGGCGAATACGGTACGGGATGAATAGCCGTTTGCTTCAATCCATCCCACGTAGTTCTCGATTTGAGAGCCAAGCCAGCTGTTACGGAGTCGGCCGATGGTTGAAGGTTTGACATAATAGTGTTCGAGCGTGACACTCTCCATTCGGAAATATCCGTTGGAAAACAATCATGCACCTGGTTGCGTCAAACCAACATCCAGACCGTGGCGATTCCGAGCGGCTCAGAATCGAAAGAGATGCGAGAGTTGCTGTTTATTGGGGCGGAATGCAACCACGAGAATTCAATGTTTCTTTGGCTGTGACCGATTCGCTGTCTATGTTAATGGAATCCGTCGAACGTGAAGTCCAGCGCCGGGAGTTTGACCCACTTTATGCCACTGCTTTCAACGGTTGATCCTTTGCTCCCCTAATCAAAAGCCATAAGATAATAGCAGGTTCGCCCAGCGTTAGACAGTCCGGCGCCCTCACCCACTACCTCACCGCTATGAGCCGCTTCCATTCGTATTCCTTCGGAAACGTCTTGGAGATCGCGCGACAAATGCCAGAAGCCACGAGAGTAGCGGGATTTTGGACGTGGAAAAACCTTGGCCGTTCTTTTCAGCGTAGGGTATATGCCGGGCACAGCTGTGGAAAAAGCGCATATCTCCATTGCTTGCAATGCTTCTGAATCCCGGGGGCAACCAACACTCATTTGAGCGTCGCTACGTCCCGGCAGGTCCTTCCAGGTCATCGACGTGCGCTGGCGCGTGTTTCCCTTGCACAATGCGACGAGCCTAGTGGCGAACGCTTTAGGAGCAGGGAGACGTTATCGCAACAACTCCGGCCTGCTCGTCGCCACCTTCACAATCAATTCGCCGAACAGAGTGTTTGCCCACGCG
>JANYLK010000133.1 GCA_025357875.1 Granulicella sp.
CAATAACTCTGCCAGCATCGTCGAACGGATGGTCATTCCGCATACGGCCTTTGCCGAAGCACGGCAAAGAATCGAGCAGTGCTTCGCATTCTCCGCTGCCAAGGCCGAGGCCGAGGGGCTGGCTATCGTTGGCGAGTCCGGCACAGGCAAGACCAGCGTGCTGAAGAGCTTCCAGGCGAATCACGTGCCAATGCGTGGTCCCGACGGGATGCAGATCCCGATCCTCTATGCGTCTGTCCCTCCGACGCCGACGGTGAAGAGCCTTGCCGGCGTCATGCTAGCCGCTCTCAACGCACCTGACTGCGAGCGAGGCACGGAGAATGAGAAGTCGCGGCGGTTGCGGGTCCTGATGCGCGAAACAGGAACACGCATGGTGATGATCGACGAATTCCAACACTTCTACGACCGAGGCAAGCGGCGGATCATGCTGCACGTCGCCGACTGGCTCAAAGTCCTGATCGATGAGACTCGCTCGACGCTGGTTGTAGCCGGGCTGCCGTCTTGCCGCGTCGTCATCAATGAGAACGAGCAACTCGCCCGGCGTTTTATGGCTTCGATTCAATTGCCGCGGTTTTCCTGGACAGACTCGAGGCAGCGCGGGGAGTTCATCTCGATCCTCGAGGAGTACCACAATCAGATCGCCAAAGACTTCAAGGTGCCGGCGCTCCACTCCGACGAGATGGCCTTTCGCTTCTATCTCGCCACGGGAGGGTTGATGGGATACCTGTCCAAGCTGCTGCGGACGACTCTGCGGGACGCGGCTGATCGGAAGAGGGCCTCCATCACCCTTGAAGACCTGAATATCGCGCACTCGCGCGCAATGTGGTTCGACCCGACAGTTCAGGAACAGCTGAAGCCGTTTGAGCGTGGCTTCCGAGTTGAAGCGACGGTAGATGCGCTCGATCGCGCCAGCAGGGTTGGAACGATCGCCGAGCCTCCTCAGATGCCTGCACGGCGGCGAGCCGGAGTGCGCAAAGCAGAATCCATCAACTCCGCCCTGGTGGCCGCGTGATTACGTCACTGCTTGTCCGGCATCCTGCTCCATACCCCACGGAGAGCCTCCTCGGGTATGTACTCCGTGTCAGCGAGGGCAATGGCTACAGCTCCCCGTGGAGCGTATATCACTTGGCCGGCTTGAAGTCACACGAGATGAGAGCGTCGTGTGTCAGGCTCGAGAAGCTAGCCGGAATTACGAATTGGCCTGAAGAGAGGCTGGACGCCATTGCCTATTCCGCGCCGCCTGGCCAACCGCGATGGTCTCGGCTGTTGGGGCAACCAGTCCTGCCCCAGGACCTCAATCTGAGCCACCCTCGGTTCTGCCCGGAGTGCCTACGCGAGAAAGGATTCCTTGAGGCTCACTGGGACCTTGCGCTGATGGTCGCCTGCCCGATCCACCGATGTCTCTTGGTCTCATCATGCCCAGAATGCGGCCGCCGCCTTCGCTGGTTCAGACATGGGCTGCTCGAATGCGAGTGCGGAGGTGACCTATCCGGTTGTGAGCTTTCGTCGATACCGGAGGCTGAGGCAAGTCTGCTGGATATGATCCGAAGAAAGGCTCTGTCCTCTACCGCACATACAAGCAATCCGATGAGCCTGCCCCAGGACCAACTCATGGCCATGGGCCTGCGGTCCATGCTCCTGGCCATCCGGACGATCGCGAAGCATCGCATCCTGGCCGATGGAACCGGCGACTCGAGCAAGACCACAGAGATCGTCTCAGCCGCTTCAAGGGTTCTCGTCGAATGGCCGAAGAATTTTATTGCTTTGCTCGAAGACATCGGCCGACAGCTTCCAGCCGACATCAGCGGCGGTGTCGGCAAGCAGTTTAGCGGTATCTATTGGGGCTTGCTCAGAAACAAGGCGATGGGAGACTCAAAGCAGACCGAGTTTCTGAGAGTTGCTTTTCTCGACTTTGCGACGAACCACTGGGGTCGCGGCTTTGTAGACCACAAGATCATTCAGAATCTAGGGCGGCCCGGTTCGAAGCGGTTTCTCACACAGACCGAGTTTGCCGCAAAGATCGGAGTGCAGCAGAGCACCGCGGCTCGGCTGCTGAAAAACTCGGGCCTCTCTTCAAAGCGAGTGAAATGCGGCGCGGCAGACCGGATTGTCGTGGACACTTACGAGTTGTCGATCCCGACAACCTGGCCAGGGAAGATATACAGGGTTCGGGAGGCGGCGAAGCGCCTAGGCCTATCCGTCTCTCTCCTCAAGAGTCTTAAGGCGGAGGGGATCTACAAGGTAGGTCATCTGCTGCCGACGCGACCGGGCTTCCACGAACTCGATTTGAGGTCCTTCACCAAGAAGCTGCTGAATCTGAACCCGCTTCACGGACCTTCCGCGGTTCGACACGAACGAACTGTGACCCTGCAGTCCGTTCTGTGCGGGCGTCGAGATTCGTTGGAGATCAAGCTGAGTGTGGTTCGAGCGATCCTCACCGGATATATTTCCGTACTTGGTAACTCCGATGCGACGATAGGTGGACTGGTGATCGACGCCGCCGCATATGAGCAGGTTGTAGACCACCCGCGAAAGAAGCTTGCGTAGTTAACCTGCTTAAGGTGTGGAGAAGTGGATACCGCTGCGCGCGTCCCACTTCCAACCCCGACCGTCAATCAACAATGATAGCCGCGCTCCATCAATAGTGAATCTGGTCAAAGCCATCGGGCGGACCATGGGCAATTCCACCCCAATCGCTTATCTCTGCTGATCTTCTGGATCTCCAGGCTCATCGAGAAGCTGGATGCTCGTGGCCGGCCCTAAATCTGGGTCCTTCCACGATGCCATTGCCCAGACAATTTTCTTGGCTGGCGTGACTTCTATGAGCTGAGCAGTACCGGGCCAGTGTGGCGTATCATCGTCCCCGGCGACCCAGCAGGTTATAAGCGTGTTCCCATTAGCCAGCCGATTTGCCGTCTGGAAGTTGCCAAGCTTGTATTCGGGCGCGTCCGCCTGCGTGAACTGCCAGACGGTCTCTCCTTTAGGGTTGACCTCGCGAACGTAACGATTGAAATCCCCGGAGATCAGGATATTGCCATTGTGGAGAGGGACCGCTTGCCAGGGGGATTTGTCGGGAATCGTCCTGAGGACCTTTCCACAATGGCAATATCCTGATCTCCGGGGATTTCAATCGTTACGTTCGCGAGGTCAACCCTAAAGGAGAGACCGT
>JANYLK010000138.1 GCA_025357875.1 Granulicella sp.
ATAACTCTTCGGATCTCGTGGACGCATCGCTGAAGTCACCAATTTCCGGAGAGAGAATGGCTGCACCGCTCCCGATTGCCGATATCGAACTGGTCCTGGAGCAGACTCGAAACCTCTGGTCCGAGATGCGTGGGCAAACACTCTTCCTCACCGGCGGGACGGGCTTCTTCGGGTGCTGGCTGGTTGAGAGTTTTTGCCACGCAAATCGAGAGTTGCAACTGGACGCGCACATAACAATCCTGTCGCGGGATCCGGCAAAGTTCCATGAAAAATGTCCACACCTCGCGAGCGATCCGGCAATTGCATTTCACGCAGGTGATGTTCGGGACTTTGCTTTTCCGCCGGGGAACTTTAGGTTTGTCATCCATGCGGCGACAGAGACGACCGCGAAGAATGATGTAGTCGAACCGCTGGCCACGTTTTCAACCATCCTCGCAGGGACAGAACGAACGCTGAAGTTCGCGGCGCAATGCGGGGCGCGAAAGTTCCTGCTGACAAGTTCAGGCGCTGTCTACGGTCGGCAACCGGCAGGCATGACACATGTACCGGAAAGTTACGCAGGTGCGCCAGACGCGGTCGACGCGGGCAGCGTGTACGGAGAAGGGAAGCGTGCGTCGGAATTGTTGTGTGCCTTATATCAAAAGGAAGCAGAGGCGAGGGGTGACTCATTCGAGGCCAAGATTGCGCGGTGCTGGGCGTTTTGCGGGCCGCATCTGCCGCTCGACGCACATTTCGCGATTGGCAACTTTATCGGCGACGTAATGGCAGGGCGGTCAATCTCGATCGGTGGAGATGGCACGCCGCGCCGCTCGTATCTCTATGCGGCTGACCTCGCGGTCTGGCTCTGGACGGTTCTCTTTCGCGGTCCGGCTCTGGTTCCCATCAACGTCGGCTCAGCACGAGATGTCAGCATCCACGAGCTAGCCAAGATCGTGGCCGCGACACTTGCGCCCTCAACGCAAATCCGAGTTGCGAAACAGGTTATTCCAGGAGCGGCCCCGGCTCAATACGTACCTTCCATCGAGCGCGCGCAAGCTCTGCTTGGGCTGCGTGAGACGGTGGGACTAGAAGAAGCAATTCGAAGGACTTTCGCGTGGTCAAGCGGCCACTAACCGAACGTTCATCCGGGCATCATTCTGGATCCCGATTTGTGTATCCTTAGGAGATATGAGTGACAAAGCAGAAGAGCTTCGGCAGCAGATTCTCGATCTGACGGCCCAGTATCATGCGGCAAAATTTCCAGCTAAAGAATTTGTGCCCGGGACTTCGACCGTCCAGGTATCGGGCAAGGTAATTGACGCCGCCGACATCTGCTCGGTCGTGGATTCTGCTCTCGATGCCTGGTTCACTACGGGCCGTTTTGCCAAGGAGTTCGAGCGCAAGTTGGCTCGGTTCGTGGGCGTGCGATCTGCCAGCCTGGTAAATTCGGGCTCGTCCGCTAATCTCGTTGCGTTGAGTGCGCTGACATCCCCGAAGCTGGGCGCGCGCCAGTTGAAGCCAGGCGATGAAGTGCTGACGGTTGCTGCGGGCTTCCCGACCACCGTCAATCCTATCTTTCAAAACCGCCTCGTCCCCGTGTTCGTCGACGTCACGCTACCCACATACGACATCGACGTGACCAAACTAGAAGCGGCGTACAGTCCGAAGATGAAGGCGGTGATGATTGCGCACACGCTAGGAAACGTCTTCAACCTCGATGCGATCGCAGCATTTTGCAGAAAGTACAACCTATGGCTGATCGAGGACTGTTGTGATGCGCTCGGTTCGACGTACAAGGGCCGCAAGGTGGGGACGTTCGGCGACATCGCGACTGTGAGTTTCTATCCCGCCCATCACATCACGATGGGTGAGGGCGGCGCGGTGATGACCGACAAGCCCATCCTGCAGGTGCTAATCGACAGCTTCCGCGACTGGGGTCGCGACTGCTGGTGCGAGCCCGGCATGGACAACACGTGCGGCAAGCGCTTCGACTGGCAGCTCGGATCTCTGCCATGCGGCTACGACCACAAATACACCTACTCCCATGTTGGCTACAACCTGAAGGCTACCGACATGCAGGCGGCTCTGGGTGTATCGCAGATTGAAAAACTGCCGCATTTCATCGAACGACGCAAGGAAAATTTTGCCTATTTAAAAGCCGCCCTAAAGCCACTTGAGGAGTTTCTGATTTTGCCTCAAGCCAGCGAGAACTCTGATCCAAGTTGGTTTGGATTCCCCATCGGCGTCAAGGCCGGCGCACCGTTTACCCGCGACCAACTAACCCATGCACTGGAAGCTCAGAAGATCGGAACACGCCTTTTGTTTGCGGGAAATCTACTGCGCCAACCCGCGTATGAGGGTTGGGAATATCGCGTGGTCGGCGAGTTACCGAACACAGATTTCGTAATGAACCAGGTCTTCTGGATTGGAGTCTTTCCTGGACTGACCAAGGAGATGCTGGACTTTATTGTGAAGACAGCAACAGAATTTGCTGTCGCCGCAAAGAGCGGCCTTGTAGTGGTGTAGTCGTCAGGCGTTGACTTCGCGCTGCGGCCTCAATAGCTGTAGCGTAAGCACCATTGCAGGTAAAAGAAACGCAAACGATCCGAGGACCCACATCCCGACTGCACCGAGCACCTGATCCTGCAGTGGATCGATGCCAAAAGGATTTGGGTGGTCGACATAGTGCCGGTAAACTGGTCGGTCGCAAAACGCCAAAAATGCCGATAGCATCGTGTTGATTAAATCGGCCGCAACCAAGTAGATCAGAATTCCCCAGTTGCGCAGATGCGTCCGCGCAGGCCACGGCCACAGGATGCAGTACCAGAACAGAATTGACGTTCCAAGAAAACAGAGATGCTCCACCACGTGCCAGTTTTCGTGTTCCAACGCGAAGTCGTACGCAGCAGGTACATGCCAGCTTAGAAACGCCAAGTTCATAAGCATCCATGCGACCAGCGGCATCACCAGCCAGTGTCCTAAGCGGCGTAATGACGAAAGACGCAGTAGCGGACCGACGATCCAGCGTCGAGCAGGCCCGGGTAAGCCTCGCAACAGCGGCACAACAGGAAGGCCATACAACAGCAGCGGCGGAACAGCCGACATCAATAGGAGATGTTCGAGCATATGCACGCTTAGAAGCGCATCGGCAAAGCCGTCGACCGGTGAGCCAACCGCGAGCCATAGGGTGGCGAGTCCGGAGAGAAAGGCCGCAAGCCTCATGTCCGTAAATTGTTCCGGGCGCGTCTTACGAATTACCAGCCAACCGCGTAGGTAGATCGCTGCAGTAACCACAATTATCAGCGTCAACCAGATCGGCAGCGACCAGTCCGCAAAAATATCTCGTGCGGCGTCTGGCATGGGCTAAGGCGTCTTCAGCGCAGGCGCGGATGATGGTGGCTGGGCGGTCTGCGTCTGGTCCGCGTGAGTCAAGGCGTGGGAGGAATCGACTGCCGGCGCAAGATTCTCACCACGCAGCGTCATCAGAAAACGTATCAGCGATTTGGTTTCTGCGGGGTTCAACGCATTCCCGTATGCAGGCATGTTGCCGCCTCCCTGCAATACTTGACGGATGATCTGGTCCTCCGTCATGCGCGATGCGATGGTATCGAGCGCAGGTCCACGCTGTCCGCCAACGCCCTCAAGCGTGTGGCAATTGCGGCATTGCTTGTCCTGTAGAACGAGCGCACCCTGACGTTCGAGCGGCGTGCGATTGTGCAGATACTGCGGTGGGATGGGCGCGCTGGTCCACGCATCCATGATCGGACTCCATGGAGTATAGGTTCCAAGCCGAGTAAAGATTCCAAGCGTAACCGCAATCACCGAGACCATCAGTACGGCAACAGGCCGCCGCGCCCAGTGCCGTTCGCCCTCGCCTGCCAGCAGAGGAAGAAGTAGCATGGCTGCGATGCCAAGTACGGGCGCGACTAGAATCACTGGCGTTTCAATGTTCGTTGGTAAGAAAGCGAGCAGCGCGTAAATCCAGAGGAAGGCAAAGTCTGGCTTGGGGACGCTCTGAATGATTGTGGGATCGGGCGTCCCCGTTGGTCCGAATGGTCCAAAAAAGAAGGCGCAGGCCATCAACGCAAACATGATCGTGGCGGCAAAAACAGCGTCCTTCCAAGCTGCGTCAGGGACGAAGGGAATACCAGTCTTCCCTGTCAGTTCCTGGTACTCACGCTCGTAGGTCGACTTGTGCACTAGCCGGCCTGGCATGGGCCAGTCGCTGACTCCGTGCAGGAGAGTCATCCATATATGTACGCCTACTCCCGCAAGCAGCAAGCCCGGGATGACAAATACATGCAGCGTGAAGAAACGCGAGAGGGTGGCACCGCCGATGATTGGACCGCCGAGAAGCAGATGAACAAGCGGTGCCCCGATCAGCGGAACGCGGCTCATGATTGAGGCGCCGATGCCGAGCCCCCAGTACGCGTCCTGATCAAATCTCATCACCTGACCGGTGAAGGCCATTCCAAGTGTGAGCAGCAGAAGTCCGACACCCACAATCCATGTCAATTCACGCGGAAATTTGTAAGCCCCAAAGAGAAAAACTTGCGCCATGTGGATGAGCACGATGGCGATCATGAAGTCGGAACCCCAACCGTGCAGCGCTCGCAGATACCAACCGAGTGGGACGTTGTGATTCAGAATGCCAAGACTACTCCATGCCTCATTTGCCGACGGACTATAGACCAGCGCGAGCAGGATACCAGTCACGACCTGCATGATCAGCAGAACGGTCGCGGCGCTGCCAAAGACATACCACCAGCTGGCGTTACTTGCCGGAGTAGGGTGCGTGGCGGCGGCGGTAAGGGGCCTGATTAGCCCGAGCCGATGTTCGACCCATTCGTACACTGCGGCAGCATTTTCTTTTATCCCTGCCATTCAGTGGACCTCGTAGGCGTGGATGCCGCTTTGGCAAATGCTGGATCAATTTGAACCAGCGGCTTTTCCTTGCATGATGCCTGGGTCGCTAGTGTGGGCATGTCTCCTGCGTGAATGACCAGCGAATCGCCCACCAGCTTGTAACGGTATTCGAAGAGTCCGCGCTCTGGCGGGCCGGACGCTCTGCTGCCATCCTGGTAGTACGCTCCGCCGTGGCATGGGCAGAGGAACAGTTTCGATTGCGCGAACCAGCGCACCGGACATCCGAGATGAGCGCAGTTAACCGCAAAGACCTGAAACTCTTTCTCGGAAATTCGCCGAACCCAACACGCGACCTTAGCTGTATCGCCATCGTCGAAACTGGCGACCGGACTGCGAAAATCTGCGAGCCTCGTCTCTCCGACTGGAAACTCGCTCATCAAGCCAATCGCGATCCACGAACCAGTCGTTGACCTCTTCTTCATTGCCGGTCCGAGCAGGTAGCCGACCAGCGGCACCGCAAGCACAGCCCCAACGGCCACATTTAAGAGCACCGAGACCTTAAACAGGAAGGCGCGGCGAGTGTGCGCGGCTGCCTTTGCCTCGGGCGGCAGATCGTTGTTGCTGGGTTCTCCGGGATGTTCGAGAAGTTCACTCATGTGTGTCTCCGCTGTTACTGGTGTTGCTAATAGGGCTGTCCCGGGGTTGCGATTCGATGCGAGGTAAGCCAGGCGACTATATCCGCGACATCTTCGTCGGTTAGCGGATGGGCTATCGGACCGCTCGTGTAAGAGCGCCAATCATGGGCACCTTGCTCTGTCTGTCCGGCGATCACGATGCTGCGAAGGCCTTGATCGCTGATCATCGCAAGATAAGCGGGATCAATCAGGGACCCCGTGACCACGCCGTTGCTCGCCGGCCTGCCACTTGCATCGATGCCGTGGCAGCGAGCGCACGAGATGGCAAACTCCTTCGCACCCTTCTCTGAATTTCCGGGCCCGCTACTCGCGAATGCTGGCGAAGTCTGTCCGGCCACCGCTGACGGATTTCCCCAACTCGATTCCATTCCCGTCGCAAGAATTACAATCTGATTGTCCGTCAGCATACCGCCTGCGGCCTTACTGAACGGAGGCATCGCTGTGCCCGTAACACCGTTTGCGGTGATGCGCTGGATATTTGCAACTCCAGCGATGGCGAGGTAGACGGGGTTTGCCAGCGCGATTGCAGCGCCGTTCTTGCCGCTGGCGCCGTGGCACGCAGCGCAGTTCTGCCCGTAAAGAGTTGCAAAGTCTGTCACTTGATCTGGACGCATAACCTCGCTCCCAGGGCCCGGTTTCCCGGACGCGCTCCTGCAGCCCGTAATCGTAAGGGCAGCCGCGCAGGCCACTAGCGCGACGGTGAGCAAACGTTCGTTAGGCCGTCTCATTTTGAGATGCCCTTCTCGTCCGTGTTAGTTGGAGTCTGATGAGTGCGCTCATCCTGATCACTGTGCAGGCCAGCGCGGACAGCAAACGGCAACGCTTGGAACTGGGGCGTCCGCACCCGGGTTTGCAGATTGACCACAAAGCCGCACACCAAACCGAATGCGATCTGCGACATGATGAACCAGAACCAGTCGATGCGTTGATTCAGTATCGGACTGACGATTCCCAGCGCGGAATACAAAATTCCCGTAAAGAGAAGTGGCGCCATGAAACCTGCTGTAACGATCGGATATCGGGGGAACATCGGCAACATTGCACCATAAAGTAAGCCAACGAGAAGCGACGTGAGCCCGTGGATGAGCAGCCCTGCCAGAAGCCCTTGCAGATGGAACTGACTGAGAAAAGTGTCGCTAGCTCCTGCCCAACTGACAAAGCCGCCGGCAGCGAGCAGGTTCATTGCGTACCAGATGCTGTGATACTTAAGGAGGCTAAAGATCGTCGCGGGCACGATCATCGCGATGCCGCCGGCGATGCCTCCCCGAATTCCAGTCGTGATGCGAAAGGTCTCTACTGGCAGAATCTTGCGGGGCGTCGCGCTTTCCGGGTGCCTGTGCTCGCGCTCCATAAGTGTGCGGGTACTGACGCTCCTGATCTCCTCTCCTGTCACTGGGACGGATTCGTGAGCTTCATGCGGCAGCACCTGGAAAAACCATCCGAAGCTGCCGGCGACGCTTAGAAGAAGTCCAAGAATCCCGACCGCCACATTCGTGACCATGCCCGCCATGATCAGTGATATACCCAGCGCCAGCACCAGCGGCCATGCTGTTGGCTGGGGAAGTAGTACGGCGTTTGGATCGCTTGTCGGATATTCGTCTTGCACGGCGTCTCCTTTCCCGGGTTCAGTCATTATCTGCCCAGCACATAAACAACGGTGAAGACGACGACCCATACGGCATCCACAAAATGCCAGTAGAGGGAGAGAACCTCAAGACGGCCTGTGTCTTTACTGGTCATGCTGCCAGTGAGCGAAAAGAACAACGCGAGCGAAAGCATGATGAGGCCGACGACGACGTGAGTAGCGTGAAGCCCGACCAGCGAATAAAAGGTGGTGCCGAAGAGGTTGGTCCTGATGGTGAGTCCGTCGCGATAGATAAGTTGATACCACTCGTGCGCTGTACCCGCGAGGAAAATGCTGCCAAGCAAAACCGTTGCGGCCAGCCAGAGCGAACACAGGCTGCGCCTCCCGTGGTGCAGCGCCGAAACCGCAAGATGCACAGTCAAGCTGCTCGAAAGCAGGCAGATGCTGGTGAAGATGGGCAGATCGAGAACGTCGTGCGGCGTCGGCCCGGCCAAGCTCTTACCGATATAATAGAGATAAGCCACGATGAAAATGAGAAAAATCGCGGCTTCGGCGACGATCAGGCACGCCATACCGACAATGCCGCGCGAGGGTAGCACCCAGGCGGATTTCGTGTTCTGCGGAATGACGGCTACTTCGCTCAAGGGATACGCCTCCTCTCTATTCGTAATGACTATCGGGGTCGTCGGGATGTTTGAGATCCCACAGCGGGCGGCGGCTTTCTACCGTCGGAATAATGGCAAAGTTGTAATGCGGCGGCGGCGAGGTCGTAGACCACTCCAGCGTCCACGCATCCCACGGATCAGGGCCGGCAATCGGACCTTTAATGAACGACCACACCATGTTGTAGACGAACAGCAGCGTCCCAATCGTCTGGAATATCGCGCCGCTCGATACGATCATGTTCCACATCATCCATCCACGATCGGCCTCGTAGGTGTAGATACGGCGCGGCATGCCTTCAAGTCCAGGGATATGCATGAAGTCAAAGGTGAGATGGAACCCAATAAGGAATATCCAGAAATGCCACTTGCCAAGCTTTTCGCTCAACAGGCGACCCGTCATCTTTGGATACCAGTAATAGAAGGCCGCAAAAAGTATGAAAAGGATCGCCCCAACCAACACGTAATGAAAATGTGCGACGACGAAGTACGAGGCACTCAACTGCCAATCGAAGGGTGCAACCGACAACATGATTCCGGTAAGCCCGGCAATGAGGAATTGAAACAGAAATCCGACAGCAAACATCATGGAAGCGGTGAAGTGAATCTTGCCTCCCCACAGTGTCGCCAGCCAATTGAATATCTTGATGCCGGTAGGCACCGAGATGATCATCGTGGCCAGAGTAAAGAAAGTATTCGCGCCGGCCCCCATGCCCACCGTGAACATGTGGTGCGCCCATACGCTGAGGCTGATGAAGCCGATCCCGACCGACGCCGCCACCATCGCCGGATAGCCGAAGATCGCCTTACGCGAATAGACGGGAATGATCTCGTTCGCAAACGCGAAGGATGGCAGGATCAGCACGTAGACCTCGGGATGTCCGAAAATCCAGAAGAAGTGCATCCACAGCACCGCCGAGCCACCAGCCTGCGTGTCGAAGAAATGCGAGCCAAGGTAGCGGTCGAGCATCAGCATGATCTGCGCCGCCGTCAGCGGGCTGACGGTTACAAATACCAGGCACGACATCACCAGGTAGAGCCACACCAGCAGTGGCATCCTGTTGAGCTTCATCCCGGGGCAGCGCATGCATATGATCGTTGTCACGATGTTCAGTGCTGTTCCAATGCTGCCGATCCCGCTGAGCAGGATGGCTAGTGTCCAATAGTCAGTACTGTGCCCGGGCGAGAAGACATGAGCCGTCAGCGGCGCGTAGGCGAACCATCCAACATCTGGCGCGCTGCCGGCACCATATAACCCGCTGCCACCGAGGTAGCTGAAGTACAGCAGCAAGCCGCCAAAGCTCGCAATCCAGAAGCTAAAAGCGTTCAATCGCGGGAACGCCATATCGCGCGCACCGATCATCAAAGGGATCAGGTAGTTCCCGAAGCCGAAGAGCACCGGCATTCCGACGAAGAAAACCATGGTGGTACCGTGCATGGTAAACAGCTGATTGAACACCTGTGGCGACACAAAATGATTGTTAGGAATGGAAAGTTGGACACGCATCAGCAAAGCTTCGAAGCCTGCAATCACCAGAAAGATTAGCGCATAGCCGATGTACATCAGCCCGATCTTCTTGTGATCCACGGTGGTTACCCAGTCGTGCAGCACCTCGAGCACAAGCCGACGCGGGGCGGAGTTTACGACGCTGTCTGTAACCGGAGCGTGTGTTGCCATAGCGTCCCTTCCTACTTCAGCGTCGCCAGGTAGGCGGTGACGGCATCGAGGTCATGATCATTGAGGTGCATCGCTGGCATCAGCGATCCGGGTTTGAAGTTTGCTGGATTATCGATGAACGAACGAAGATTTGCGGATGTATTCGGCACAGATCCTGAGGCTATCGTGTCGCGGCTTGCAACGTGCGTCAGATCAGGGCCAAACCTTCCAGTCGCTATCGTTCCGGCCACAGTATGACAGCTGATGCACGCGGTGTGTTGGAAGACGTTTTGACCTTCGATAGCGCTTGAGCTTTCAACAGCAGGTTGCTGCTGGCGCACGATCCAGGCAGCGAAGTCTGCTTGGCTGTCCGCGTAGACACGGATAAGCATCTTGGCGTGCTGCGTTCCGCAATACTGAGCGCATTGTCCGAGGTAAAGTCCGGCCGTCTCCGGGTCCAGCCACATCGTATTCACGCGATTCGGAATCAAGTCAGTTTTGCCAGCCAGTCGCGGAACCCAGAAGCTATGATCGGTGTCAGCCGAAGACATGGTGAGGTAGGTGGGCGTCGGATGCTTTGGATCGCTCACCGGGATATGTAACTCGTTCGCCGTCACGATACCCAGCTTGGGGTAGCGATACTCCCACCAGAACTGGTGGCCGATTACCGTAACGTCCAACGCGTCGGCGGGCTTCGGAGCGTTCTGGGTCGAGAGGATCACGCGCGCAGTCGCCAGGAACAGCATCACCACGATTAGGATAGGAATGACCGTCCAGGAAAGCTCGATCTGGTTGCTCCCATATATCTGCGGCGGCTCCTGAGCGGCATTCGCATCGTTGCGGCGATGTCGGAAACGCAACAGCGCGTACAGTAACAATCCCCCAACCACCAGGAAAATCACTGTCGTGATGCTAAGCACCAGCATCGAAATGCTAAAGATCGAGTGCGCAGGCGTCCCCTTCGGAGCGAAGATGCTGGTCGAGGTGCTAGTCAGGCCGGATCCCACTTGAGATGCGAGGCCAGACCATATTTGACTTGCCAACTTGGAGTCTCCGAACGACGACGTGCTGCAGGGGCAGGTGGCAGGATGCTCAGATTGGCAAAGTTAGAAAGGGAACATTCCGCATTGAACTCAACTTGCAATTCCGTGCAGCTGACTTACTTCACCGTGGGCGAAGCGAAGACTTCGGTAAGATGATCATAGCCCTTCGGGAGATCACATGCGTCATGTCCACACGCCACATAGTCGCAATTTTCTCGTCAATCCACAACCAGGATTGCCACGCGCGATTCCTACGGAGCGGCATTCTGCCCGGCAGAGCGTTGTCGCGACCAGGCCGCGATCATTTGCGTCGCCGCGTACGCAGCGAGGATGGTAAGCAGCGGATCGATGTTGAGGCGATATCGAAACTCTGCATGAGTAATGTAGTAGGGGAATGGGAATAGCAGCAGAGGCAACGCCATTAGAATCGCAAACGCGCGCTTCCTTCGGCGGTAGAGGAGTACGAGCGCGCTGAATCCGAGGACGGTAGTGATCAGCGCATGTATCTCATAGATGCGTAGTCCATCCACATTTCCCGTCCCAGTCCAGAAGCGATAGGCACGCTTTAGGCTGAGCGTCAGGAAGATTCCCGGCTGTGCGCGGATGTATCCCCAGGCCTGCGCAGATTTGTCGCGGCTGTAGGCCAGCTCGCCCTTTGCCAGGTAGCTCCCAAGCTCGGGCTTGTTGAACATTGGAGACAACGTGTCATCGAGGCGGCCGGTTGCGCCAGGCCGGTTGCCCATATACATCTCGAACCCGACCGTGCTGCGCAGTGGAATGAAGGCGTGGAAACGATATGCATTGCGAATAGGCCACGGCGCAAATACGAGTAGAAGCGCGAGCAGGCCGATAGCCGGTGCGGTTTTGGAGACTCGCCGTGTCTCGAAGGCGACCCATCCCATGATCGCCAGCAGCGACGGTAAAAGTGCCGGATTGATCAATGCGGTGATACCGCAGCATGATCCGAGCAGTATCCATGTTGCCTTTGTCGGTTCGCGCCGGCACTGGATCGCAAGCGCGATCATGCCAAGAAGAAAGCAGGCAGAGAAGCTCGTCTCCCAGAAGATGACCGGGATAAAGAGTAGCGGGGGCGAGACCGCCCAGAATGCACCCGCAAAAATCGCTGTTCGTGAGTCAAGCATCTGGCGGGCGACATGCATCATCAGCCAGATAGTTAGGACGTTTACGAAAACTTGCATCACCATGATAGCGATTGCAGAAGCAAACGTATAAGTTCCGAACACAAAAAACACACCAGCAATAAGTGTCGGATATCCTGGCGCAATAAAGGCCGTCGGCCCTGTAGTTCCTCCAAAAGGAGAGCTATAGCCCAGGCCGTGAAGCAGAGAGTTCGCCAGTAACCCCATCTCGTATGGGTGGGAAAATAGCCAATTCCGCGGATGATTCTCGACGAAGCTCCACACAGCCAGCAGACGTGTGATGAGCGCAATGGCCAGGATCAATATGGTCGATCGAATCAGAGCAAGCGATCCCACCTGCCTGTAAGCGTCGTCTTGGCAATTGATTTGTGGTTCTTTTGTCATTTGTCGATCACAATCAATGCCCGGAAAAAATCAGTTGGCGTCAACGAAGTCTTTCTGTTGGAGGCGCTAGCGGCCTGCATAGTTAGCCTGCAAGTAATCTTCAAAAAGATGCCCGATAACATCTACATGCTAAATCACGGTTCTGGATAAGCTACTTAGAAACATGAAGATAACCAGATTTGAGAGCGAACTAAAGTGTTATCCAGTGACACTTCTTGGGGATTCCTAATGTCTAGCGTTCCTCCTACTCTCAGTTCATCCCATGGAACTCGCAAACCCGGAGTGCCGCGGAAACCCGAAAGAGGAGAAATACAAAATGAAGAACATGAAGCAGATTTTGACGAACTTGATGAACGAAGATTCCGGTCAGGACTTGATTGAATACGCATTGGTCGCAGCTCTGGTTGGTTTGGGTGCAGTTGCAGCAATGGGCGGTCTTAAGAACGCGGTTTCGAACACGTTCAACGCCATTGGTACATCGCTCACCAACGCCACAACCTAGTTGAAAGGCCTATGTGAGCGTTAGACGTCGACGCTCACATAGGCTTTTTCTGTCGCTGGTAGGGCATATCGAATTACCGGGGCGACCAACCCGGCAACTAACACCTTGCAGAAACGGGGAACAAAACATGGCAAATATGAAACAGCTTTTGAAGAACCTGATCCGAGAAGAGTCTGGTCAGGATCTGATCGAATACGCTCTGGTTGCGGCCCTTGTCGGTCTCGGCTCAATCGCTTCAATGAATACCTTGGCGACTTCCATCAGCAATACCTTTGCCAACATTGGTACCGCTCTCACTAACGCCGTCTCCTAACCGGAATAAAGCTCACGTGAGTTCCTCGGATCTCACGTGAGCTTTACACGTTTTCCCGGTTACAACATCTTGTTTCAAGCGATCCAAAAACTTATCTAGGAACGATTCGATGACACTCCTCCAATCAGATTGGACGTATCCTGCGACCGCAGCGGCTTGCGCCTTGCTAGGCTCCGTCTTTGATGTAAAGAGTAGGCGAATCCCGAACTTTATCACCTTTCCCTCGATGCTACTTGGACTTTCCATGCACCTGGCCTTCGGGGGATGGAAGCAATTTTCTAGCGCTCTTGCCGCCGGCCTTATCTGTGGCGCGGTTTTTCTGTTGTTCTACATTGCCGGAGGAATGGGCGCCGGAGACGTCAAGTTGATGGCAGCGGTTGGATGCATCGCAGGAATGCCGCACGTGTCGTATCTCCTGGTGCTGACCGCCCTGTCCGGTGGAGTCATGGCCGTCGCACTTGCGCTCGCCCGCGGACAGTTTCGACAGACCGTTATGAACGTCGGGGCCCTTGCGACGCATCATTCGCACGAGGGTTTGCAGCCTCATCCCGACCTTAATCTTTCGAATCAAGCAACGCTTAGATTGCCGTACGCGTTGGCAATCGCGGGCGGAAGTCTCCTAACACTTTACTTTCAGATCTAATAGAAGAGGTGCAGTGTGATTACTCGTCGACTCACCTCAGCCTTCATCATCGCTTTGCTGGTCTCTGGTGTCTTTACCTTCTGGCTTAGCCAGAGGTTCACCAAGCCTAAAACCGCACCGCCGCCGGCCAAAAGCCAATATGTTACTGCGGCGGCCAACATGGAAGCAGGGCAGGTGATCAAGCTTGAAAATCTTCACCTCGTTGATTGGCCTGCATCCATGCCTCTGCAGGGAGCCTTCACCGCCCCACAGCCATTGGTAGGTAGGGTTGTCCTTTATCCTCTTGCCGCGAACGAACCCATACTCGAACGGCAGTTGTCCACTCCCGGCTCCGGCAACGGTATGACAGTAAAAATTCCGGACGGTATGAGAGCCCTCGCATTACGCACGGACGAAGTTATGGGCGTTGCCGGATTTCTTCTACCAGGTACTCATGTGGATGTTCTGGTGACTTTGCATCCCGCTAACTCTCCAGATCCGGTCACCGCAACCGTGCTGCAGGACGCCCAAATACTGGCGACGGGGCAGAAAACTGAGCCCGATCCCGAAGGAAAACCGACTACCGCAACCGTAGTCACGATTCTTGTGAATCCGCAGGATGCAGAAAGGGTCGTCCTCGCGAGCACGCAGGGCTCAATTCATTTTGTCCTTAGAAATGGCTCTGATCGCGAACAGGTCAAGGGGCCGCCAGTTCTCCTTTCGCAACTGTCAGGCGTTACATTGCCCCTGCCTGCCGCGGCGAAGGCAATTCAAAAGGCGGAACGAACTGCTACGAAGCCTTACACGGTTGAAACTTTCATGGGCCCCACCGTCAAGACGGAAAACTTCTAGTGAAATCACATAATTTCAGTCTCAAGCATAAAACACAGTCACATTTAGCGGGCTTGGGAACGGCCATCGCGGCCGCCGCCTTCCTGCTGATGGCGCTACCTTCTGCTGTCCTCGCTCAGGACGGCTTGGTTCCCCCGATGGCGAGAGCCTCGATCATCGACGCAGCTTCTTTACCGCGAGGCTTCGCCAGCATCAGCCGCGCCGCGATGGATAGCAAAATACTCCATGTTATCGTCGGCCACGCTATTTTCATCGATACAAAAACACGCCTGCGTCGGGTATACGTCGCTGATCCTGCTGTCATCAATTCGGTCACGTTGACTCCAACAGAAATCATCGTTACCGCGATGAGCCCGGGCATCAGCTCTCTCACTCTTCTCGACGAGGCGGGCCAGGCCCAGTCGTACGTGGTGTCCTCAGACATCGATATCGATGGGCTTCGCGGGGCTATGACGGACCAGATGCGAGGTAATGCAGTCAAAGTAGAGGGAGCCGGCGGACGCGTCACCCTCAGTGGAATCGTTGCTAGCGACGCCATCTCTGACTCCGCGTTTAAGCTCGCTTCAATGTATTCCAAAGAAGTAGCCAATACACTTACGGTCACACCGAGTCACCCAAAACAGGTCCGGCTCCAGGTGCGGATCCTCGAAGTCGATCGGAGTAAGGCCCTGCAACTCGGTATCAATCTGTTCAATCCGGGAGGAAACACCAGCATTCTCGCGGGTGCTACTACGTCGCAATATCCTTCGAGCATGTCCTTCGCGCAGTCAGCAGCCGGAAATGTCGGCGGCGGACTCCTCAGCACTTCCAACCCACTTAGCTTCATGCTCTACAGCGCAAAATTAAATCTGGGCGCAACAATACAGGACCTTGAGGCTAAACAGGTTCTGCAAGTACTCGCAGAGCCGACAATCACAACAATCAGCGGGGTAAAGGCAGACTTCCTCTCTGGTGGAGAATTCCCGTTCCCAATGGTTCAACCAGGAAGCGGAGCTAATAGTTCTCCCGTCGTCACCATTTCGTTTCGACCGTATGGTGTCAAAGTAGAATTCACACCAATCGTGAACGAAGACGGAACTATAAGGCTGAAGGTCATGCCAGAAGTAAGCGCCCTGGACTATACCAATGCAGTAACCATCAGCGGCTTCACAGTGCCTGCACTTTCTACCCGCCGGGCGTCTACTGAGGTCGAGTTACGGAGTGAGCAGAGTTTTGCCATCTCGGGCCTGCTGGACCAGAGAACCACAGACATCATGAATAAGGATCCGGGTGCCGCCAGTATTCCCATCCTTGGATATCTATTCAAATCGAAGAACACCATTCGCTCAACCACCGAATTGGTAATCGTCGTGACGCCAACTGTAGTTGATCCGCTAGTTGAAATGGCTGTACCATCTCAACCGGAACTCCCAGTCACCCCGCTCAACATAGAAAAATATGACCAGGGACTAGGTAAAAATCACAACCCACAGCCGGTCGCGCCAGCCATAACTCCGGATCATCCTCCTACCGTTCCGCCGGTGTTTCCACGCTCAACACCCGTGAAAAGTCCAGCTGCGATGGCTGCGCTTGCTTTAGCGCCACCGCCGAGTCAGCAGAATGTTGCGCTTGCGACCGACTCCAGTCCTGTAGTCCGGCTTGGAAATACACGCGCAGTTCTACCCGTACCTGCGCCGTCGCCTCCGACCGCACCTTCTATTCCGGCGAGAAGTACGACATCCGCTCCAACGAACGCCACGACCATTGCGGCAACGATTCCCCCCAATGCCATTCAGCCATCTGCTACAGATCAAACAACCAAGTCGTCCATGGTCGAAATTATGACGGTATCGCATGAATCAGATGCTGAAGCTATGGTTGCCGCACTCAATAGGCGTGGCTACAACGTTGCAGTAAGCCACGATGCCCAGACATCGCTGCTTCATTTGGATATCGGACCCTTTGCAAATACAAAAGATGCCGAGACGATGCGGCAGCGACTACTTCTTGACGGATACGACGCAGCAATCAAGTAATTTTAGGCGGATATTTACAGTTGCGCCGCGACTAAGATATCAGGCTCAAAAAAGGAAATCGATAGTGACTCAAACTACTAAAAACTCGAACATTCCCGGTGTTGCGTTGATCAACGTCGGCATAGAAGATGCTCTCGCCAGTGAGATCGCAGCCTCTACCGAGAAGATGCTGTGGGCCGTTCATCGCGCCGACTGTGAAGGCTACATATCGGCGGAAAGGCGTCCACCATTTCCTCAAGCTGTAAAGTCCTGCCAAGTTTGTGTTGCCGTTATTGATTTCGACAAAAACCTGGATCAGGCTATGGAGTCCGCTGCATATATCCAGGAGCTGTATTCGGGTAAGGCCGCGATCGTTGCACGCTCTGCAAGCCAAGATCACCAGGTAGTGCTCAACGCAATGCGCGCGGGATGCAATGACTTTATCGGCGGAGAATTCGACTCAGAAGCCTTCTTGAAGACTCTGGCTCGAATCAACGAATTGTGGACTGCCAAAGCCGCTCACAATTCGGCAATCGGGTCAGTGCTTACGTTCTTCGGTGCGAAAGGCGGTGTAGGAACTACGACCTTGGCAGTACACGTCGCAATATATCTCGTCCAATGTTACAAGAAAAAGGTACTTCTGATCGACAATCATCCTCAACTCGGTCATGCGTGCATTTATTTGGGAATAGATGGCAGCCGCTATAACTTTCATGAACTTGTAAGGAACCTGAGCCGACTCGATAGCGAGTTGCTCCGTGGCTACATTGCGACCCATTCAAGTGGTCTTGAAGTTCTTTCTTCACCTGACACTTGTGGAGGGAGAAAAGCAACCGACCCGGTCTCTATGGCACAGACTCTCGATTTTCTCCGCGGGGAATATGACTATGTGATCGTAGACTGTCCAACCGCGTTGGACGAGACCAACCTGGCAGTCATCGAAGCTTCTACACAAGTATTTGCCGTGGCTACCCCCGAAATAGGCTCTATCCGCGATCTCTCGCGACATGTCGATGTCCTGTCGCAAAACGAACATAACACTGAAAAGCTAAAAGTGGTTATCAACCGGTTCTCCGCACAACATGCGGTCAGCGTTGAGCAGATTGAAAAAGCAATCCGCTTACCCATTAGCTACAAACTCCCAAATAGTTACTCTGAGGTTGTTCGTGCCGGCATCATGGGAGAACCGATCAGCCACAAACATAAATCGGAGTTTTCAACCCAGCTATTAAAATGGGTAAGTAATTTGGTCGGCCAAGCCAACGTTTATGAACAAGAAGCTGCTCCGAAAAAAGCCAAGTTTTCCCTTTGGAAGAAATAAAAGTTAACGTGTCGTTCCAACGGTAATAAAGGTATCTACGCAATGTCCAATACGAATACCATCTCGTCGAACGCCGCGCGCTCCGACCAACGCTCAGGTGCCGGCGGTCGCACCATTGGCGACAATGTACAACAGCACATTAAAACCTCCGTTCACAAAGAGCTGATCAAACGCATCGATCTCGACAAACTTGGAGATATGCAGGAGACGCCAGGAGCGCAGCAGCAGTTGTTCGCTGTGATTCAGCAAATCATTACGGAGCAGGGCGTCCCTCTAAGTGCCGCCGAGCGGGATCGTCTCGCACAAGAGGTCGTCGATGAGGTATTCGGCCTCGGACCGCTGGAACCACTTCTCAAAGACGATACGATAAGCGATATCCTAGTAAATACCTGTAACGCGATCTATGTCGAGCGTCGGGGAATCCTTGAGAAGACCAACCTCACATTTCAGGACAACAAGCACCTCCTACACATCATCGATAAGATCGTTTCTGCGGTAGGTCGCCGCGTAGATGAATCGTCACCTATGGTAGACGCCCGACTCCCTGATGGCTCCCGCGTCAACGTAATCATCCCACCCCTCGCCGTGGATGGCCCCATTCTGTCTATCCGCCGTTTCGGTTCATCGCCTCTCGGGGCTGCGGATCTGTTGAGGTTCCAAGCGCTCACTCCGCCAATGCTTGAGTTTCTCAGTGGATGCGTCAAAGCTAGACTCAACATTGTAATATCCGGCGGTACTGGCTCGGGTAAGACGACTCTGTTGAATACCCTCTCCAGTTATATATCTGAGAGGGAACGGATCGTCACAATCGAAGACTCAGCTGAACTTCAACTGAGACAGGAGCACGTTGTACGACTGGAGACTAGGCCTCCAAACGTAGAAGGAAAGGGCGCAATCAGACAGAGAGAGTTGGTCATCAACGCGCTCCGTATGCGTCCAGATCGGGTAGTTCTTGGAGAAGTCCGTGGCGAAGAAACACTGGACATGTTGCAGGCCATGAATACGGGCCATGACGGCTCGCTCACCACAATTCACTCTAATACACCGCGCGACGCGCTCGCGCGTCTTGAGACGATGGCGATGATGGGGGAGATTCGTATTGCCGAAAAAGCCATCCGCGCCCAGATCGCCGCCGCCGTTCACATCATCGTCCAGGCTTCCCGCATGAGCGACGGTACACGACGAATAACACACATCACGGAATTGACTGGTGCCTTCTCCGATGTCATCAGTATGCAGGACATCTTCTTGTTTGAAAAAAAAGGTATAGGGCCTAATGGAAAGATTAGGGGCAGGTTCTATGCGACTGGCATCGTTCCCAAGTGCGCGGATAAATTACTAGCCGCAGGTATTCCCATTCCCGTCGGGTTGGCGGATCATTGCTTGGAAATTTCGTAGTCTTATAGGGGGGCCATTGATTCTTTTTGTTGCTTTCGGCGCATTATTATTAATTAGTTTTGGAGTCACGGCTCTCCTATTGACCGCGACTAAGAGTCAAAAAGTAGTAGATCGGCGGATTCTTGCGATCTTGATGTCGGGAACTCAAACAAGCTCAGGTGAGCCTTTAGAGCAACAATTGCTTAAGCTTGATCCGGCCAACAAATTCCGCTGGCTCAATACACTACTGCAGAAGTACCACGTCTCAAAAAGGCTAAAGGTCAGGATCATTCAGGCGGACATCAAGACTACCCCAGCGATGATCCTTGTGACGTCGGCAGTGTTGACCGTGGTCGGATTTGTTGGCGTGTCCATGTTTCTCAACATTCTTGCGCTGCAACTTGGAGTAGGAGTGGTGCTCGGCTATCTCCCCATCGGACTTCTTTCATTCAAAAGAGCACGCCGGATCAAGGCCTTCAATGCGGGCCTGCCCGAAGCAATTGACATGATGGGCCGTGCATTGCGAGCGGGCCACTCGATGACAGCATCGATCAATATCATCGCCGAGCAGAGCGTTGAGCCCGTGCGCTCTGAATTCAACGAAGTCTTCAAGCAGCAGAATTTTGGCTTACCGATACGTGACGCGATGCAGCAGATGTTAGACCGGGTGCCATCGCAGGATCTTCGAGTCGTGGTGACTGGTATCCTCGTGCAAAAAGAGACCGGCGGAAATCTGGCCGAAATACTGGATCGCACTTCACATACCATTCGTGAGCGACTGAAACTACATGGAGAAATTAAAACCCATACAGCACAGGGAAGAATGACAGGTTGGATTCTGTGCATGCTTCCCGTCGTCATGCTGGTGGTTATCAATATGATCAACCCAGGTTATTCTAAGGTGCTCGTCGATACCGCGATAGGCAAGATGCTAAGCTACCTCGGAGTATTCCTGCTTATTACGGGTGGCCTCATCATTCGGCAGATTATCAACGGAATCGAGGTATAGGGATCATGCCTATCATTTTCTATGTGGTCCTTGGACTAATTATTTTTGGTGTAGTTGCGCTTCTACTTACGCCCAACCTGTTCCGGCCTTCCCCTGAAGCTCAGCGAATCTTTGACGTTGTACAAAGTGAACGTGTCGACCAGAGAACGATAGGAGGGAAGGAGCAGTTGCAAACCAGAATACTTGGGATGGCAACTGAACTACGTGTGCGACTTGGGCTGGCTGAAAATCCCTCGCTAAAAGCGCGATTGGCTATGGCTGGAGTTCGCGGTACCGCCAGCACAGATATCTTTTTTGCTTCGCAAGTTCTTGTTCCCGCCGCCGGAGCCGTTGCGGGGAGTCTTATTGGAGCTCACACCATATCGTACGTGCTTGGCTTCGGAGCGCTGGGATACATGGCTCCCAACATGTGGTTGAATTGGAAGACCAAGGGCAGAAGAAAGCGGATCCGGCGTAGCATTCCCGACGCGCTCGATCTAATGGTGATCTGCGTCGATGCCGGTCTTGGGTTGGATCAGGCCCTGCTTCGTGTTGGTGGTGAACTAGGCGTCAGCCATCCGGACATCCAGGAAGAATTCCTCCAAGTGAATCGAGAGCAGCGTGCTGGAAGACCGAGGCTCGAAGCCTGGCAGAATCTGGCAGACCGTACTGAGATAGAAGAATTCATTGCGTTTGTAAGTATGCTGGCACAGACGGACAAATTTGGTACACCGATCATAAAAGCTTTGAGCCGCCTCTCCGATGACATCCGCATGAAGCGGAGACAACGAGCGGAAGAGGCTGCGGCAAAGACCAAGATCAAAATCATTTTCCCGCTGGTTCTTTGTATTTTTCCGTGCATATTTATTGTGCTACTTGCACCCGCTATCTTAAGCATCATGGCGGGCATGCAGTCAATGTCGCAGTAGCATGGCAGGTCGCGGTAAAAGAGGCTAGATGAGTCATAGGAAGTCTCGGTCACCAGACATAACTCACCGGGAGACACACAGTAAGTGGCAGCAAAGATTGTCTTGGGAGTAGTCAAAGTAGTCAACAGTGCAGTAGTTGATTAAAGGCCTCTAAGCCGTACGACATTTAGACTGGGCTCTTACGAATAAGTTGTACGGGTGTTTTTGTAAAACACGCTAAACTCATGGAGAGTTAACTTCAACGGAAAGGAGATTATTATGATCGGCGTTCAAATTGTAGCTGGAGTATTTGCCGTAGCAGTATTGGGAATCATCGTCTACCGCAGAAAGCAGAAGTCAGCCTAGTGAATTGTTGGTGATCCTGACGGACTCTTATGTTCAGAGTAACGAATACAACCCGGGGCACAACAGTTGGAGATAGTATCGAGTTGGCCGATACGTCATTGAAGAGGATGTTCGGCCTTCTCGGAAAGCGTGGTCTGGACGCCGGAGCGGGGTTATGGATCAAACCCTCTTCCGGCGTCCATACTTTTGGGATGTCGTTCAAGATCGATGTTGTGGGCTTGGACCGCGACTTGAGAGTTATCAAGCTTTGGCGTTGTCTGCCGACATATCGAGTGACTTCCGTAAGCCTGAAAATGAGGAGCGTCCTGGAATTGCGCTGTGGCACTATCACCCAGTCACGAATGCAAGTCGGAGACCAGCTTCAGGTCGATCCGTTGTCGCAGTGACTTAGTTAAAATGTTCTTGACCTGGTTGTCGGATGTATATACATGCACTCGTTTCATGCATGAATATGCAGCCTTGTAGGCTAGATATGTGCGGTGGCAAGACGCTGGCACTACGTTTCCTATGGTCCAACAACCAGCCCACCAAGGTAAGACCTATGCTTTCCTCCGAACTAATCGCCGTTGAAGACCGATACGGTGCACACAACTATGACCCTCTGGATGTAGTCATTGAACGTGCTTCGGGTGTTTGGCTATTCGATAAGCAAGGACGCCGCTACCTGGACTTCCTCGCCGCCTATTCCGCCGTCAACCAGGGCCACTGTCATCCAGCTATCTTCGACGCTATGTGTCGTCAGGCGGGGAAAGTCACACTCACTTCGCGCGCCTTCCGCAACGATCAACTGCCATTGCTCTATCGAGATTTGAACGAGCTCACTGGGTATGAGATGGCACTTCCCATGAACTCAGGGGCCGAGGCGGTTGAGACTGCACTTAAAGCCGCGCGTAAGTGGGGCGAGGTTGTCAAGGGTATCCCCGCTGGCAAGGCTGAGATCATCGTCGCCGCCAACAACTTTCACGGCCGCACCATCGCGATCGTCGGATTCTCTTCTGAAGTACAATACCGACGCGGGTTTGGACCGTTTCCCGCTGGCTTCGTCGAAGTACCCTTTGGCGATATTGATTCACTCCACTGCGCGATTTCGGCGAACACCGCAGCGTTTCTGGTCGAGCCCATCCAGGGCGAGGCGGGTATTATTGTGCCGCCCGAAGGTTACTTACGTCAGGCTGCTGCCCTTTGTCGAGAGCGCAACGTTTTGCTTATGGTGGATGAGATTCAGTCCGGCCTCGGCCGCACGGGCAAGCTATTCGCGTATATGCACGACCGCGTCACGCCTGATGTCGTCATCATAGGCAAGGCGCTTTCCGGCGGGTTCTACCCAGTTTCGGCCGTCCTAAGCTCCCGTGAGATACTCGGCGTGTTTGGTCCCGGCGACCATGGCAGCACCTTCGGCGGTAATCCTTTGGCGTGTGCGATCGCCCGTGCCGCTTTACAGGTTATTGTCGACGAGAATCTCTCAGCGCGATCAGCTGAACTCGGCGAATATGCCCTGAACTGTCTGAAGAGCATCCGCAGCTCATACATTGTTGAAGTCCGCGGTAAGGGCTTATGGATTGGAATTGAATTAAATACTCTCGCGCGGCCGTTTTGCGAAAAACTGAAGCAGCGCGGTGTTCTTTGCAAGGAGACCCATGCTTCGGTCATCCGCCTCGCGCCGCCGCTGATAATCGACAAAGCGGACCTGGAATGGGGCTTAGGTCAGATTCGAGCAGTGCTTGAGGATGACCGCCTGGATGATCTTGATGCACATAGTAGCGTGACTGAAGCAACTGCCTCTCTGGGTTAATAGCCCGCGTATCGCTCGATTGACGTTATTAAACCCTAGTCAACGTGGCCGCCATAAGTCCCGCAACGATCCCATATAGGTCTACGCCAACCTGCAACGAAGTTATCTCCTTTGCCGGATCGAGCGCCAGATCAAGAATCGTCGCCGCCCCTCCGGGAATCTTGCGCCCCTTTCCATGGAAACCTGCCGCATCCTGAACGCGTGTCTCTCCAGTTGCAGGTCAACGCGCGGGGGGAGTGCACATTGTTGACGAACAGATGATCGTCTAGCAGGTAGTCCTGTTCGATGGGCCACCACGTTTCCGGATTACGCAGTGATAACTTTGTCGATATCCCATCCTTGTATGTAACCGATACGGTTTCATATTGCATCCGGCTGCACTGGGGCAAAGTACTGCCCGCCATTAGTAGATAAATACCTTGCGCACGGCCAGTCAATACGATCTTTACCGCTGTCGTATCCTGCTTCCAGTAAGATAACAGTGATGACTTAGATCGGTCCCGCGCGGTGTGGCAAAGTCGACACCCAACGAGGCCTTCAGCAGTCCGCCCGCCGCACGCAGTCCCGCGTCTTCTATGCTCACGCGCCCATCGGGATTTGCCCATCCACCGAGTAGGACATCGGGAAACGCAAGCGAGCAGTACTGCGATCGAGGTTCGGTATACACACGCGTAAAAATCTCTACAACGTTGTGCTTCAGCACGGAGGAAAGATCAACCTGTTTACCGAGCCTATCCGCAGCCATGAGTGGAACCCCTGCGAACCTCGGCGCCTCAGCCTTCACTTCGAATGAGATGGGCATTGACCACGTGCAGTCGCCTTCACGCATATTCGCGAACACTGTGTGAAATCCAATCGCTGACACCCGCCCATCGACCAGCGACCGCTGCGGATCGTCCACCTGTGCCAGCGCGATACTCTTAGGTAGTTCCAATGCTTCTCCCACGCGGTAGCTCCGTTTTACCGGCGCCATCGAAGGATTGCGCTCATGCCACTCGATTTCTATCCTGTTTGACCGCGCTGGTGGCACCCTCACCATAAGCATAGGTCCTCCCACGGCAGCCGTATCGAATACACAATCCACACGCCTTCCATCGACGATAACCACCGGCAAACTTGTAGTTCGTGCCGGTAGCGTCAGTGTCAAATAAACGGGTTTTATTAGGCGCCTCGTAAATTTATAGGTCTCACGCATCTGAGCGCGGTTCCATGCAAAATCGAAATCTTTGTGCTTCAGCGAAGCCCGATCCCAGTCACTTGGAAAACCAGGCCGAAGCCGTACTTCGCCCGCGATCAAATCCGGTTGCACACCAAACAGTCCTTCTACCAACGCGCGCGACGAGATGCCGATGGGGTCGCCAAAGTCACGCTGCGCTTCCTGCCGATGCACGTCCAGCGCCGAGGTCATGTGAAAGTCGCCGGGGCACAATCCCATATACATCGAGTCCAACAGGTTGCCTTTGAAGATCCGTTAAGCCTCGTCTCTCATCCCCGTCTGCCACATTGCAAGCGCCATGTGCATGTTTTCCGCGAGCAGCAGCAGATTCAGCGACCAGATGTACGGCATCCAGTCCGAGCACGACAACATGTATCACCCACCCTCCGGTACACCGTCTCCGTGTACCGGCACCTGCTTCAGCACGGCCAGCCTCTCGGTTGTCATCTGCCATGCCTCGCGCGAGGTCGGAACTCCGCTGTCAATACAGTGATAGACGGCCCACAACGCCGGATTCGTGTACACCGTCTGTGGTTCCATCAAATCCTTGGACTCGCCATATGCGCCCTGTTCCCGCACCCATAGCAACTCCTGCATCCCACGGTGAATCAGCTCCGCTTCGGCCTCGTAAGCCGCGTCATCCTCGCCCAGCGCCTTCGCAATACTCGCCGCCGTCCGAAACGCAAATACGTTGTACGCCGATGAATGCGCTGCTCCGCCGCCGTTGTATTGCAGATTGTCGCTCGCCCAAATCGTCGCGTATGCCTCATAAAGCGGAAGCTCCGTGCCTTCCGCCCCCGCGTACATCCTGCGGAACAACCTGCGCTCCCAAGCAAGATGCCGCTGTAACGCAGGACACACTTCCCGCGCAAACTCCAGATCCCCGGTCCACATCAAGTGCCGCAGCAGCACATCGATGAGTACCATGTTCATGTCATAGTGGTTGTTTGAGACATCCCCATTCGAGTGCAGCATACCCTCTTTGCGTGCATGATGCATGCTCGGATCCCATGAATTGATCGCGGGATCGGCCGTCGACACCGGAGTCACATTTTGCCGTTTCAACCAATGCCGAAACTCCAGCACTGCGCGGTCGTGATTGCCCAACGCGTCCAGGTTGTACGGCCCACGCCACCCTGCCAACATCATTCGCCATGCAACGCCGCCGTGCAGCACGCATTCCTGTTTCTTGTACCAGATCGTCTCCGCCGCGATGCCAATCGCCCTTCCCATTGCATTCACGTAATCATCCGGTTGTCGATCTTCAACGTTCCCGCAATTGCCTTTACCTGAATACTCCGCGCCTCGAAGGATTTTCCGGGGTCGGTCATCACCGACGATCCTCCAGCATGCGCATGATCAATCGTCATATACAGAGGCGCATTCCTTAAGCCGACAGACCCGATGAGTGTAGGGTGACTCGAATCCATGGCGGCCGTTCCGCGAACGCTCTCGGTCGGTGGCGGCGCTGTCCATGATTCGAAATCTCGTACTGAGCCCATCGATCCCACGGGAAAAGTCAGCACCATCTCGGCTGCGGAACTCAGCACCCGCACGACTGGCCGCCCAGTTGCTGCGGAGCTCTCGAATACGTAATGATTTCCCTCACATTCTTCCCGCCTCACCTGGAAGAACTGCGACACCGGCTGCCGCTCGCACCCGATGTCCCCATTCCTCTGACCCCTGCGTCCGCTCACTCCAGCAAATGCCCAGGCGAGCCTTATCCCGGCCGGCACGCCGGTGCCTTCCACCTTCACCACGAAACCAGCACCTTCGTCGGTCGTCAACACCTCTGCCCGCAACATTCCTTTGCCAAGCATCAAATCGCGAATTTCGTAGATCATTCGCCCTGGTCTGTATCGCGCCAGCACTTCATCCGCATTGGCGGCCCATTTCGGGGTCGCGTCTGCAGCGGTCACAAATCCAATCTTCAAATTTCCACCATGTCCGGGGAGATACATCGAGAACTCAGGCAGGTCGCCCGCGTCTACTCGAAAGTCTCCCGACTGCGTAGCCGTGCTAACGCCGTAGAGCGGCCGGTTGAAGAATTCTTTCCCATTTCGTATCACAAATTCGCCATCCACTGGCTTGTACCGCAGAGGTCTGCGCGTCCTGCTCTCCACCAGCGGCTGAATCCCCCAAGTGACTACTCCCCGCGGAGCATCGTCCGCGCTGCCTCAGCTGCATTCGCCTTTTGCGCCGCCACTGCATCGACAGCCGAACTGGCCGCCTGACCCAACCCCTTCAGCCCTCCTGCCGCCTGTGCCACGGTCGCACTCGAAGCCGCCAAAAACCGTCGCCACGACCATCGTTTACCAAAACTAATAACTCACCCGCACTCCCAAATTCGTTGCCGAATCCTTCCAATCACGTCCAGGATCGGCAAACTTCAGTGTGAGTTCCACGTCTTGTCTGACGAATTGCATAGCCGCTCCAGTGTGCAGTCCGCGCACCTCGGCTTCCGCGCAATGCAGATTTGCCGTCCGTGAAAGATCATCTCGTGCGAGAAGTCGATCCACTTCGCCTGCGGAATCACGCGTATCAAATCCCGCTCCACCTTTTCAGGCGTCGTGTTCTTCGTCAGCTCCAGCCGCCTCGAAAGCCGCAGCACATGCGTGTCCACCACCACGCCCACCGCGATGCCATACCACGACCCCAACACCACGTTCGACGTCTTCCGCGCCGCACCCGGAATCCGCAGCATCTCCTCCATCGTCTGAGGAACCTTGCCGCAAAAATCTTCCGTCAATACCCGCCCCGCACCTTGAATCGACTTCGCCTTGTTGCGGAAGAATCCCGTAGTCCGAATCAACTCTTCAAGCTGGGGTAGGGAAGCCGCAGCCATAGCCTTCGGCGTCGGAAACGCCTTGAACAGATCTGGAGTTATCAGGTTTACACGCACATCAGTACACTGCGCCGAGAGTATCGTCGCCACCAGCAACTCCCAAGCGCTCCGATGATTCAACGCGCACACTGCATTTGGGTACGCCTTATTCAGCCCGTCAAGAATCGCTGCGACACGCTCCGGCGCCAGCGGCCTCGCAGTCTTGCCACGTTTTAGCTTAGTCGAAGCGGGCTCTGGCGCTGCAATAGCCCGGGCCTTCGCGCCCACAGGCGGCACTGAAACCCCCGTCGTCGCCTTCGCGAGCTTTTTCTTCGAAGCCGATCCGTCAACCCGCTGACTCGTCGCTTTCTTCATCCCAATCTATCCAGCATTTTCTCCGGAGGAACCCGAACGCAGCTGAAGATCGGCGTGTCCGCCAGCGTATACAGGCTGATCTCTGTCTCCCTCAACTGCTGCACAAGATCGAGAAAATCTTCAGGGAAATTAGTCTCAAATGCCACTACGAACTCCTGGTCATCGATCCCGAACGAATAAGTAGTGTTTAACTTGACCCGCGGATACATCAGCCCAATCCGAATGTGCTCGTCCATGAGCCGCTTCCGCTCCGACATCGAAAGCAGATACCACGGTCGAGTCTTCCAGAAGGGATAGATGAAGATGTACTTCTGCCCGCCGGGCCGAATCGCGCCGCGGCCTTCACCCTCGCTCTCATCCACACGGTCGATCTGGTATTGCGACCGTTTCGTCATCGCCAGAAAATTATGCGGCGAATTGAGATATCCACCCAGCGGCGTCCGCAGCAACTCGCTTCGCATCTGGTTCAACTCATCCACGCCGTATCCAATCGACCACACACACATATCCACATCGCCGCGCGTTCCGATGGTTGAGTAGGTAAGCGACAGAAATTCACCCGGCTTGTTCCACTTCGCCAACACCCCGGCAAACTCCGCCTTGTGCGCAGCCTTTTCCTCGACTGGCAACCGCCGCCACTCGGGCATCAGCTTATAAAAGCTGAAACACACAATCTGCCGTTTCACTGGCGGCTTCGAGGGATCGTGTGGAGCGGCGCCGTAACTGCTCGCCGGCCGGCCCGCGGCAACCGGTGTTGCAGCCGGGGGAGCCGACTCAATCAAAGGAGGAAGGATCGCCGTCGCCGACGTCATCGGCTCCGGAACTACATGCTTTGGTGCAATGAACTCTGCCATAGGTCGATTGTCTCTCGAATACTCGCAGGATAGCAAAAGTCCAAGCGCTACTTTGTCGACTGAATCAATTGAGCAGAGCGGCCTTTTCTAACGAAGAAAATCGAAGTTCCCATCCCCCTGCGATGCGACCCTCTGCAACCGAGGCGTATACACAACTTCATTGTCCGGATACCAAAGCGGCACTGACGGCATCTCCTCCGCCAGGATTTGCTGCACCTCAACGTACTCCGCCCGTCGCCTCGCCTGCACCTCCAGCTCCGGGCCCGACTCTGCTGCGGCCCTTGCCAGCAGGGCATCGACGCGCGCATTCACATAGTGCCCTCGATTCGCACCCTTCGGCGGAAAGCTACTAGATGAATACATGTAACGAAAGATGTCCGGATCTTCATTCGACCCCACCCACTTCAGCACGTACATCTGAAATGCGCCCTTGGTCACGTCCGCATAAAACGTCCCAAACTCGGCGCTACGTATATTCAGCGCAATTCCCGCCGTACGAAGTTGTTGTTGGAGCACCGCAGCGAGCAAACGCGTCGTCTCGTCCGTGCTGATCTTCAAAGTCAACGCCAGCCGCACACCGTTCTTATCCGCCCGCAACCCGGCCGCCTCCAGCAGTGCTGCCGCCCGCGCCGGGTCGTAAGAGTATTGCGCTAACTCCGCATCATTGGCCCGCGCCCAGTGTCCCGGAGGCAGCAACGAATTCGCCAGCCGCGCGTGTCCCCGCCAAAGGGAAGCCATGATCAAAGGCCGATTCATCGCCAGCGCGACTGCTTGCCGGACCCTTTTATCCCGCAGAGCCACATCATTCATATTGAAGTTCAAATACCAGATATTTGATCCAATCCCACTTGCCGTATCAAGTCTTGGCGCGTCCGTCAGCGCATACTCCATGTCTGGAGTCAGAACATTACTGGCTGCATCCGCCGATCCCTTCTGTAACTCCAGCGCACTCGTAATCGCGTCCGGCACTACGTTGAACTGAATGCGCCGAATTTCCGAGTGCAATCTCTCGCCACCGTCTCCCAATCTTCGACTCCAGCAACCCGGAAACCGCTCCAGAACCACCTCTTTATCCTGCACCTGGCTCACAAATCGATATGGGCCAGACCCCACTGGATGCAATCCAAAGTCGCTCCCCGAACCCCTCGGCACCACGCCAAACAACCCATCGCTCATATTAAAGAGAAGCCCGGCATCTGGCCGCTTCATGTGAATTACAACCGTCAGTCGATCGCGTATCTCCGCCCAACCCACCGCCGCAAAGTTTCCGCTTTTCGCTGAAATGAGCCCGACAAGTTTCGGATCGATTAAACTTTGAATCGTCCAAACAACGTCGCCAGCTTCCAGCGGCCGTCCATCCTGAAAACGGACCCCTTCGCGCAAATGAAACACCCAAGTCAGCGCGTCAGGTTGCGCCCAACTCGTCGCCAGCCAGGGCGCCAGGTTGTAGTGTTCGTCCTTCTTCACCAGCGCATCAAAAATCAGCGGTCCCACCCGCTCCGACTGCGCATCCGTACCCTGCCGAGGGTCAAGATTATTCGGACTACTCTCCAGAATCACCACCACTGTTCCGGGCTCCCGCACCGCGCCGTGGCATCCCGCAATCCAAATCAGCTGAACGCTCGCGACTCCCCAAACCATTGTCATTCTGATCACTGCGAAGATTCCCCGCATTTTGCCGTTGGATATCCGAACCGTCTTCCCCCATTCAGCAATCCATCTCATCCGTGAGAAACCTTCCCCAGCACCACCGCCCGCGTCGCGCCAGTAGCCGTCGGAACGTTCCCCGGCAGCCCATTCCAAGTCAGCCAAGCCAGCAGCGCAAACGCCACCCCCTCCTTCGCCTGCGCCGCCAACCCCACCTCCTCCAGCGGAGCAACTCGCACGCCCCACTTTGCGAATCGACCCCCCAGCATCCTCATTAGCGTCAAATTCCGAACGCCACCGCCAGCCACCAGCATCTGCGCCGGGCCTGAGCGGTGCACAGAGCAAAACCGCTCAAACGCATCGCACAATGTCTCCACCGTAAACGCAGTGGCAGTAGCAATGACATCCTCCTTCGGCGCGCCCTCGCACATGGTCAGAAACCGCTCCACAAACGCCGCCCCAAACTCCTCGCGCCCAAACGACTTCGGCGGCAGGGCAGAGAAGTAGCCCATCTTTATCAGCTTTTCCAACACTTCATCGATCCTCCGTCCCTTCCCGGCAATCGCACCACCCTTATCAAATGTGCGCCCGAACAAACGTTGCATACACGCGTCGATCACCATGTTTCCCGGCCCACTATCGAACGCCTTTACATCCTCCAACCCACACCCGGTGGGCAACCAAGTCAGGTTCGCAATCCCGCCCAGATTCAGCATCACTCGATCCTTCTTCGAGCTCCGGAACATGCACCAATCCAGCATCGGCACCAGCGGAGCCCCTTGTCCTCCCGCCGCCAGATCCGCCGGCCGAAAGTCGCTCACCACCGGACACCTAAGCCGCTCGGCGATCACCGCGGCCTCGCCTATCTGCCACGTCGACCGCACCGAGGCCCCCATATACCGCACCCCCCGAGCCTCGTGGTGCACCGTCTGCCCATGACACCCCACCAGCCCCACCTTCACCGCAAACCTCGCCGCCGCCTTCTCCACGCAGCCAGCATAAATCTCCCCCAGCCGCCAGTTCAGCCGGCTCATCTCAGCCGCCGGCATCGCCTCACCCTCCATCACCTGAAGCACCGCCGCTCGTACCGCCTTCGGATAGCTACTCTCCAAATGCCCGATCAGCTTCACCCGCGGCGGATCACCCATTCGCGACCCGGGGCCGATCCGGCACACCGCCACATCGACCCCATCCGCCGAGGTCCCGCTCATCACTCCGGCGACCACGATCGATTTTGTCTTCGGAGCAGCCATCACGAAGAAGCTCCCAACTCCCGCTGCAACTCAGCCAACAGATTCAGCGCATCTCGCGGCGTCAGACCATCCACATCCAGCGCCGCCACCCGATCCACAATCTTCTGAGACAGCGGCGTAAACATCGTCATCTGCACGGACCCCGCTCCCCGCTCGCCCGCCGTCTCAAGCGCCCGCGCCACCTGCTGAGTCTCCGCCCGCTCGTGCACCTTCAGAACCTCCCTTGCCCGGGCGATCACGGCGCTGGGCAGTCCTGCCAGCCGCGCAACTTCAATCCCGTAGCTCTTACTCGCGGCGCCCGACTCAACGGTATGCAGAAACACGATCCCGCCTTTGGTCTCCTTAACGGTTACGCGCAGGTTCTTCAGCCGCGTCAGTCGTTCCTCCAGCAAGGTCAGTTCGTGGTAATGCGTCGCAAACAAAGTCCGCGCACCAATCTTTTCGTGCAAATATTCGACGGTCGCCCATGCCAAGGAAAGCCCATCATATGTTGCTGTTCCACGCCCCATCTCATCCAGTAGGACAAGGCTGTGCGAGGTAGCGGTATTCAAAATAGCCGCCGTCTCCGTCATCTCCACCATGAACGTCGACCGGCCCCGCGCAACATTGTCACTCGCCCCAATCCGCGTGTAAATTCGGTCTACCAGACCCAGACGCATCCGCTCTGCCGGAACAAAACATCCACACTGCGCCATCACTACCAGCAGCGCCGCCTGCCGCAGATACGTGCTCTTACCACCCATATTGGGTCCAGTAATCAACGCAATCGAAGACCCAGGCACCGCATTCTTATCAGCATTATCGGGAAAATTATCGCCCAAACTAGCACCAAACCAGGCCCCCAGCGAAATCGAGTTCGGCACAAATCTTCCCCCACCCGACTCGTCCATCCTCCGCTCAACCACCGGATGCCGTGCCGCCACAAACTCCAGCACGCCCGACTCTTCAACCTGTGGACGCACCCAACCCCGCAGCGCCGCCAGATGTGCAAAACATGCCAGCATATCGATCTCCGCCACCCGCCGAGCCGTCTCCCTCATCCTGCCCGCGGCGTCCAGTAATTGCCGCCGGAGATCCGCGAAGATCCGCCGCTCAATCTCCCCCGACCTCTCCTGCGCAGTCAGAATCTTCGCCTCGTACTCCTTCAACTCCGGAGTAGTGAACCGCTCTGCATTTACCAGCGTCTGCTTTCTCTCATAATCAGCAGGAACCGATCTACTATTAGCCTTAGTAACTTCGAGATAATAGCCAAACACAGAGTTGAACCTTACCTTAAGACTCCCGATTCCAGTTCTGTGCCGCTCCCGTTCCTCGATCGCCACCAGCGCCTGACGACCCGATCGCCCAAGTTCGCGCAACTCGTCCAGCTCCGCATCAACGCCGGGCCGAACCACTCCACCATCCGCCAAACTCAACGGAGGCTCCTCCACAATCGCCTCAACGATCGATTCATGCAAATCCACCATCGCGTCAAAACCTGTGGAAATCTGCTTGGTAGATGCTGTGGAAATCCCTGTGGATTTCTCTCCGCCCAATTCCTTCCACCGCTTGGCCGCGAAGGTTCCCACAGCATCCCGCACCCCCGGCAGGCACGCGAGCGTACTCGCCAGCGCCATTACTTCCCGCGGTCCTGCGGAATCGAGCGCGACCCTCCCCAGCAGGCGTTCCAAATCCAGCAACCCGCTCATAGCCCGCCGCAATCCCTCGCGCCGCGGCAGATCTCCAGCCGCCTCCGCCACCGCATCCAGCCGGTCGCCAATCTCAGCCAAATCACTCGACGGCCGCAGCAATACAGCCCGAAGCAATCGCTTTCCCATCGGCGTGCAACAAGCGTCCAGCGTATGAAACAGCGTCGTCTGCACTGATTCGCCAGAAAACAGTGGCTCCACCAACTCCAGGTTGCGGACGCTCACTGCATCCAGAACAAGGCATCCAGCGCGCTCATAGAACCGAATGGTATTAAGATGTTCCAGCCCACCCTGCATCGTCTTTTGCAAATAATGAACAAGAGCTCCCGCTGCGCCAGTAGCAGCCTCATGTCCAGCCAGACCCATACCATCCAGCGACTGCACGCCAAAATGCTTCCGCAGCAATGGCACGGCATAGTCCGCGGCAAACACCCAGTCCTCGAGCGCAGTCTTCGTCCGGACCCCCTCAAACGCGCTCCCTGCAGCGTCATCCTCCACTGCCGCCCCCAAAGAACCGGGTGCTCCATCCTTCCCAGCTTTTCCGCGAAGGGTGGGAAGTAGACCGCTCGAACTCCCACTCAGGCCAAGTCCACCCTCAGCAAACAGCACCTCAACCGGCCGAATCCGCCCCAACTCGTCCACCAGTTGCGCCCACGCCGACGTCCCCGAAAACTCCGTCGCCCGAAATTCGCCCGTCGAAAGATCCAACTGCGCCAACCCAACACACGCTCCTGCGCCAGAGCCGCGCACACACACGCTCGCCAGCCAATTACTCTGTTCCGCCCCTAACCCCGAATCGACCACTGTCCCCGGCGTCAGTACGCGGGTCACCTCCCGCCGCACGATCTTCTTGGTCAGCTTAGGATCTTCCATCTGCTCGCACAGGGCCACCCGGTACCCCTTGCGCAGAAGTCGCTGAATATACTGTTCAGCCGCGTGGTACGGAACCCCGCACATTGGCTGCTTTTTCTCACGGTCGCGCGCGGTCAGCGTCAGTTGCAACTCGCGAGAAGCCACTATTGCGTCTTCATAAAACAGCTCGTAAAAGTCACCGATCCGGCAGAACATCAAGCAATCCGGATGCGCTTCCTTTGCCGCGAAATACTGCCGCATCACCGGCGTCTGTTCCGCCGCCGCCCTCGCCGCATCTACCTTGATCGCATCACTCACGAACCGCCAGAATACCTTACCTGCCAAGTCATCGCATGACATTGATAACCATACCCAGTAGCTCGCCTGACCATATACCGCGTGATGGTCATCACATCGCGATCCGCCAGCCTTGCCGCACTCTGATAACAGCATGCCCGCCACGCACATCCAGCCTTCCGCTCGACTCGCGCCGGATATACTACGAAGTGGCCCCATGACTCTCCTCTGGCTCAGATTCGCGGTCCTCTTGTACGGCGTAGCGGCTCTTGCAGTGCTGCCTGCTGCCCTCTACGACCGACCGCGCTGGACCCACTTCGCGGTGCCCGCTACGGTTGCCGCCGTGCTCTTCCACTTCGTCTCGTTCGCAGAAACGCTCTACGCCGCCCATCATCGCCTTCCCGTCGAGACTCACGAAGTCCAATCGCTGCTCGCACTTATTCTTGCCCTAGGATTTCTTGCCGTGTACGCGTGGTATCGCAATGTCTCCCTGGGAATCTTTGTACTGCCCATCGTTTTCATGCTGGCGACACTTGCCGCCTTCCGTCCCGGCCAGGAGACCTTCTCCGCGCCCATCCGTACCGGCTGGATTCTTTTTCACATTGTGCTTCTGTTAGCCGCCTACGCAGCTCTGGTCGTTTCGATGTTTGCCTCGCTCCTCTACCTCATTCAGGAGCGACGCCTCAAATCGAAATCCACCAGCCATCGCTGGCTTTCGCCGCTCGACACCCCGCTAGAAACCATCGATCAGATTGCTCACAAGACTCTTCTGTTTGGCCTGCCTTGCATGACCGCTGGCCTCCTCATCGGGTCCGTCATAGCCCAGGCCGACTTCGGCGCCAAATACTTCAGCGATCCCAAAATCCTGCTCACCTTCGGCCTGTGGATCGCCTACGTCGCGATGATCTTCATCCGCCGCGCCTCTGGTCTGCGCGGCCGTCGCGCGGTCTATCTCTCCAGCTTCGTCATCCTGGTCGTTCTCTTTGTCTGGGCGGCTAATCAATTCTCCGCCGTCCACAGGTTCTCAACGCCATGAGTCAACCCCAACGCCTGACGATCGTCAAACCGGTTTCTGAAGCCGCCAGTGAGCACGCCACCGTGGGCTCGCTCGTTCTCGTCGGCGTTAATCACACAACCGCGCCCCTTGAGGTCCGCGAGCGGCTGGCAATTCCCGCAGCCCGTCTGGCGGATGCGATCCGCAGCCTCGCCCATCAGCCTGGCATCCGCGAAGCCCTCATCGTGTCCACCTGCAACCGTGTCGAGTTCGTCACCATTCAGGAGCCCGGCCCAACCAACCCAAGCCTCCTGCGCTTCCTGAACGAATACTTCGCCCTTTCCTCAGGCACGATCGAGCCGCACCTCTATGAATTCCGCGAACGCGAAGCCGTCCGCCATCTCTTCCGCGTGGCCTCGTCCCTCGACTCCATGGTCGTAGGCGAACCGCAGATCCTAGGACAGGTCAAAGAGTCCTACTCCGTCGCCCGCGAAGTCGGTGCCGTCTCCACCACGCTGGAGCCGCTTCTCCAGCGCGCCTTCTCCGTCGCCAAACGTGTGCGCACCGAAACCCAAATCGGCAGCTCATCCGTCTCAATCGCCTCCGTCGCTGTCGACCTTGCACGCAAGATCTTCGGCAACCTGCAAGGCAAAACAGTGCTACTCGTCGGTGCTGGCAAGATGTCCGAACTAGCGGCTCGCCACCTTATCCAGCAGGGGGCAACCTCCATCCTGGTCGCCAACCGCACCCAGGAGAAAGCCGCTCTCATCGCGGGTCAGATCGCCGATCAGATTTCAGTCCAGCTCGCCAACGACCCCGCAGCCATCGCCTGCACCACCGAAGTAATCCCGTTCGATGAACTTCTGTCACAGGCCACCCGCGCCGACATTGTCATCAGCTCGACGGGATCTGAAGGTCACATCTTCACTCGAGCCCACGGCCAGCAGTTCGTCGATCGCCGCCGTCACCGCCCCATGTTCTTCATCGACATTGCTGTGCCTCGCGACGTCGATCCGCGCATGAATCAAGTCGAGGGTTGCTTCGTCTACGACATCGACGACCTCCAGCAAGTAGCGGCCGCACACCTCGCCGACCGCAGCCGCGAGTCAGCCGCAGCAGAGATCATCGTCAGCGGGGAAGTAGAGAAGTACCATCAGCGTCTGCAGTCCCTCGATGCCGTACCAGCGATTGTCGCCCTGCAGCAGAACGCCGAGACTCTCCGCCAGGCCGAGCTTGCCCGCGCCGCCAAGCGCCTCGCCAATCTCACCCCGGATCAGCAGGCCGCAGTCGACGCACTCACCCGCTCTCTAACCGCCAAACTCCTCCACCCGCAAATCGTAGACCTCCGCAAAAAATCCGAGTAGCACTAACGCTAAAGCGCGGCACTATAGATGATGTGGCCCAGTTATTATTCGGCTCCGTAGTTGTTGTCATTCTGAGCGCAGCAAAGAATCCCCGCATTTTTCCGCGATTGTTAGTGCTTGCGTTTGTCATTCCGCAGCGAAGCGGAGGAATACGCTTTTGCCTTTGCGCATTCCGCTGAGCTACCATTGCGCCCGATGACAAACACCGTTAGTACATTCACTCGACGCACCCTTTTGCAAAGCGGCACCCTCGCCGCAGCCGCCTCGCTCCTACCCGCTGGATCACACGCACAGAAGCCAGCCAAAACGTCCTATCCGCCCGCATTGCTTAAGCCACCCACCCAGGCCGCTGATCTACCAGTCCGGCTAGGCATCGCAAGCTACACCTTCCGCAACTTCGATTCCGCGCACCTGATCGAATACATGCGCCAGTTGAAGACGCCCTTGCTTAACCTCAAGGACATGCACCTGCCCATGACTCCGCTCGATCAGGTTGCGACCCAGGCCGCCGCCTATCGCGCCGCCGGGTTCAAACTCACTGCCGCAGGCAACGTCACCTTCGACAAGGATGAAGATGACGACGTCCGTGCCAAGTTCGAATACATCAAGGCCGCCGGCATTCCTATCATCGTGTGTGCACCAACGCACCAGATACTGCCGCGCCTGGAAAAATTCGTAAAGCAATACGACATCAAGCTAGCCATCCACAATCACGGCACTGAGGACAAGAACTTCCCATCACCCTTCGATGTCCTAACCGCCGTCAAGAATCTGGACCCGCGCATCGGCCTCTGCATGGACCTCGGCCACTCCCTGCGTGCAGGAGCAGACGTAGTCGCCGCCATCCACGCCGCAGGTCCACGCCTCTACGACATCCACATCAAAGATCTCGCCGACGCCACTTCAAAAGAATCCCAGGTCGCTGTCGGAGAAGGCATCATGCCCGTTCGCGCAATCTTCCAGGCGCTCATCGACACGAAATACCCTGGAAACGTCGACCTTGAATACGAGATCAACGGCAAGGATCCCATGCCCGGGGTAGTGGAAAGCTTCGCTTACATGCGCGGTGTTCTCGCCGGTATGGGCTACAGATAGCTCCACAAAGTCGGGTGCCCCATCCTTCATGGCCCCATCATGAAGGGTGGGGTATCAAGCCAACCAACCTACAGCTTCGCCTGCACAGCCTGAATAACGCTCTCATAGCTAGGCTCTGCCGCCTTGATGTGGTCCGACACCCGCTTGCGCTCTTCTTCCGTCAGAGACGGCAGCACCGTCAAAATTCGCCGTAGTGTTACCGAGATATCGTCCACGTAATTCATCGTGCGTATTGCTTCGCCAGAGAGAGGCATCGTTGCTCCTGTAGTTTAATTTCGCTCTCCACAGTCTACTTTGTTTTGTCTCGCCCGAAGAGAATCCGTGTCTCGTCCTAGGCTCTCGATAGTCGAAGCCTACGCGACCACCGCCGGCGCCTCAACCTTCGGCGCAACGTATCCATCCCGATCCGTCATCTCCATCAGCGCCGCCAGCTTAGTCGCAAAGTCTGGATGCAGCGCATCCCTCCCGTATCGCCAAGTCCAGTTTCCCGCGCCCGCCGCCGGAACATTCATCCGCCCCTCGCTGCCAAGGTGAAGGATGTCCTGCATGGGAAAGATGCACAAATTCGCGACCGACCTCGCCGCCGCCCGAATCATCGCCCACACGATCTCGCCGTCATGTTCGATCTCCTGCAGATAAGTCTGCGCGCCCGCCCGCTCATCCGCAGTTGCGCCATCCCTCCACCATCCCAGCGTCGTGTTGTTGTCATGAGTGCCGGTATACACCACAGTGTTCGGAACAAATTTATGCGGAAGATAAAGATGGCTCGCGCGATCCCCAAAACCAAACTGCAAAATGCGCATCCCTGGCATCCCGAAGTGTTCCCGCAATTCATCCACTTCAGGAGTAATCAGCCCGAGATCTTCCGCAATAAACGGCAGTTCGCCAAAGACATCCTTCAGTCGCTGAAACAGCTCAAGCCCCGGAGCCTTCACCCACTGCCCATTCACCGCAGTCTCTTCCTCCGCCGCAATCGACCAGTACGCCTCGAACCCGCGAAAGTGATCCAGCCGAATCATATCGTACAGCGCCAGAGACCGCCGGATTCGCGCCACCCACCAGTCGAATCCGCGCTCCTTCAACTCGCCCCACTTGTACAACGGATTGCCCCACCTCTGACCACTTGCCGAAAAATAGTCCGGCGGCACGCCCGACACGCGAATCATCTTGCCTTCAGCATCCAGCTCAAAAAGGTTAGGATTCGTCCACACATCCGCGCTGTCATAGTTCACAAAAATCGCCACATCGCCGAGTATGCGAATATCCCGAGCCTTGCAGTATGTCCGCAGCGAGCTCCACTGTTCGTCGAAAAAGAATTGCATCGCCTGTTCAATTGCCAGTTCACGCCCATGCTCGGTCAGAGCCGCGGTCAATGCATCATGCTTGCGCTGCGCAAACTCCGCCGGCCAATCGATCCAGCTCACGAAGCCAAACCGACGTCGCAGCACGTTGAACATCGCATAGTCGGGAAGCCAGCTCATATTGTCTTGGCAGAATTTCCGGAAGCGCACACGCGTTTCGTCGCTTGCACTATCGAGGAACTTCGCCGCAGCTTCTTCGATCAACGGAATCTTCAACGTCGACGCTGCGTGAAAGTCTGCCGGCCCGTCATGCCCCGCGAGTCCCTCGATCCGCTCCGCCGCGATCCATCCCTCCTGCACTAGTCGCTCCAGTGAGATCAGATCGGGATTCCCTGCAAACGCCGAAAGCGCCGAGTAGGGCGAGCTTCCATAGCCCGTAGGACTCAGAGGCAGCACCTGCCAAAGCCGTTGTTTCGCCGCAGACAGAAAGTCAACAAACTCATAAGCCGCTGGCCCAAAATCACCCACCCCACCATACGACGGCAGTGACGTCACATGCAGCAACACCCCAGACATTCGACCCTGATTCATTCCTCACCTTTCGGCACAATCCCGCCGATCGTTCAATCGAGACCATAGTGCTGCAACCCTATCTTAAGATGCGAAAGTGTATCCGTTCGCCAAAATGAAACAGGCCTGCTCCCGACCCGGCGCAGCGTGCACGCAGGGTAGGGAACAGGCCCTTATCCGCTTCTGGCTAGCTACCTGCCGGAATTCCCGGCGCACTCGCTGCCTGCTTCGATAGCTTCACTCCCCCGCCATTCTGGTACTTCTGCGACAGCGTACCGAGGAAGACGCGGAATATCTCGTCACGCTGAGTATTCAACAACTGCTCTCGAGTCTGGTCGATATTCTTCGCCATGTCGTCGGTCGACGGCTGCTGCTTGTCCGTCACCGTCAGCACTACGCCCGTCTGCCCGGCATTGATGGGCCCGGAGATCGCACCCTTGGCCAAGTCGAACGCTACTTTGCCCGGCCCGCTCATTGAGCCAAGATCGGGGACCTGTGCCTCCTGACCGACCAGTTCGCTCGACTTGACCGGAATCTTCATCTCGGCCGCTGCCTTCTTCAAATCGTTTAGCACCTTGGCTCGTTCATCCAGTTTCGCAGTTGTTTCTCCCACCATCTGCGGCAGCTTCTGCGCACGGTAGTCGTCCAGAAGATGAGCCTTGTACTCCGCATAATCCGGAGCATGTGCGGCCTTCACATCCAGCACCTGGAACACTGCATAGCCATCGCCAGTCGCAACCGTCCCCGGAGCCGCGCCCTTGTTTGTCGAGAATGCCTGCGCTAGTAGTCCAGTCGCGTCCGACAGTCCGCCAACCACGCCATCCTTCGCCACGTAGTCGGTCGTCACAGCACGCAGACCATGAGCAGCAGCGGTCTTGTCGAGTCCATTCTTCTGCGACTCGGTTGCAAGCTGCTGTGCAAACTGTTGCTCCGCCGAACCCTGCTTTTGCTGATCCAGCAACTGCACAATCGAGGCCTTTACCTCAGCCACAGGCTTCACGCCCGCCGCCTGCTTCTGCTCGGTCTGAATAATGTGATACCCGAAAGCCGACTTTACCAGCCCGGAGGTCTGTCCAGGGTTCAGCGCCATCGCCGCCTTCGCATACGACGGATCGAGACTGGCCGTCGGAATCAGCGGCAGCTCACCACCCTGGTCCTTGCTGCCCGGATCTTCCGAAAATTTCTTCGCCAGCTCGACAAAGTTACCGCCAGACTGAATCTGCTTCAACACATCCTGAGCCTTGGTCTTCGCCGCCGCATCGGTCTGCGCATTCGCGCCAGCCTTCGAAGAAATCAGGATGTGCCGCGTCTTCACTTGCTCTTCTGTCTTGTATTGTGCCGCGTGCGAACTGTAGTACGCCTGTAGTTCCGCATCGCTCACCGGCTGTTTCCCGCCGGGAAGCTTCGAAGCGTCAAACGACGCATACTCAATCTTCCGCGTCTCTGGAATCGCCTTCGAGTACTTTGCCGCGTTCTGCTGGAAGTACGTCTGCAACTCAGCATCCGACGGGTTGATCGTCTTCTTCAAATCCTCCGACGACACCACCGCGTAATCGAACTTGACCTTCGTCCCCTGCACCCGGTACGTATCACGCACCGCTGCATCTGACACTGTCACTCCACCCGTGATCAGAGCCTGCAGCCGTTGCAGTTCCATATCTTCCTTCACCTGAGACTCGAACATGCTCCGGCTCATATCCTGGCCAATCGCCTGCTGGATGAAGTTGATGTAGGCGTCGTCGCCAATGTATTTCCCATTCGGGAACAGGTATTGCGCGAATGGGCCAGTCTTCAACTCACGGAGAAGATCCTCGTCGGAAACTTCGAGGTGCATCTCGTCTGCAGCCTGCTTCAGAATCGCCCGCTGCACCAGGATCTGCCCCGCCCGATTCATCATGTACGGCAAAAGGAAGTCCGGATACTTCTGCTGCTGCAACTGCCGCTGCGCCATCCGGGAAACTTCTTCCGTCTTGACTTGCGTGCTTTCGCCGAGAATCCTACCCATGAACCCTGGCGTGCGCACCGTCGCATACACCGAAGTGTCGTTCGACGTTCCGTTATCCATCAATCCCGGCACCAGGTAAATCACCATGGAGACGACAGCAGCGCCAATGATGACGCCAAACATTATTTTGACTACCTTATTGTCCTGCTGAAGAAAACGAATCATGCTCGACTGCCGACCTTGACTTCGCGCGCCCCATTTCGCTCCCCTTCAGCGAAATCGGCCGCATGCCCGTTGATTTTGCGCGTACCGGCGCGCGCTAACTCCCGCACGCCCAGCCGTGAGCAGGACAAGCGATTAGTATAAATCACCTGTTCAACTTCCTTGTGCCCATTAAAACCAACGTGCAGCAAAAAAGCCGCAACCGCGACTTTTTGCATTGCAAAACCCAACTGTTAATAGGGGTAAGGGTAAGGAGAATAGCGATATGGCGGATAGGTCCGGTAATACACCGGCCCATAGGCGACGCCCGGATATCGACGTCGTAGCGGCTGCTGTCGAGCACCCACCGGAACTGCCTGGGCAAGTCGATCCATCTCTAGCTGCGATACGGTTGCCACCGTCGCTGGTTGCGCCAGATGGAAAGTCAACAGCCCCTCCGCAGGCACACACATCTGGCCCTCGCCAGATGCGGCCGCAGAGCCCAATCCAAGCGCTCCGCCAACGCCAGCGCCAATCGCCGCGCCTGCTCCGCCCCCAGCGACGGCGCCGAGGAGAGCACCGATACCGCCGCCGATTGCAGTCTTGTTCACCATCTCCGTTGCTTTATCGTGCCCGTTGTGGGTCCACACGTCCGAGACCAGCGGGTACCTTTTACCCGCCAGCGTTACCTCCGTCAACTGCAGAGAAAGCTCGCCACGGCCCTTCAATGCACCTGACTTTTGAACATCGAGGACCGTCCCTTGAACTGACGCTCCGCGAGGAATTGCAACCGCGCCATCGGCTACGACGTCGTTTACCACAATGCCGTCAAACTTCGTCCCGATCTGTGTCCGGTTGCTATCCAGGCTCTGACTAATGCGCATCCGCAACAGTGCGCCGCTGGGAACTGTAACTACCTCTCCCTCAGCTTGTCCACCATACGGTGACTGCGGAGCGACGTTGTAGCCGCGCTGCTGTTGCGGATATCCCTGCTGCTGCGGATATCCGGGAGGATGTGCTCGCCGGCCGCCGTAAGGCTGACGATTCTCGGGCGCTCCTGGCCCGTAAGTCGGCCCGCTCGCTTCACTGGGCACCTGTGTGTCATCCGACTCGTGGGAGTTCTGGGCGAGCGGCACATTTTCCTGCTCCGCACTCGGCGTCGGGGCGATTGTCGCGTGCGACTGCAGTACTCCACCGCCCGCTTGGTCCCCATATCGGACGTCGACGTTCGCAGAGTCCGCGGTCAACGTCATCTCGTCGACGACCTTCTGGACGCCGCTGCTGCGCGACGCGATCGTCTCCGCCTTTGTACGCATTGCCTCCGTCTGCACGGAGCCGCTCAAAGTCACGACTCCATAGACTGTAGTCGTGGTAATCGGCTGGTTCGCCAGATCGGGCTCGGTCGCCAAGGCCTTCAAAACGTTCGCCTCAACCTGTGCATCCGGAACTGTCTTTGCCGCTTTGGTCTGCGCGACCCCTCCAACCGCGTATAAGCCAAGTAGTCCAGCCAGCGCCGTATCTTGGATCACTCGAACTGCTCTTCCATGACTCATACGACGATACATGCCTTCCTCCAAATGTCCCTCGGCCCGGATGTTGCGCACAAAACCTTTGATCGTAAAGACTCAAAATGGCGCAGAAAGTTACGCTAAGACTTCGAATTGCGTGCTAGCGTCCAAACTTTTCTTTGCGCCAAGTCGATTGCAGCCAACCAGAACAGCGTGTCCTGCTAAGTTTGACCTGCCCAGTTTTCGGCAGTATACTCAAAAAGCGGGGTGGAGCAGCCCGGTAGCTCGTTGGGCTCATAACCCAAAGGTCGTAGGTTCAAATCCTACCCCCGCAACCAACCAAACCAATTATCTCGGCCCACGATGAAGTCCCCCAGCTAAGTTGAAGTGGGCGCTTGCCATTCAGGCAGAAAACGACGCGCAAGCCAGCTGCTCGTCAGGATGCAGAGTCGTGTACTTTGTTATCCCAACCATCGTGAATACCTTCTGGAAGTGTGGTTTAAGGCCGAAGCTGCGAATCGTCTGCCCGCTCTTGTTGGCGGCGATCATCAGCTGAATGATCAGCGCAATGCCGCTGGAATTAAGGTAATCAACCCCGGAAAAATCCAGTACGATGCGCTTATTGTCCGCAGAAAGCCCTTGAAAGGTCCCGAGCACGGCAGCCTTCGACGTACTTGTAATATCGCCCTCATAGCGCAGCACGGTGATGGGAAATCCGGACGGACCATGCACCTCATCCATCTTTACTTGCGTGATTTTCTCTGCCATGCTTCCCCCTCAAAAAGTACGATGTTAGTCTTTGGCCGGTTTAAGTCTGATCACCATGCGAGCGTAACTGCCATCCCGCGGCGTGCTACCCCATTCCGCCTCATCGACCAGGGATTCGATCAAAAACATTCCCATACCGCGTGCTTGTTCCTGCTCATGCATTTTGCGGTCGATGTCAGGAGCGGCAGCGCGACCCTGTGGCCCCGGACCGGTATCCACAACCCTCACTTCAAGCGAGTTGGGCGACATTGAGAGTATGACACCGACGGGTAGGGTTTCGTCGAGTTTGTTCCCATGTTCCATCGCGTTAATGCACGCCTCGGCAACCGCCATCTTCAGATATTCAATACGTTCCTCATCAAAGCCCATCGAGCGAGCGAGGTCCGCCGCAGTCTCCATCGCTATTTTCTCAGAACCAAGTCGCGACGGAAGTTGAATCTCGAAATACTTTGTTGGTTCGTCCATCGTTGTCGTTCTCCATCAAGCGTTGCGGAACATCACCAGAGCAGTCATGTCGTCGGATTGTTCCTGTCCGTCTGAAAACCTCTCCAGAGCTTTCCAGACATCATCCAGAACTAGTTCCGGGGTAGGCTCCCTGCATTCGACAAACGTCTCCAGAAGGCGGGTTTCGCCGAACTCATCTTCGCCGCGGAACACCTCAGTCATTCCATCTGTGTAAACCAGCATGCGCATTCCGGGGCTGAAGTCGAACCGTTCAGGTGCGTAGCTCGAAAAGGGAAGTAATCCGAATGGAGTACTAGAAGCTTTGATCATGCTCAAGGCGCCATCCGCCGCCATTACGAAAGCCGATGTATGGCCAGCATTGACGGCTTCCAGCGTATGTGTTGTAGGATCCAGCCGAAATAGTATTCCGGTGACATAGCGGCGCCTGGCTTCGTCCCCTTCACCGTAATGGAGGAGGTTGATCTGCGTGGCGATCTCCATCAGGCTAAGCCCCGCATGAACCATGGCGCGCAGAGCGGAACGAAATGACGTACCCATCAACGCCGACGCAAGACCTTTGCCAGCCACGTCTGCTACCACGATCACCATCTCGCCCGACGGCATGGGCACAATATCGAGATAATCTCCGCCAACCTCGTAGCAAGTCACGGAGCGAGCCGCCAAAGCATAGTTTGGAATGTCCGGCATTTGTTGCGGAATCAAGCTTAGTTGCACCTGGCGAGCGGCGGCCAGATCGCTCTCAACGCGTTGCCACTGTAGCGCGCGAGCATGAAAGCGGGCATTCTCGATTGCCACCGAAGCCTGCACGGCGAGCGCCTCCAAAAAATCAGTCTCGTCAAGATCCAGCACTCGACCGCTAGGTATCAGGGCGATCAGTTCAGCAAATGGAACTCCTGACTTGTCGCACAGCTTGAACGGCGCAAACGATTCAGAGAAAAGAGACTTGGCGGATTCGGACGCGTTGAGGTGCAGGGAAGCCTGGAACTCTGGCGTGACTTCGCCGTAAGATTGCGGAAATGTGGTGAAGAATGCGCCCGTTAGCTCCAACTCCCGAACGACGATCTCGAGGGCAATATGAAGTACGTCGTTCAGCTCAATCGTGGAATGAAGTTGCCGGCTGGCTTCGAGCAGTGCCTGCAGGCGAACAACTTGTTGTTGAGCTACGAGCGCTTCGCTTTGTTGCTGGGCCACAAGCTCTTCACTGATTTCCATAGGCGTGTACCTGACAGCGTCGCAAAGTGTGTGTGGTCGAGTATATTCCACAGTCGGCGGCAAAATACTTGCGCACGTCCTATGCGCCCAGCGGGGTGCCTGAGGCATTAACAATCTGGCACTCCACAATAGCCCGACACTTCATTTCACTGTAATAAACAGATCTAGGGCAACTTATATACTCTTTCTTATGTCGGACAGGGAACTAACGTACACAACGTCCGCCGGAGTGAAACAAAGCACAACCATCGTGACCCTGGACGGCCCGTTTACGCTTGCCAATATGTTCAAGGTTCAGGCCGACCTGCGAGCAATGAAGCCCGAATGTTTGATCCTCGACCTCATGTCCGTTCCATACATGGATTCGGCCGCGCTTGGTGTAGTTATGAATACGCACGTTGCAGCTCAGGGCAGTGGGAGGAATTTTTTGTGGCCGGAGTCAATGACCGAGTTCGGGCCCTTTTGGAAATGACGAAGGTCGACGCGGTGCTGAAGAACTGCGACTCCGCAGCAGCTGCCCAAATCCTCGCTCAAACGGCCTCACTGTAGTTGCACAAATATTTCCTAAAGAATGCAAACCTTTGCGCATCTTAGTTGGACCGTTGACGTAGAGTGGCAATTATCATGCTGTTCCGTTTGGCGATCAACATGCTCTAAGTTTAAACATTACGACATTCAAGCCGGATTTGCCCTACGATGAGTCATCTGCTGAAGTCCTGAATAGCTGGTTCAATTTCCCCCGGTCTGCTAACAACAAGTTATCTAAGGAGAGTTTCAATGAGAATGCTGCGTTGTTTGCTTGCGATGAGCTTGATCACCGGGTTAAGCGGTATGGCCAAAGCCGACGACTTTCAGATGGTCGTGATCGACCCGTTGCCAAAGCCGGTACCAATCTTTAAGAACTCTTTTACGGCGACCCTAACTAAGTGCAGTTTCGGACATAATGACTATGTGGGCTGCTTCAGCGGTGAGAACGAAACCGGGGCACCCATCACCAGCTTGAAGATCCTAATTCCGGTCTTCGAGTACCACGGCGCCCAGACTGCTGGATGCGCCGCTTTCGGCTTCGACGGCACTTATGAGGATATTTTCTCCATCCGCTCGTGCGACACCACACCCGATGGGAAAAACTTTATCCTCAACTTCAGCGGGGGCATCATCCCAGTTGCAGGAACCGACTGCGATCACGATGGAGACGGTGGGAAGAAGTCGAACGAAGACGATGAAGTCTGCAGCGTCTTCACTATCGCTGAGGCGGGTGTGCCTGCAGCGGATTTTCCTACTCTTCATGTCACTGCTAACGCCCCCGAACCGGACTCTCTCCTGCTTCTCTCAACGGGAGTGTTGTCGGGCGGATTCTTTCTGGCCAATTGGCGTCGTCGTACGCTGAGCCCGGCAAGTTTTGAATCGACGGATAATTAGAATCTCAGTCGTCCCCATCGTTTGTCGAAGAGAGAGGATCCACCCGTTGCGGGGCGTGGTCCTCCTCTCTTTTTGCTTTGGCTGCAATCGTCATGGCTGGCGTAGACTGTGGAATATTAACGAAATTTGTTGCGGGAAGAGTCTTCATGCGTCGAGCCGGACTGATTGTTCTGCTACTGCTATGCGGTCTTGCGCGTCTTGCGCGTGCCGACTCGCCCATCAACAAGGCTCCGACGGGCAAGACCGCTCCCGCTACCGAAATCGTTCAGATAAAACTAGGTGAGTCTGCAAGTAACCTCATCGGTCCTTGGAAGTTCCGCACCGGCGACGACATGGCTTGGGCGCAAACCGAGTTTGACGATGCAGGCTGGAACACGATCGACCTCACACCACCGCCACGAACCGCCGGGGTAGGCTGGACAAAACAAGGCTACCCAGACTATTCCGGATTTGCCTGGTACAGGCTCCGCGTTGAAGTCCAGGGAGCCAACCACAAGCTGTCCTTGAAGATGCCAGGCCAGGCGGACGATGCATACCAGGTTTACGCAAACGGAAAACTCATCGGTGAATTCGGTAAATTCACAGAACATGGAGTGACAGCCTACCCTGGCTTGCCGGAAGCTTTTCCTTTACCTAAGGGAGCAGGGAACCAGACCATCACGATTGCCATCCGCATGTGGATGGACAGTGCCACCATTTTCAACAGTCCTGACTCGGGAGGTCTGCATGGGCCCCCTATGCTGGGATACTCGTCGCTCATCGGCAACATGATTCGGCTGGATTACGACGATAATGCCCACTACATTGGCAGCGGCTTCCTGGAAATGATGATAGTTTTCATGGCCCTGTTGATGGCCCTCACACTGTTTTGGCTGGACCCTGAGGAAAAAGCATACGAGTGGCTCGCCCTGGTTTGCACCGTGACCCTTGCGGGAATCGCGGTCGTGCTTTCGGTCAACTTTACGACTTGGATTGGGCAGACTCCTGCGGTGATTGTGACCGATGTCATTCTCGGGCCGCTCCGAATCGGGCTATGGGTACTTTTTTGGGGCTATTGGTTCCGAATATGGAATATAGTCAGGCTCCACTATGCGGTTTGGATACTGGTAACCATACTCATGATCTGTACGGCAATGATTCGGCCGCCGTTGTTCGGCCAACAAATTCCCGTGCACGACAAGAGCTTCATCGAGCCGCTTCGTTTGATTGTCAAGCTTGGCGTCGGAGTTCTCGTGTTTCTGGTTGCTTATCGCGGCTTTGCCCGGCAGAAGACGGAAGGGTGGTTGGCTGCCTCTGCGATTTTGTTGGTCACCGTCGCAAACTATCAGCACGAGTTGCGCCAGGTTCACGTTCCGACTGTATTTTCTGTCTTTGGATTCGCTATATCACTGGGAACCATCTCGGCGGGGTCGTCGCTTCTGATCATCACCGTCATGTTGTTGCGGAGATTTATCCAGGCCCAAGCCCTCAAAGAGCAGTGGAAGATGGAGATTCAGCAGGCCCAGGAGGTGCAGCAACTGCTTATACCTCGCGAGTTGCCCGAGGTTTTCGGCCTGACGATTCAGAGCGAATACTGTCCCGCACGCGAAGTTGGCGGTGACTTCTTCCAGATTCTTCCATTGGAGATTCCGGGGACGGTCCTGATCGTGTTGGGAGACGTTACCGGCAAAGGCATGCAAGCCGGAATGCTAGTGGCATTGATCGTCGGAGCCATCCGAGCCGCGGTGCAGCACAGTTCAGATCCGGCCCAGATTCTCCGCGAAGTGAACGAACAACTCTGCGAGCGTCAGCACGCAATCGCTACCTGTTTGATCCTCCGGATCGACGCCGACGGGAACGGAATAATCGCCAACGCCGGCCAACTCTCGCCCTACCTCAATGGCATCGAGATAGAAATGGAAGGCGCTTTTCCAATCGGCATCGTGCCGGACGGAGAATTTTCCACCGCACCCTTCGTCTTAAGCCAGGGCGATTCTTTGTTCCTCATGTCGGATGGCGTCGTCGAAGCGACTGACCTCCACGGAGCACTCTTCGGTTTTGAACGGATTAGCGAATTGCTGCAACGCCACGCAACTTCACAAGAGATTGCGAAAGCCGCCCAGGACTTCGGCCAGGAGGACGACATCCTGGTGCTCCAGGTGACACGAAATATGACCCAGCCGTTACAAATTTCGGCCTAGCCAAACGCTCAGACAATTCTTTTCACATTGTTCGATTCGGGATCGGGGCTATGGCGGAGAGACAGGGATTCGAACCCTGGTTACCTTGCGGTAAACACGCTTTCCAAGCGTGCGCCTTCAGCCACTCGGCCATCTCTCCGCAATGCATGCGAATAATTTCAATTTATCACACACTCGACATTGGTCTGCCTCTCAACTAGGCTGTCGGCGCCAGGTTGGCATCGCGATACCGGAGCTGGCGCAAGCTATTGAAAAGCAGCTTTCATCTGAACCAGCAGCATGCGAACGGCTGTCTTGGCGGAGATTCCATGAGGCAGCATAGGGGGCATGTAGACAAAGGAGCCCAGTTGCGAGCTGACGGCATCCTCTCCCAACTGTACATTGGCCTTTCCTTCAATAAAGTAGATGACCGTTGGCGTAAACGCTAAATGCGTGGACAGCACCTCCCCGGCGCAGAAGCCAAAAAGAGTTACATTTACATGCTCATCTCAGCTAAGAATTACTAATCCATAATCTTCGTCCTTCGTGTTTGCCAGTTCGTAAAGCGAACGCAACGGGCACGCGTTGCGTAGATTAACGACTCGCTGTTACTAATTCATCTTCGACAGTCTTGCCTGATAGAGGATCGCTCGGACCGGCAACCTGGTTATCGTAAGAATGCCCTGTGAGTAATCCGAGGATGAACCAGGCGAACAGTCCGGCTCCCGCTGCAAACAGCACGTCTCCCGGGACACGCATCCATCGCAGTGTCTGCATCTGGCCAGACTGCATGAACTCGGCAGAACGCGCATACCAGGTACCCTGCTGGATCGACGCCCATGCTTGTAGGAGACCGACCGGCAGCATGCTTAGAAGCACCATGAACGTCAGACCTAGATTGAGGAACCAGAATGAATACTTCAGCGGACCCTCCTTCCAGGGACGCGCCGGACCCATCGCCCTCATGCAGAAAAGTGTGAGTCCAAGCCCGAGCATTCCATACACACCAAACAGTGCAGTATGACCATGAACAGGAGTGAGGTTGAGCCCCTGCACATAGTAAAGCGCGACCGGGGGATTAATGAGAAAGCCGAATAGACCTGCTCCGACAAGGTTCCAGAACGCAACCGAAACAAAGAAGTAAATAGGCCACTTATAGTTTGCGATCCACGGAGCTTTTTGCATCGGCTGCGCGAGACGAATATTTTCCCAAGCCTCATAGCCGACCAGTGTCAGTGGCACAACTTCAAACGCGCTGAAGATTGCACCAAGGGCAATAACCGCCGGCGTCGCACCCGCAAAGTAAAGGTGATGAAACGTGCCGATGATACCGCCGGAAAGAAATATGGCCGTTGAAAATAGTGCGGCTTTTGTCGCGGTGCGAATCTCGATGAGCTTCAGTCGCGTGAAGAGGAACGCAATCACGACGGTCGCAAACACTTCAAAAAAGCCTTCAACCCAGAGGTGGACCACCCACCAGCGCCAGTATTCAGCGGTCACGAGATGACTGCGTTGCCCGTACATCAGACCAGCCGCATAGAAAAGAGGAATCGCAATGCTGGAGATGAGAAAAAGTGTAAGGAGAGCCCGGTCCTCGCTCTTGCGAACCAGAGCGGGCTTGAGCGCAGCTATCATCAGTCCGAGCCATAGAACCAGCCCGATGAAGAGCAATATCTGCCAAAACCGTCCGAGGTCAACATACTCGTATCCCTGGCTGCCGAACCAGAACCACATGTTGCCCAGTCGCTGCTGAATGCCCAACCACTCACCGGCTAAGGAGCCGCCGACCACAAGAATCAATGCACCGAACAGAACATTGACGCCGAGTCGTTGATACTTTGGCTCGTGTCCAGTCACCGCGGGGCCAACATACAACCCCGTCGCCAGCCATGAAGTGGCAATCCAGAAAATTGCAAGTTGCAGATGCCAGGTGCGAGTCACTGCATAGGGCAGATAACGATCCAGAGGGAAGCCGTAGAACCCATGGCCTTCGACAGCATAGTGAGCGGTCAAGGCACCCATTGCAATCTGCACGCCCCATAGGATCACGACCACGAAGAAGTACTTCATTGTGGCACGTTGCGAAGCTGTCGCCTCTACTGCGAGGAATGGATCTGACGCTGGATACGGGCCATGAACCAGCACCTTCTCTTGTGACGCGTACCACCAGACCATCCCGCCGATTCCGGCTAGTAAACCGACGATGCTGAGGATGCTCCATAGCAACGCTCCAGATGTTAGAGCATTGGCAACCAGAGGTTCATGCGGCCAGTTGTTGGTGTAGGTGGTAGTCGAATTGGGCCGCTCCGTGCTGGCCGCCCAAGAAGTCCACCAGAAGAATGCTGCGAGTTGGTGCTGTTTGGCAACGTTGGTCAAAGCACCGTGCGGGATTGCGTATGCCGCGCGTCCGTTTGCGAAGACGTCGGCGTAGTAAGACCCCAACTGGTTGAAGGCCGCGGCGCGATCGGCGTCAATCGTCACACTGTTATTCGAAGCGGCGTAAGTATTGGTCCGCATATCGCGGATCAGCCGAGCCTTCAATACAGCCTGCTGATCAAGATTCAAGGAGCCGAAGTTGACAGCGCCAGCTCTGACTGCCCACGTTTGCAGTAGGAACTCGGATTCACGATGCAGCCAATCGGCGCTCCAGTCGGGAGCGACATACGCCCCATGCCCCCAAACCGTGCCAATCTCCTGTCCGCCGATGGATTGCCAAACTCCCTGTCCATCCGTAATGGAACTGCCAGTGAAAAGAAGCTGGCCATCCGTTGTGTAGACATCCGGAAGGGGGGGGGCTCCGCTGATCATCTTCCGGCCCTCTCCACCAAGAACGATGAATGAGCCGATAATGACAAGTGCCAGAGCCCACCAATAACGCTTATATGACATGTTTTGTCCTCGTCGAAGAATGCAAAAAAGAGTGCGCCACACGATCTGGAATGGATCAATGCGATCGATACGACAGACTTACCGTAGCGTGCTGGCCAGAAAAATGCAGGGACTTTAGTCACAGGCGGGTGCTTTAGTCATCAATTAGCTTTCGCGGGGCACTACGCCGCTCAACGATCGAAACCTAACGGTTGGGTATATCGTTACACGATATAAATATCTGTGCGAAAAACTTTGACGTTTGACGAAAATGAATTTGGGCCGAAGGTTGGCGCTTTTACACCCAACTCGGTTTCTGGCCGCCGACGGGACTTGTCTCTACCGCATAGCTCGGAGACCCGCAAAGGCGGTCAAGATACTGACGCCGCCTTCTGCTACGAACCATAGATGGCTGCGTGGGCTATTCGCTTACGCTCAGTCCAAACGATTTAATGGCTTTCAGAATCTTGCCAGCGTCATAAGTTCCGAAACCGAGAAGGACGCGCTCTGACCAACCTTCTGGTTCAAAGCGAAGCCCGTAGCCGGCACCTCCTTTTGCTGTAGCAACCGATCAATACTTTAGCCCTGTTATCTCACGCAGCGAATAGGATCGAGTCCGCCAGTCCTTGTTGTGGATGCCTAGCCAGCGGACTCTTGAGATTGTCAGCACTGACCGGCCACAATAAAAGCTTTCGTCCGACGGGTAGGTCATCACGACATAGCGCCAGCTGATGAGCGCCATCAATGCGGAACCGCCGAGCAGTAGGAGCAGTGGAACGATGAAACCTGAGAAGTTGAGCGGGCATGTCGCGAAGTTATGCCACATGCCTGGTTGGCCATACTTTCCATTGGCAAACACGAGTAGGCAGAGCGCCGCCATCCAGAACGCCACGAAGAAGTCAGCCCAATAGAATCTTCCGCATGAAAATGTTCTCGAAGCATTCAGACGGACGTTCACCGATTGACTGGTGGCCTCTACTTCAAACTCCTCTTGATCGAGCCGCTCTCGACCGCCGTCTAGCCACAGCTCCAAGGCACCGCTCCCAAAATTCGTCCGTATCTGCGAGCATCAGTCCAGATCTATTTCGTATGCGGAGGGTACTTCCTACAAAGTCGGATATTCGGTAAGTTCACGTTGGCGTGTTTGCGAGGCGGGGGAACTCGGTGGATTCCGTTCGCAGTTGCTCCCGTGCATTTTCAATTTTTTCTGTTTCCGACAATCTACGAGATGCCGTGGCATGGAAAAATAACGTCCGATAACAGATATTATGTACAGTTGACTGTCGGCTGCTAATAACTCACCGGTAAACCGCATCAACAATTCCCTTGCGCGCCCTTCACGGAGTTGTCGGCCGTCGCTAAGCATTTGGCATTCTCACATTCCGCCACCGACAAAATGGACTACCTCAAGCTTATCCCCCGAGACTATCGGGGTGCCGGACCAACTCACCCTTGAAGCAATCTCACCGTTGTGTTCGATGGCGACGCGATCGGTCTTCAGACCCATTGCAGCGACCACCTTCAAAAGAGTCGTCGGAGACTCCAACTTCGCGAAATTGCGGTTTTGCCCATTTATAGTGACAGTCAGAGCCATGATTCCTTCAGCGTAGCAGCTTCGACTTATTACTGCGTCTTCTCGGTTCAACCTCAGGTCGAAGAATTCTGATTATCAGACCCAGACGTCATCTAACCTAATGTAACGCTTTAGTTACACTCCACAAGTGCTTGATTGGTCCGGCACCTTTCCCAATCGACTCGGCGGCCCGCAAAGCACCCGCAACATACGCCTTGGCCCCTCTGGCAGCCTCCTCCGGTTCATCGCCAAGAACCAGCCGACTTAGAAATGCACTTGAGAACGCGCAGCCAGTTCCATGAGTGGATTTAGTTGCAACGCGTTCTCCCACTAGCCAAATACCTTCCCCGGTTGGCATGAGTAGGAAATCGTTCGGAGGGTCGAGATGGCCTCCCGTGGCGACGATTCCCAGCCGGCTAATGTCATCCCCCGGCCGCCCAACGCTCGCCTGCAATGCCCGACAAGCCTCCGGTATCCCAGCGCCGCGATCTATGGCCGGCCGCCCCAACAGGGCCGCAAGTTCATCCACATTGGGTGTGACCCAGTCCACCAAGGGCAGCAAATGTTCTCTGAATGCTGCCAGGCCTGCGAGGTCAAGGAGTTCCCTTCCTGATGAGGACCGAAGTACCGGATCTAGGACGATTGGAATATGTGACGGCCTTGCTGGATCTGAATGTTCTACTTTAAGTATCTTGAGATAATTACAAATTCTAAAGATATTATTTTGGTTCGACACTATGCCGATTTTGATGCCTGCCGGCCGCAGATCCTCATCTAGGCACTGGAGTGTTGCTTCGACGATCGCCTCCGAAACTGGATGGGTTGACTGGACCCCCAATGTCGACTGAACAGTCAGAGCGGTGATGCAGGATGTACCGAACAACCCGTGCGCAGCGAAGACCATCAGGTCCGCAGTCACTCCCGCGCCTGAAGAAGGATCGAAGCCGGCAATCGTGAGAACGGTTTTCATCGGGCTGGGGTGCATGGTGAAAGAATTTCTGTCTTTTTACGAAAAAACTGATTTTGTTGCCAATCGGATGATATCGCCCGCATCGGACTATGCAGAGGATGATTCTGTTCATTTCCGCAAGATTTTGGCGACGTTTCCACCGTAACCTCTATACCACAAATGGGATCCATTTCGCAAGCGGCAGCTCTCAATAACTGCTTGCAGGTGTTTGACTTGCGATGCTTACGCAAAGACAATAATTGTTGGAGAGTGCCATTGAAAAGGACATATACAAGAACGGTTCCAAGAGTGACAACCGCGTCGGTCCGCAAGGCCGGGATTTCTCTTCTCATCATGGGTCTGGCACTGTCGGCTTCTGCGAAGGACGCGACTGGCGACGGTAAGCCTTCCGCCACCAAAGATCTCACGCTCGTCACCAAAAACTTGACCAAACCAGCCGATAAAAAGACCAGATCCCGCCATTGGTTTCAGGTTGGATTGGCTTCCTGGTACGGGACGCACTTTCAGGGGCGTACCACCGCGGCGGGTGAGCGATTCGACATGAGTCAGATGACTTGCGCGCATCCGACTCTCCCGATGGGTACCTGGTTGCGGGTCACCAACCTGAGGAATCGCAAGACGACCTTCGTCCGTGTGAACGATCGAGGCCCGGTGGTCGATGGACGGATCGTCGATCTTTCCTTTGCGGCCGCGCAGAGACTCGGCCTCTCTGGAGTCGGACAGGTAAGACTTGAAGCGGTACGCAACGGAGACCCGGTTCTGGCCAAAGCGCTGGTGGCGCAATTGCAGATACCGGAGCTAGTCAACCCATTGGCGCGCTGATTCAAACCCTTTGATCGCCGCTTTTCAGATGGCCTGCAAACATCTACACTGACAAGAGTTCGCAGGGCCTCGTCTCTCCCAAGTTAGACTGAGACCATGAAAACCGCACCAAGTCCAAAAGACGCACTACTTAGCCGTCTGGATCCGATGGACCGGCTGATCGTCGCCCTCGACTTCCCTTCTGCAGATACGGCGATGCATCTTGTAGATCGGCTTCAAGGTACTTGCCGCTGGTTCAAGGTGGGGATGGAGCTGTATTACGCGACTGGAAATTGTGTGATTGACCGGCTGCGCGAGCGCAACCTCGAAGTGTTTCTTGACCTCAAGCTGCACGACATACCCAACACGGTTGCGGGAGCTGTGCGATCGGTCGCCAACGCCGGAGCGTCCCTGCTTACGATCCATGCCGGCGGCGGCGAGCGCATGATGCGGGCAGCCGCACAAGCCGCATCGGCGCCCGATTCCCCTGAACTACTTGCCGTCACCGTATTGACGAGCATGGACGCGGCCGAGTTGAGTGCCGTCGGTGTCGCGGATCAGGCAGGCTTGGGTGACGTGGTGTCCTCCCAGGTAATCCGTCTTGCTCGCCTTGCCTGCTCGTCGGGGATCAACGGACTAGTCTGTTCGGCGGAAGAGGTTTCCGCAGTTCGAAAGTTGATGGGACCTGGCACTCGGCTGGTAGTCCCGGGGATTCGACCCGCTGACCCCGACTCCTCCCGTGCTGCAGACGACCAACGCAGAGTGGCCACTCCAGCGGAGGCGATCTCTCGCGGAGCTTCCATGCTAGTGGTCGGGCGACCGATAACCCTGGCGCTGAATCCAGCGGACGCCGCAGCAGCGATTTTGGCAGAGATAAGGGCCGCAGATTAGCCTGTCCGCCACTAGGCCACATACCCATTCGTGGTATTGGGTTCATCCTCGCAAGACGTTAGTTTATTGGAGTGACCACTCTTACCGCACCGTCCGCCGCTGCGCCCGAGCATGGACTTGACGTGCCGTCGAGCGCAAACGCCTCTGTCCAAGGCGGATCTTCACCCCGGGCCGAAAAGATCGCCAACACCACTGTGCTCGCGCTTTTGTTCGCTGCGCCGGCCCTTGTCTGCCTCCACTTTGCCGTAGCCAACGACTTGGACATCTGGTGGCACCTAAGTACCGGTCAATGGATATTGCAGCACCACGCGGTGCCCCGGGTTGATCTCTTCTCCGCATCGATGGCCGGAAAGCCATGGCAAGCTTATAGCTGGCTGTTTGAATTGATCGTCACAAAACTGTTCCTGCGCTTCGGATTGGTCGGCATCGCGACCTACACTAGTGCGATGGTACTGGCCATCACAGTGGCGCTGTATCACATGATTCGCAGGCTGCAGGCAGACTTTTCGCTCGCCGTACTGTTGACCTTCGTCGTTGGCTACAGCATTGGCCGTCTCTACATGCCGCGCCCTTGGATGTTCACAATCCTCTTGTTCATTCTGGAACTCGACATCCTGATGCATGTGCGCAAATCCGGTCGCGTGCGGGAACTCTTCTGGCTTCCCGTCATCTTTGCCCTCTGGGCCAATGTCCACATCGAGTATGTCGACGGCCTGCTTGTTCTCGGACTTGCCTTCGTGGAATCGATCCTCGCCCGTTGGTGGAGTGCCGCCGAGACGCGTGTGCGGCCCTCGTGGATGGGAGGAGCACTGCTCGCAAGCTTCCTAGCGACCTTCGCTAACCCCTACGGCTGGCGTATCTACAGCGTGGTCTACGACTATTCCTCGCGTCTAGCGACTCCAGGCGGCGCACTAAACAAAGTCTCCGAGTTGCAGGCAATTCCCTTTCGCAATGTCTCCGATTTCACTATTCTGTTGCTGGCATTAATCAGCGCCGCCGCCCTGGCCTGGCATCGAAAGTTTGTACTGTTTGAAGTCGGCCTATTGCTCTTCGCAGCTGTTGTTTCCTTCCGCTCACAACGCGACATCTGGGTGATGGCGGTGGCCGCCGGTATCATCCTGGCTTCGCGAATCACGAGTAGCCGGAAGACAGCGATTCGCATGCCGAAGTTCGCCACCCCGCTCGCAGTCACACTCGCCGCTATTGCCGTGGTAGCAGGCTTCCCCGTGATGAAGGTGAATAATTCCCTGTTGCAGGCCCAGGTGATCAGCACCTTGCCCGTCAAGGCCGTCGAAGCAATTCAGGCAAAGGGCTACACCGGACCCGTCTTCGATGACTACAACTGGGGTGGATACCTGATCTGGGCTCTGCACATGCCAGTCAGCATGGACGGACGGGCCTCCTTCTACGGAGACAAGCGAATCGACCGTTCCATTGCAACATGGACCGCGGAGCCAGACTGGGCGTCTGACGCGGACCTCAAGTTATCCGGCTTGGTGATCGGGCCGACCAAGGCCTCTCTTATCCAATTGCTCCGGACTGACTCGCATTTTCAGCTCGTATACGAGGACAATATCGCCGCAGTCTTCGTCGCGAGTAAATAAGCGCCACGCTCAAGCTTGCAAACTAGTTTAACCTTCGACTCTGGTCGTGCCTACAGCTTCTCGAAAAACTCGCATGCCGAGCAAGAGATGTACACCCCACCCGGAATGCCGCGCTCACGATCCTTCACACGCTTCACAATGCGAGTCGGTTTGGAGCACTTAGGGCAATCCGTGCTCTTGTTCGTATCCATCATCTTCTTGCGGTCGCCGGTCTTAGCAATCTTCGCCATTTCGTTCACTTCTCCTATTGCAGATCTGGTGTCTTTCGCTCACGCAACTCTGGCCGTCGGGTGCCCTTTTCAGGACTACGTTTCAGCAGGGTAACTCCCGAGGGTTAAATCAACGGAGAAGAACCGCGGCGACGTTCCTTCATTAGCTTACACGATTTGAAGCCTCAAACCCGGATTGGCACTCAATACGAGACAACGCTCACGCCTTTGCCAGGAACAGCATAGCCTTCAGCGAGCGAGCTACTTCGAAGCCGCCGCTGCCACAGGAAAATGGGGGTTCACCAGCGACGCCCCACCAGATGAGTTCCCCAGTCGTCGATTGCTGCCAACCTCAATTTCGCAGGCGTCTTCACGCCCGCTCATCTGCTGGAAGATCAGGTCGCATTCATCCGCCCTCCGGCCCCAAGACTCGATCCGCAGACTCACCTTGTGCCCGTACCAGCCCAACCCAATTCCAGCGACAGCAAATGTTCC